>CAZOSI010000094.1:0-12244 GCA_964582485.1 uncultured Novosphingobium sp.
GAATATCGCCATAGCGGACACCCGGCCCGGGAACTGCGCTGCCAGGAAGAAGGCCACCGGCCCGCCCCAGTCGTGCGCGATCACGGCATAGCGATCATACCCCAGCGCGGCCATCAGTTCGGCCATGTCACGGGCAATGCTGGCCTTGTCATAGCCGTCCGCCGGGCGGGTCGAATCGCCCAGGCCCGTCAGGTCCGCCGCGATCACCCGGTAACCGGCCTCGGCCAGCGGCGGGATGACATCGCGCCACATGAACCACGTCTGCGGCCAGCCGTGAAGCAGCAACAGAGGCGGCCCGCCCACCGGTCCCGCGCTGACGCAGTGCAGCACCGCGCGGGAGGTGGGGACGGTCGCGTGATGAAAACGCGCGGGCATGATCAGTACGGCCGATCGCCGATAATCGTCGCGCGGTTCATCCGGCGCACGCAGGGCGGATAGTCCATTACCGCGTAGTGCTGGGTGCAGCGATTATCCCACATCGCCACGCTGTTCGGCGTCCAGCGCCAGCGCAACTGGTATTCAGGGATTGCTGCCTGGCTGATCAGATACCGCAACAGGCTGCCCGAACCGTCGGTGAAATCCTGCCCGACGCGGACCCGCTTGGCCGTGTGATAGTTGGTGAAATGGGTCGCGAAGCCGCCGACGTAGAGTGATTTGTTGCCGGTCACCGGGTGGGTGCGCACAACGGGATGCTCGGGATCGGGAAAACGTTCCTTCATCGCCAGCCGTTCTTCGATCGGCTTGGCAGCCATGAAGCTGGCTTCCATCGAATGGCGTGCGCGCAAGTCGGCGATGTCTTGCTTGATGTGATCGGGCAAGCGTTCGTAGGCCAGCTCCATATTGGCCCACATCGTGTCGCCGCCCACCGGAGGACATTCGACGCAGCGCAGCACGGCGCCCATCGGCGGTTCTTCGCGCCAGGCGGCATCGCTGTGCCAGGCGTTTTCATAGCGCTCGGGCGGGCTTTCGGGACTTTTCCAGATATGGATTATCCCGGGTTCGCCATCGGCACTGTTCGCCAACGGATGGTCTTCCAGATCGCCGAACCGGCGGGCGACTGCGGCATGCTGGGCGTCGGTCATGTCCTGATCGCGGAAGAACAGCACCTTGTGCTTGAGCAGCAGCGCCTCGATCTCGCCGGCCATATCGTCGTTGGTGCCCATTTCGGCCAGATTGATATCGCTGATCTGGGCGCCGAGCGCGCAAGTGAGTTGTTCGGCTTTCATGGCTTAGTCCTCCAGAACGAATACGGATGATCCGATGGTCTTGCCGGCCTCGAGATCGCGGTGGGCCTGGACACAGTCTTGGAGCGTGTAGCGCGCGCCGATCTCGACCTTGATCCGCCCGGCGGCGAGGTGGTCGAACCAGAACTGGGCCATCTCGGCGCGCTCGGCCGGGTCGGCGAAGTAGTCGGCGAAGGCTGGCCGGGTGAAATAGACCGATCCTTGCATCGCCAGCTGTAGCGCATCGATCGGTGGGAACGGGCCCGAGGCGGTGCCGCAACCGACCAGCACCCCGCGCCGCCGCAGCGACTTCAAGGAGCCTTCGAACGTATCGGCGCCGACCGAATCGAACACCGTCTGCACGCCCTCGCCCCCGGTCAGTTCCCTGACCCGGGCGGGCACATCCTCACGGCGGTAGAAGATGATCTCGTCGCAGCCCATTTCGCGGGCCTTGGCGGCCTTTGCTTCGCTGGAAACCGTGCCGATCACGCGCAGGCCGAGCAGTTTGGCGACCTGGATCGCCAGCAGGCCGACGCCTCCGGCGGCGGCGTGCAGCAGGACCGTGTCGCCAGCCTTCAGCCGCGGGTCGACCTTCATCATCCAGTACACTGCGGTCAGCCCGCGCATGGTCGAGGCCGCGGCGGTCTCATACGAAACACTGTCCGGCAGCTTGAGCAGCGGCGCGGCGGGCATCACGCGTTCGGTCGAATAGGCCCCCAGCGGGCCACCATTGTAGGAAACGCGATCCCCGGGAGAAACCGAGGTCACGCCCTCGCCCACGGCCAGCACCTGGCCCGCGCCCTCCACTCCGATGCCGCAGGGCGGCTGGACCGGGTAATAGCCAGTGCGGAAATAGGTGTCGGCAAAGTTGCAGCCCACCGCATGATGGCGGATCCGCACTTCGCCCGGACCCGGATCGCCGACGGCGACCTGTTCGAGCGTCAGGACTTCGGGTCCGCCAATCTGGTGGAATCGGACGGCCTGAGCCATCGGTTGGTTCTCCCATTGCTTGTTCTTGGTGGGCTTATGGCCGCATTCTCCCTTGCAGTTTTCACATTTCGTGACATACTTTTTGCAATTGACGACAGGCAGCATGCGGGAGGCAGTGAATGACCCAGATGGTGCGCGCAGCCTCGCTCAGCGGCTATCTGGAATGTATGGCCGCGCTGGACACCGACCCGGCGGCGCTGCTGCGCGAGCAGGGCCTGACCCGCACTCAGCTGGCCAATCCCGAGCAGCCGATCCCGGCCCAGGCCGTGGTCCGCCTGCTTGAGCGCAGCGCCCAGGTCAGTCATTGCCGCACGCTGGGGCTGCGCATGGCCGAAGGACGGCTGCTGGCGAACCTCGGCAGCGCCAGCCTGCTGATCCTCCACCAGCCTTCGCTGCGGCACTCGCTCAAGGCGCTGCGCGAATTCCGCAGCCGGATCAATTCGACCCTGGTGCTGACGCTCGACGAACAAGAGGGCGAGGCCCTGCTGCGCGAGGACCTGACTCTGGCCGTGCCCGAGCCTGCAGTGCAGGCGCACGAATTGGGGTTGGGCGTGTTGGTCCGGCTGTGCCGGGCGGTACTGGGCGATGGCTGGTCGCCCCGGCTGGTCTGCCTGACCAGCGAGGCACCGGCCGCGGCCGACCTCGCCCTATTCCGCCGCCTGTTTCGCTGCGACTTGCAGTTCGACGCCGAATTCAACGCGCTGGTGATCCCCGCAGCAGACCTCGATCGCCCTGGTGCCTTGGCCGACGCCGGAATGGCCCGCCACGCCCGCGCGCTGCTGGGTGAGGTCGGCCAGGGAGCGGAAGGAGGAACCGCAGAAGCGGTCGAAGGGTTGATCCTGCTGCTGCTGCCGTCGGGCCGGGCGACGATCCACGGCTGCGCGGCCGCGCTGGGACTGACCGTGCGCACGCTGCAGCGACGGCTGTCCGACGAGGGCGAGCAGTTCAGCGCGATGCTGGGCCGGGCGCGCAAACAGTTGGCCACGCAGTACCTCGCCAACCCGCGCCTCCGGATCACCGATATTGCCGAGATGCTTGGCTATAGTTCGATCGCAGCCTTCAGCCGCTGGTATAGCCTGGCTTTCGGCAACTCGGCGCGGCAAAGCCGCAAGTGATGAGCCGGGCTGATCGATCGATCAGCCAGCCAGGATCGTCCGCGCCACCTCTTCAATAGATCCCGCGACCAGCAGCGGACTGCCGCCGACGATGCCGACATTGGTCTGACCGTTCTCGGCTGTGCGCAGCCAGGCGATGTTGGCGACTACCACGAGGTAGTCCCCGCCGCGCGACTTGAGTGGTACGAATTTCATGAAATCTGTCTCCTGACCTGATCGGCTCTAATGGCGCAGCCTCACAATCAGGTTAATGGCTCAGGAGTCAGACCCGTTCGACCACCATTGCCGCCCCGGCACCCATCGCCCCTGTCGTGACAACCAGGCCGAGCCGGCCCTGTGCCGCATCGAGCGCATCGAGCAGGCTGGAAGTGAGAATTGCCCCCGTCGCACCCATCGGATGCCCCTTGGCCAAGTGCCCGCCCGATACATTAACCCGCGCCGGATCGGGGCAGTAGTCGCGCATGAACTTGGCGATCGTGACGGCGAAGGCCTCCATGAATTCGATCCGGTCGATCTGGTTCAGCGTCAGTCCGGCGCGGTCCAGCACCTTGTCCATTGCCGCCAATCCCGCGGTGAGCGACGCCGCAGGATCGCCGCCGCATTCCGCATAGGCAAGCACCCGCGCCCGCGGGCGCAAAGCGAGCCCGGCCTTGCCGACCAGCGCCAGACCGGCCCCATCACAGACCGGCGGTGCGTGCGACAAGGTGTGCAGCGGTTCAAACCGGGCATGGTCGATCGCGCCTGCGAACTGCTCTTGCAACCTGGCGAAAGCTGGCGGCAGCGCTGCCAGCCCCTCGGCTGTAGTGCCAGAGCGGGGACACTCCTCGCCCGTCAAGGCACCAGCCGGAACGCGCGAAGCCTGCAGGGCCGGATCGCTATCGCTGGCGGCGGCGCGCTGCTGCGATAGCACTGCTGTGGAATCAAGTTCTGCGCGGGAAATGCCCTCGGCATTGGCAAGCCGGTCTGCGGCCAGGACTGGCGGCACGAACCGCGCGCGCGGCGGCAGTGTCTGGTCGCTATAGAAGCTGGCCTCGTCGCTCAGGAACGGCACCCGGCTCATCATTTCGACCCCGCCAGCCAGAACGCTTTCGGCCAGGCCACTACCGATCATGGCAACCGCCTGGCCGATCGCGGACAGCCCGGACGAACAATAGTTGTTGATCGTCTGTGCGGCGCAGCGATCCGGCAAACCGGCATAGAGCTTTGCCAGAATGGCCACGTGTCCGCCCTGATCGCCGTGCTGGGTAACGCAGCCCAGCACCAGCGCGTCCGGATCGCTCGCGGCTGCACCGCAGCGATGACCAAGTGCCGCGATCAGGATGCGCACCAGTTCCTGCGGCGTTAGCGCGGCAAGCCCGCCATCAACCCGGGCCTTTCCGCGCGGGGTGCGCACGGCGTCGTAGAGATAGACCGGCTCCATCAAGTGTCAGACGCCTACCACGAAGCTGACCGAGGTGGTTGCGCTGCCGCCAACGTTGAAGGTGGCGAAGTTCTTGGCGCCCTCGACCTGGTAGTCCCCGGCATGGCCGGTGACCTGCCGCCAGGCATCGAGCGTCATCCGCACGCCGGTCGCCCCGACCGGATGACCAAGCCCGATCAGCCCGCCCGATGGATTGACCGGGAGCCGCCCGCCCAGCGCGATCGTCCCGTCCTCGACCGCCTTCCAGCTTTCGCCGGGCGCGGTGATCCCAAAATGGTCGATCGCCATATATTCGGTGATCGAGAAGCAATCGTGCACCTCAACCCCGTCGCAGGCATAGATATCGGGCATCCCGGCCCGCCCCAGCGCGTCCATCATCGCCTTGCGCACCGAGGGGAAGACGTATGGGCCGCCCCGGCTGGCCGAAACCTTGGCCGAATAGAGCAGGGGCGCAGTCGCATGGCCCCAGCCCTTGATCCGGGGAATCGATTCGAGCGCGATGCCCGTTCGCGCGGCATAGCGCTCCGCCACTTCGCGCGAGGCGAGGAACACCGCCGCGGCCCCATCGGTCACCTGCCCGCAATCGGCCTTGCGCAGCGAGCCTTCGATCGGCGGGTTGAGCTCATCATTGGTCTCGCTGAAATGCTCGGGCGTGATCGCCCACTGGCGGGTCTGCGAGTTCGGGTTGCGCTTGGCATTGGCGAAGGCGTTCTCGCTGATCGCGTGGAGGTGGGCGCGGTCGAGCCCGAACCGCTCCGAATATTCGCGCGCGACATCGGAGAACATGTAGGGCCAGAGATAGCGCGCCTCCTGCGCCTCGCGGCCCGCCCAGGCGGCCGAGCCGAGATATTCGGCGGCGCGCTGGCCGGGGACGTTGCGCATCAGCTCGATCCCGAGCACCATGGCGAGGCCATAGCGGCCCGCCTCGATCTCGGCGCTGGCGGCGAGAATCGCGATCGAGCCCGAAGCACAGGCCGCCTCGTGCCGCGAGGCCGGAATTCCCGCGAGGTCCGGGTGGACATGGCCGAAGAATCCGCCAAGCTGGCCCTGCCCGGCGAACAGCTCGCCGACGAAATTACCGACATGGGCGGTCTCGACCTCCTTGGGCTCGATCCCGGTCGCCGCGAAGGCCGCCTCGGCGACATCGCGGAACAGTTCGAACATCCCGCCGCCCTCGCGCTCGATATTGCGGGCGAAATCGGTCTGGGCGCCGCCCAGGATGAAGACTTCTGCGGCCATGTCAGCTTCCTTCCTCGACGAGCTTGAGCGCCATGTCGCGCACTTCGCTCCGCATCACCTTGTTCGTCACATTGCGCGGCAGCGCATCGAAGCGGAACAATCGCTCGGGCAGCTTGAACACCGCCATGTCGCGCTCGCGCAGGAACTGCGTGACAGCCTCGAGCGGCACGTCATCCGCCCCGCGCGGGACATAGGCCAGGCCGACCCGCTCGCCCAGCACCGGGTCGGGCAGTGCGAAGGCGCAGGCCTCTGCCAGCAGAGGATGCCCGCCGAGCAACTGGTCGATCTCCTCGGGCGAGATGTTCACCCCGCCGCGAATGATCAGGTCCTTGCAGCGCCCGACATAGCGCAGGAACCGCCCGCCCTGCTCGATCTGGAACAGGTCGCCGGTCTTGAAGAAGCCGTCGTCGGTGAAGGCCGCGGCGGTCTGCTCGGGCGCGCGCCAATAGCCTTCGAACACCGCGGGACCCTTGATCTGGAGTTCGCCCGGGACCTCTTCGGCCTCGATCGGAGCGCCACCTTCCGGCGGGACCAGCCGCGATTCCATGATCCGCTGCGGCTCGCTGCCCGACCACGGCGTCAGATAGAGCCCGTTCGGGAAATAGCTGGCGCGTTCGACCGGATCGGGCACGTCGTCCGGCCCGGTGATCAGGGTCATCCCCTCGTTCGAACCGAAGATATTGAGCACCGGCAAGCCCAGCCGCTCCTGGAAGCCCTGAACCATCGCCGGGGCCAGCGGGGCCGAGCCAGAACCGATCGTGCGCAGGCTGGATAGGTCGACCGAGGCGAGCAGCGCCTCGTTCTGCAGCAGCATGTTGAGCACGGCGGGCGGGGCGATGGTGAACGAAGGCCGCTCGCGGGCGATCTGGGCGAGATAGACTTGCGGATCGAACGGATGGTGCAGCACCATCGTCCCCGCGACCCGCAGCCAGGACATCGTGATCCCGCCGATCGAGGCCATGTTGATCAGAGGGAACGGGTTGAGCATCACGTCGCCGTCGCGCAGCCGCGAGGTGACATAGGTGCCGGGCGCGATGCCGACCCAGTGGTTGTGGCTACGCGGGACCCCCTTGGGCACCCCGGTGGTGCCCGAGGTCCAGCAGATCGTGAAAATATCGTCGGCATCGACCGGGTTGGCTGCACAGTGCGCCTCAAGCGCGACGGCATTGCCCGGCGCGGCCGAGAGATCGAGCGCATCGGCCGGGGCATCGGGGCCGAGAGTCATCAGCCGGATCGTTTCACCGAGCAGCGGGCGCACCACCCCGATATGATCCGCGCCCTTCATCCGCGTACCGCAGACGAAGGCCTTGGGGCTGACGATCCCGAACATGGTGGCAAGTTCATGGCTGCGGTACTGCACTGCCACCGGGCTGACCACCGCGCCAATCCTAGCTGCCGCGAAGTAGAGGCTGACGAACTCGCTGATGTTGGGCAGTTGGATGACGATCACATCGTCCTTGCCGATCCTGGCCTCGACCAGCGCCCCGGCCATCCGCTCAACCTCGGCGCGCAGTTCGCCCCAGGTCAGGCGCTGCGGCGCACCGAAGGCAAAATCCTCGCGATTGGGCGCGTCGACCAGCGCGGGCCGGTCGGGCCACTTTTCGGCCTGCGCGAAAAACAGGTCGGCCAGGGTCTGGTCGCCCCACCAGCCTGCCTCGCGATATGCCTTGCGCTTGCTCTCCCCGGCCAGGATCATCTCATGCCGCCAATACCGTATTCGGCCCCATGCCGATATCGTCGCCATTGGCCCAGACCGAATGGGTGCCCGAGCAGAATCGTTCGGGCAGGATAATCCGGCAGACCGGACCGGCGGCGAAATTCTTCGCATCGATCAGCACGCATTCACTGCGGTCATTCTCGACATCGGCGATGAACGAGACGAGGTACCCATCGTCCTCGCTCGTGGCATTGACGCGCGGCGCGAAGGGCGCCTCGCTGCCGAAGCGGCCGGGGCCGAAGCTGATTTCCTCGCTTTCGCCCGTGTCGAGGTCGTGCTTTACCAGCCCGGTGAACAGGAACCAGTATGGCTCGGGCACCGCGGAATAGGCGTATCGATATTTGCGCCCGGCGTACTTCTGGTTGAACATCCCGAACTCGAGGATCCGGTCGTCGAGCCGCTGCTCGGTGGTCTCGCCGGTCTTGAGATTGAACCGCCAGCGGTGCAGCTTGGGCTTCATCAGCCCCTGGCTGAGATAGGCCATCATCCGCTCGAGTCCGTCGGGCGCATCGGGGTGCGACTTGGGCTGCGGCTCTTCCTGGAAATAACCGTCTAGGATCACCTCGTCGCCCTCCTCCCAGGCGTTGAGCCAATGCAGGGTGTAGGTCGGCGCGGCCTCGAACCAGCGGATGTCTCCGGGCTGGCCCATCCGCGGGATCAGGCCGAAGCGGGTCTTCTGGTCGGGGTGGAACTGGACCACATGGAGATTGCGCTCCAGCAGCTCCGGATTCCAGTAGAGCGGCATGTCGTTGACGATGGCGTAGTTCTTCGTGAAGGCCATGTCGTGCGGCAGGCGCGGCCCGGCGAGCGGGACCGGAATATAGTGCTTGAGCCGGTTATCCGGCCCGACCACCCCGTAATGCATGTAGGGGGCGTGCTTTGAATAGTTGAAGAACAAGAGCTCACCGGTCGCCTCGTCGACCTTGGTGTGGGCGGAAATCCCGTCGAGCGGAACCCAGCCCTCGGTGCCGAGCGTCTCGAGCGTGAAAGGATCGAGCCGGTAGCCCTCGCCGCACTGGTAGAAGGTCGAGAGCACCTTGCCGGCGTGGACCACGACGTCGGTCGAGCTTGAATCCTTGAGCCATTCCTGTGCGCCCCAGCCCGGCCGGGTTGATTTGTGCGGCGGCTCCATCAGACCGGCCCACAGCGCCTTGCCGGCCTCCTGCTCGGCCTGGAAGCCCTTGGTCCGCACGAACCGGCTGCGATAGCTCGCTCGCCCGCCCTTGAAGCTGATCGAATGGATGAACCCATCGCCATCGAAGGGATGATAGCGCCCGATCGGTTCATGGATCGGGACCTCGCCAGTGCGGATGTAGACCCCATCGATATCGTCGGGGATGGCGCCGATCACCTCCGCATCACCATTGGCGAAAATCGCGTTCCATTCGTTGAAGGTCGGCCGCCAGGCGCCCTGCATGTAGGGATGATCCGTGTTCTTCAGCGTCGACCGCACGGTCCCGACCAGTTCCACCGTCATTGCGTTACTCCTTCGCAGCGAAGCGCGGCAGACAGCATGCCGCGGCATATTCGGATTTCAAGCGTTCGACGATCCGCGCCAGCGGTTCGACCGCGCGCACCGCGCCGACCCCCTGCCCGGCCGACCAGACGTTCTTCCACGCCTTGGCATCGTCCCGCGCGTTTTCGAAGTTGGGTTTCTTGTCCTCGGGCATGTTCGCCGGATCGTGGCCCGCAGCGACCAGGCTTTGCCGCAGCCAGTTGGCGGTGACCCCGGTGATGCCCTTCGAAGGAACGATGTCTTCGGCCCCGGCGGCAACCACCATGTCCTTGTAGCCGGGAACCGCCATGCTCTCCTTGCAGGCGATCAGCGACGTACCGAGATAGGCCAGGTCCGCGCCGAGCACTTCGGCAGCGCGGATCGCCTGGCCGGTCGAGATCGCCCCGCCCAGCACGATCGGCCCGTCCCAGAACTGGCGCACTTCCTCTACGAAAGCGAAGCCGGCGGTCAGTCCGGTGTGGCCGCCTGCACCGGCGGCGACCAGCACCAGCCCATCGACCCCGGCCGCCGCCGCCTTGCGCGCGAAGCCGACCGAATTGACGTCGGCAAAAACCAGTCCGCCATAGGCATGGACCGCATCGACCACCCGCGCCGGACTGCCCAGCGCGGTGATCACCAGCGGGACCTTGTGGCGCACCACGCATTCGAGATCTGATGGGAAACGATCGTTCGAGGGATGGACCACCAGGTTGATCGCCCAGGGCGCGGCTTTGCTTTCTCCAGCCAGCGCAGCTTCGATTTGCGCGATCCAGTTCTCAAGATCTTCAGCGGTTCGGGCATTGGGCGCGGGGAACGAGCCGATGATCCCGGCGCGGCAGGCCGAAATCACCATTTCCGGCCCGGAAACCAGGAACATCGGCGCCGCAATCGCGGGCAGAACAAGGTTTCGTGTCAGAATTTCAGGCAGCGCCATCGCCGGGATTCGCCTCACTAAATTTTCTTGCTTGCATAACCGAACTTAAGAGCACTATCACAGACACCGCAAGAGGAATCTTCCGGACCAGGTAATGGCCGATCCGGAAGCATATGAGAGGGGAGCCAATCCATGAAGAAGCTGTTCGTCGCGGCGCTGCTGAGCAGTGCCATCGCCATGCCAGGCATCGCTCTGGCGCAAGACGCCGCCGCCCCCGCCGCCGAGGAAGAAGGCGGTTTGGACGAAATCGTGGTGACCGCGCAGAAACGCAGCGAGAGCATTTCTCGCGTCCCGATCTCGATCGCCGCCGTTAGCGGCGACAATATCGAAGCGAAGGGTACTGCCAATCTCGAGCAGCTTTCATCCAGCGTTCCCAACCTTCGCATCACCCAGACCGGGATTGCCAACCGCATTGCGATCCGGGGTATTTCTTCGGGCGACAACAAGGGCTTCGAACAGTCAGCCGCGATGTTTGTGGACGGGATCTACTATGGCCGCGACCAGTTGGTCCGTATGCCGATCGTCGACGTCGAGCGGGTCGAGGTGTTGCGTGGTCCGCAACCGACCTTGTTTGGCAAGAACGCCATCGCCGGGGCAATCAGCATCGTCAACCGTACCCCGGGCAGGGATTTCGGGGGATCCGTCAGCGCGTCCTACGAATTCGAGCACAAGGAAACGCAGCTGACCGGCGTGATCAACGCGCCACTTGGCGATATGGCCGGGGTGCGTCTGGTCGGCTATTACCGCAAACAGGGTGGTTACGTTTTCAATACCACTCTGAACCGCGACGAGCCCAAGGCCGAAACGGCATTCGTGCGCGGCACTTTCAGCCTGGGTGACGGCAATCCGGTCCGCACGACACTGAAACTCGAATATGCTGATTTCGAGGTTTTGGGGCAGGCCCGCGAGAATTTCAGCCCGCGCGGCACCTACAGTGCATCGCCCTTCTTCACCTCGGTCGATACCGTGCTTGACTGGCGCACCCAGAATGGCGGGTTCGAAAGCCGCACCAAGATTTTCAACGGCACGCTCAATGTCGACATCGATGTGGGCGACCACATCCTGGGACTTACCAGCGGCGCAGTGCATTATACCGCCAACGAGGTACTTGATGTCGATTATACAGCGCTGCTGATGCTCGACGGAACCAATCAGCGTGAATCCTATAACCAGATGTCACAGGAAGTCAGACTGACTTCGCCCGATGATGGTCCGTTCACTTACATCGTCGGTGGCTATTTTCAGACGTCAAAGCTCACTGCAAACGACAATGTGCTGCTGGGTTCTTTTTTCCAGGGCCTGTCCGGCCCGTTCGCCGGGTTCCGGCCGGTTGGAGATTCGCGTTCGGTCCGCGATTTCAAGCAAACCTCGACCCTGTGGTCAGGCTTTGCCCAGGCCACCTTCAAGGTAACCGAGCAGCTGCGGATAACCGCCGGGGTTCGTTTCAACCATGAAGAAAAGTCGGGCAGG
Source organism: uncultured Novosphingobium sp. (assembly GCA_964582485.1). Lineage (GTDB taxonomy): Bacteria > Pseudomonadota > Alphaproteobacteria > Sphingomonadales > Sphingomonadaceae > Novosphingobium. The sequence goes on from CAZOSI010000094.1 coordinate 11,604, forward strand.
CGCACGCTGGTGATTGAAAAGGGATCGACGAACGTGTTCCCGATCACCACTGTCCGTGCGGTGTGGGGTGGCGGCCTGCGCGTGTTCGAACATGATATTTCGGGCAAGATCTCAGAGAATTCAACCACGCCGATGGTCAACTTGCAGTACGATGTCAGCGATTCGCTGATGCTGTATGCCTCTTATGCCCGTGGCGCGAAGGCTGGCGGCTTTGATATTCGTTCCAACGCCCTTCCGCCTACCGGAGCGTTCATCTTCCGTCCGGAAAAGGCCGACAGCTTCGAAGGCGGATTCAAATTCAAGAGTCGCAACCTGCAACTGGCGGTGAGCTATTACAACACCACCTACAAGGACCTGCAAACCCAGACATTTGACGGCGGGATCGGCTTCAACGTCAACAACGCCTCAGCCGCCAAGGTTCAGGGGATTGAAGCTGAAGGACGGGTTTCTATCGGCAACCATGTCCAGCTCAGCGGCGCAGTCGCTTATCTCGACTTCAAGTACACCGACTGGAAGCAGGGCCAGTGTCCGTTTGGTTTCACACCCAATGTCACCCCTGGCAACTTCTGCGACTACACCGGCTCACGGGCGACCTTTGCGCCCAAGTGGTCGGGTAATCTGGCCGCCGACTTCAAATATCC
>CAZOSI010000095.1:0-12226 GCA_964582485.1 uncultured Novosphingobium sp.
TGCCCGGCTGGGTGTGCTGGGTCTTGGCGACCTTCCAGATGCCCTTTTCGTATTCGATGATGTTGCCGGGACGGATGTCCACGCCGCTGATCTTGGCCATGATGCCTGCCTTCAAGGATGAGAAAGAGCCCGGCACCGCTGCCGGAAGGTCGCGCCCTTAGCGCGGGCGGGCGCGCGGGGCAAGGTGGCGCGTGAGGCCAAGCGGTGCTAGAAGCACCCGCGATGCTTCGATATGCCCTTCCCGCCGCGCTGCTTGCCGGATCCGCCGCAGCTCTGGCCGTACCCGGCGGCCCGATCGATTTCCTGCTTCCGGGGGCTTTCGCTTGCGAAATGCCCGGCGATGCTACCAACGCAGCTGGCTACCGCGTCGATGCCGAGAATTTCGTTATCGCCAATTCCAACAGCTACTACACACCTGCCGGGCGCGGCAGTTATCTGCTGACCGGCGATGACCTGGTCCTGACTAGCGGGCCCAAGCGGGGGCAGAAATATCATCGGGTGACCGACAATTTTCTCCGCAAGCTGGGCCCGGATGGCAAACAAAGCGAGCTGCGCTGCGTGCGGCGGGTGCTCAACAACACCAACGGACCGGGCTGCAATGGCAGCGACGGGGCAAAGCCCGCCGCCTGCCAGGCGCCGAGTTCCTAGCTGCGCACAACTGCCTTGCGCGTAGTGCTGTAGAGCCAGCCGATCGCGGCCGCGAACACTACCACACCGGCGAGTTCGGCCCAGGGATTCTCCGCCAGCACGGCTAACGCTTCAGGATTGCCGGTGGCGGCGGCAATTCCGGCGAAGGCCACGCCGAACAGGCTTTCGCCGACAATCAGGCCGGTGGCGGCCAGCACGCCCATCCGCTCGGCAAAGGCAGGATCGGCCTGATGTTCGGCCCAGCGGTTGTAGAAATGGCCCAGGATCGCGCCAACCGGGATCAGCAGGGTCAGCCCCATCGGCAGATAGATCCCCATACCGACTGCCAGTGGCGGCAGGCTACCCTTACCGCTCTTGCGCAGCAATTCGTCAATCGCAATCACCGCTGCCCCGATCGCGGCACCGGTGCCAATCAGCCCCCAATCGAGATTGCCGCCGAGTACACCCTGGGCAATCGCCGTGATCAACGCGGCCTGCGGCGCAGCCAGCGCGTCTTCGCCGGCGCCGGGCGCGCCCTGAAAACCGAAGGTGGAGTTGAGCAGATCAAGGATCGGCGGGATCACCAGCGCTCCAAACAAGACCCCCAGCACCAGCGCGATCTGCTGCCGCCACGGGGTTGCCCCAACCAGCTGGCCGGTCTTGAGGTCTTGCAGGTTGTCGTTGGATATCGTGGCGATACCAAAGACAATCGCGGTGACGAACAGCGCAAAGGCGACCAGCGCCTTGGTGCTCGCCTCATCCCCGCCCTGTCCGAAGATCGCCACCAGCAATAGTGAAATGCCCAGGCTTGCAAGGATGCCCACGCCCGAAATCGGGCTGTTCGATGCCCCGATCAGTCCGGCCATATAGCCGCAGACCGAGGCAATCACCACGCCGGCCAGCAGCACGTAGAGGATCGACAACGCGATCGTGCTGCCCAGCGCCGCTGCAATCGGCCCCCCCGCCGCAAATCCGGCCAGCAGCATGCCAATCGGCAGCATCGCCAGCAGGATGGTTCCGCCGACCACGCCGATCGGCAGGTCCTGCTCGGTAATGTCGAGCGAGGCGCCCTGCCCGGCTTGCCGCTGACGCGCGGCGGCAAGCGCGCCGGAAATGCCCCTGGCAATCGGCCCCAGCATCTTGAGCAGTGTCCAGATCGCGGCAACGCCGATCGTTCCGGCACCGACAAAGCGGACCTTTTGGCGGAATGTGGTGGAAACGAAATCGGCCAGCTCGGTCCCGGCCGGTGGTCCGCCGGCGGTGAACTGCGGGAGCAGCACGATCCAGCCGATCACCAGTCCGACCAGCATGGCCAGGCCTACCGCGATCCCGACCAGATGGCCGACCCCGATCAGGGCCAGCGAGAAACTGGTCGAAAAGGCGGTCGCTCCCGATCCGAACTTGACCGCCATTCCCGCTTCTTCAGCCACCAGCTTCATCTTGGCGAGGAGCGTGTAGCCAGCCGAAAGCAACGATCCGAGCACGATCGCGGCCAGACCCTTGCGGTTCTCTTCCGCACCGCCAACCCCGGCACCAACCTTTAGAACTTCGGCCGCCGCGACGCCTTCGGGATAGGGGAGATCCGATCCGGTCACCAACGCGCGCCGCAGCGGGACCGAATACATCACCCCCAGAATGCCGCCAACCGCGATCACCGCAACCGACTGCCAGTATGGAAACCCTGTCCACCATCCGATCATGACCAGCCCGGGCAGGACGAAGATAATCGCCGAAAGCGTCCCCGCCGCCGAAGCGATGGTCTGGACGATGTTGTTTTCCTGGATCGTGCTGTCGGAAAAGGCCTTGAGCAGCGCCATCGAGATCACTGCCGCCGGGATCGAGGTGGCAAAGGTCAGCCCGATCTTGAGCCCGAGATAGACGTTGGCGGCGGTGAACAGCACGGTCAGCACCGCACCCAGAATGATTCCGCGGATGGTCAGTTCACGCATGGCAGTCCTTTCGGAAACTCACAAACCTGACAGGGTTCCGGAAAAAACGTCCGGTTCTCCGTGTTGAACGGAGTTTTGGCACAGTTTGTCCGGGTAGGAAACCGGCACGCAGGGCAAGTCTATCCGGCGACGGCAATCGCTTCGTGAAAAGCCTTCACTGCCGCAGCCTCATCCCCGCTCCAGACCGCAGAGGAAACAGCCAGGAAATCGGCCCCCGCCGCAATCAGCGGCGCGCAGTTTGACGGCGTGATCCCGCCGATCGCGACGCACGGGATTTCAAATAGATTTTGCCACCAGCTCAGCAGTTCAGGTTCGGCGACATATTCGGTCTTCTTGGTGGTCGTCGGGAAGAACGCCCCGAAGGCGACGTAGTCTGCGCCGGCGTCGCCGGCATCCATCGCCAGGTGGCGGCTGTTGTGACAGGTGACGCCAATCTGCGCTTCCCGCCCCAGGCGTTGGCGAGCTTCCTCGACCGTGCCGTCATCCTGCCCCAGGTGCACGCCGTCGGCCCCGATCCGCTTGGCCAGAGAAATCGAATCGTTGACGATAAACGCCACCTCGCGCGCAGCGCAGATCGCCTGGAGCGGTTCGGCCAGCCGCGCGGCCTGATGCTCGTCGATATCCTTGACGCGAAACTGGAACGCCGCAACCGGGCCCGCATCAAGGGAGCGGGCGAGCCGGTCGGGGAAGAGGCCCGAAACGTCGAGCGGCGAGATAAGATAGAGTTGGCAATCGGACATGCAGGCTCCCTATCGTGCCAGCGCCAATTGGCCAAGCGTTCGGCAGGCATTCAGAAAACAAGGCGCAAAGGTGAACGATGTACAGCCGAATACTGACTCTCGCCATTTCCACCGCGCTCACCGCGGGTTGCGTTACCCTGCCAAAGGTGAACGAAGACGGTTCAACCGAAGCCAGGCTTGGGCAAAAAGTCGATCTTGGCGGCCCAAAGATCACGCCGCTCAATGTGCTGGAGGACAGTCGTTGCCCGATGGAAGCGCGCTGCGCCTGGGCCGGGCGGGTGCGGCTGGAGGTGCGGATCGAACTGGGTAGCCGCTCAAGTGTGGGCGAACTGGCGAGCGACAAGCCACTGCAGATTGCAGATGGTCAACTCGAACTTTTCGGCACCATGCCGCCGACCAGCACCCAGCGCCCGATCGCGCCGGATGACTATCGCTTCGCTCTGAAGTTCAGCGGCGGACTTTAGGCGGTCTTGACGGTTGAGCCGGTGTAGATCGCGTCGATCGCGTCACCCAGCGCAGTGTCGAACTCGGCATCGCTCATCTGCGCGCGCAGGTCTTCGAGCAGCGCGCGGCTGAAGCTGGCGATGATGCCCTTGTTGCGGGCCAGCTCGATGCAGGCTTCAGGGCGCTTGTAGCCGCCCGACAGCGCAACAACGCGCAGCACCTTTGGGTGGCTGACCAGCGGATCGAACGTGCCCGGGACCACCGGCAGGCTGAGCTTGAGCATCACCTGCTCGCTCATCCCCTCAAGGTTCTTGAGGATCTCGGCCAGCATCAGCTCGTCGCAAGCCGCGCGGGTGTCGCTCTTGATGTTGATCTCAGGCTCGAGCATCGGCATCATCCCGTGGCTCAGAACCTGGCGGCCGACTTCGAACTGCTGCGCAACGATGTCGGCAATGCCCGAAGCATTGGCCGAATTGATCACCGAGCGTTCCTTGGTGCCATAGACACCCAGCGCCTTGGAACGCGCCAGCAGCGCATCCAGCTCGGGCATCGGCTTCATCATTTGGACGCCGCTAGCTTCGTCTTCCAAACCCTTGTCGATCTTGATGAACGGCACCACGCCCTTGGCGATCAGCGCCGCGGGGGTGGGAACGCCATCGACCGTGCCGTCCATGGTGCGTTCGAACAGGATCGCGCCAATCACCTTGTCCCCGGTGAAAGCGGCAGAGCGGATGATCCGGCTGCGCATTTCGTGGATCAGGCCGTACATACCTGCTTCGTCGCTCCACGCATCCTCGCTGATCCCGTACCCGGCCAGCGCCTTGGGGGTCGATCCGCCCGACTGGTCAAGCGCGGCGATAAAGCCCTTTCCGGCGGCCATCTTGGCTGTCATTTCGGCAGTGTTCATGGCGAAGATTCCTTGCGATTGCATACGTATGTGGCGGCGCCCATAGCGGCACCTGCGCACCGCCGCAAGTGCGCTCACCTCAAGCTGTTTCGAGTGCGGTGACCCCCGGCAGTTCCTTGCCTTCCATCCATTCGAGGAAGGCCCCGCCGGCGGTGGAGATATAGCTGAAATCCTGCGCAACCTCGGCATGAGCCAGCGCCGCGACAGTATCGCCCCCGCCCGCGACCGAAACCAGTGCGCCTTCCTTGGTCAGCGCCGCAGCGCTCTTGGCCAGGGCAACAGTGGCCGTATCGAACGGCACCGTCTCGAACGCGCCCAGCGGACCGTTCCAAACCAAAGTGCGGCAGGTCTTGAGAACGTCGGCCAACGCTTCGGTCGCCTGCGGGCCGATGTCGAGGATCATCTCGTCGGCGGCGACTTCGTGGACGTTGCAAATGCGTAGACTGGCGGGATTGGCAGCGAATTCCTTTGCCACCACCACGTCATATGGCAAGTGCACCGTACAACCGGCCTTGTCCGCCGCATCGAGGATGCCTTCGCAAGTGCTGGCCAGTTCATGCTCGCACAGGCTCTTGCCCACCGCCACGCCGCGCGCGGCGAGGAAGGTGTTGGCCATGCCGCCCCCGATGATCAGGTGATCGACCTTGGTTACCAGGTGGGTCAGCACGTCGAGCTTGGAAGAAACCTTGGCCCCGCCAACCACGGCCGCTACCGGGCGTACCGGCTCGCCCAGCGCCTTTTCCAGCGCCTTGAGTTCGGCTTCCATCGAGCGCCCGGCATAGGCGGGCAGAAGATGGGCAAGCCCCTCGGTGCTGGCATGGGCACGGTGCGCGGCGGAGAAGGCGTCGTTGACGTAGAGGTCGGCGTTGGCGGCAATTGCTTTCGCGAGGTCCGGATCGTTCTTTTCCTCGCCCTTCCAGAACCGGGTGTTCTCAAGCAGCGCGATGTCGCCGGGTGCGAGGATACCGATGGACTGTTTGACCACGTCGCCCGCGATTTCGGGCACGAACATAACTTCCTTGCCCAGCACCTCTTGCAGCGCGTCGAGCGTCATCGAGACCGACATGGTCGAGACTTTCTCGCCCTTGGGCCGCCCGAAGTGCGCAAGCAGCAAGACTTTTGCACCTTTGCCCGCCAATTCAAGAATGGTCGGTGCCGAAGCCCGCACGCGGGTATCGTCGGTGACCCGAACGCCGTCCATCGGCAGGTTCAGGTCAACGCGCACCAGCGCGACATTGCCGGTCAGGTCACCGAGGTCATCCAGGGTCTTGAACTTGGTCATTGTCGCATCCCTTTGTGCGCCGACTACCCTCGCCTATCCAAATCCGTCACCCTGAACTCGTTTCAGGGTCCATCTCTCGCCAGAGACCGAACCTCCGTTAGGCAGCCAGGCCGCGCCGCGTGGGGCGTCACAGCACTTCGGTCATGGGGCACGATGGATGCTGAAACAAGTTCAGCATGACGAAGTTGGTTAGGGCTGTGTTTCGCTTAGATCAACTTCCCCATCGCCCCGGCGGTATCGACCATCCGGTTAGAGAAGCCCCATTCGTTGTCATACCAGCTCAGCACGCGAACCAGCTTGCCGTCGATCACTGCGGTTTCCAGGCTGTCGATGGTGCTGCTGGCCGGGCAGTGGTTGTAATCGATCGAAACCAGCGGTTCGTCCGAATAGGCCAGCACGCCCTTCAGCGGGCCTTCGGCGGCCGCCTTGAGCAGCGCGTTGACTTCGTCCTTGGTGGTGTCGCGCTTCGGCTGGAAAGTCAGGTCGACCATAGAGACATTCGGGGTCGGCACGCGGATGGCGCTGCCATCAAGCTTGCCCTTCAGCTCGGGCAGCACTTCGCCCACCGCGCGGGCGGCGCCGGTGGTGGTCGGTATCATCGACATCGCCGCAGCGCGAGCACGGCGCGGGTCTTCGTGGATCTGGTCGAGGATCTTCTGGTCGTTGGTATAGGCGTGGACCGTGGTCATCAGGCCGCGCTCGATCCCGATCGCATCATTCAGCACCTTGGCGAAGGGCGCCAGACAGTTGGTGGTGCACGAAGCGTTGGACACGATGGTGTGCGCCGCTTCCAGCTTGTCGTGGTTGACCCCGAACACGACAGTCAGGTCGACATTCTTGCCCGGAGCCGAAATCAGCACCTTCTTGGCGCCGGCGGCCAGGTGCTTTTCGCAACTGGCGCGGTCGGTGAAGAAGCCGGTGCATTCCAGCGCAATGTCGACGCCATTGGCGGCGTGCGGCAGGTTGGCGGGATCGCGCTCGGCCGTCACGTGGATCCGCTTGCCGTTGATGATCAGGTCATTGCCATCGACTTCGACCGTGCCCGAAAAGGCCCCGTGCACGCTGTCGCGCTGGAACAGCATGGCATTGGCCTTGGCCGAAGCCAGATCGTTGATCGACACCAGTTCGAGGTCGTGGTCGGTCCGCTCCAGGATCGCCCGCGCCACATTGCGCCCGATGCGCCCGAAACCGTTGATCGCAACCTTGATTGCCATGATGAAAACTCCTGCGTTATTGGCCCAAGCGGGCCGTGATCTGGGGAACAATCTTGTCGGCAGTGAGGCCGAAATAGTCATAGAGCTGGTCGGCCGGAGCCGAGGCGCCGAAACGGTCAATGCCAATCGCCAGTCCGTCACCGATGTACTTCTGCCAGCCCAGCGTTACCCCGGCTTCGATTGAGACCTTGAGCACAGCTGCGGGCAGCAGATCGGCGCGGTAGGCAGCGTCCTGTTCGTCGAACAGTTCCCAGCACGGCATCGAGACGACATCGGCGCCGATCCCGGCTGCTTCAAGATGCGCGGCGCTGGCCAGCGCAATCTCGACTTCCGAGCCGCTGGCCACCAGCACCACCTGGCGCGCGGCTTCGGAAGCCTTGAGGCGATAGGCACCCTTGGCCGTCTTCATCTCGGCCTCGAACCGCACCGGCGGCAGGTTCTGGCGCGAGAGCGCGAGCACCGAAGGACGGTCCGCCTGTTTGAGCGCCAGCGCCCAGCTTTCGGCAGTCTCGATCGCGTCTGCGGGGCGGAACACCAGCAGGTTCGGGATCGCCCGCAGGCTCATCACGTGTTCGATCGGCTGGTGGGTCGGGCCGTCTTCGCCAAGGCCGATGGAATCATGAGTCAGCACATAGACCGCGCGGGCATGCTGGATCGCCGACATCCGGATCGCGTTGCGGCAATAGTCGGCAAAGACTAGGAAGGTCCCACCATAGGGGATCACTCCGCCGTGCAGCGCCATGCCGTTCATCGCCGCAGCCATGCCGAATTCGCGGATACCGTAGTGGACGTGGCGTCCGGTATAGTCGTCAGCCGTGAACGGCGCGGTGGCCTTGGTCTTGGTGAGGTTCGATCCGGTCAGATCGGCGCTACCACCCAGCAGTTCGGGGATCGCCAAAGTCAGGGCTTCAAGCGCCATTTCGCTGGCCTTGCGCGTCGCGACCTTGGGCGGATTGGCAACCAGCGAGGCCATATAGTCGCGCGCCGCGCTCTTGTCGGCCGGAAGCTCGCCAGCCATCCGGCGCGAGAATTCACCGCCTTGCGGATCGGCGGCCAGCCGAGCTTCCCAGGCAGCGCGCGCTTCTGCACCCTCACCCAGCGAGCGCCAGTCGGTCAAAATTTCGGCAGGCACTTCAAAGGCGGGGGAAGTCCAGCCCAGCGCCTCGCGCGTGGCGGCCACTTCGTCGGCACCCAGCGGACTGCCGTGGACCGAATGGCTGCCGGCCTTGTTAGGGGCACCCTGCCCGATCACGGTCTTGCAGGCGACCAGCGAGGGGCGCGGATCGGCGGCGGCGTCGGCCAGCGCGCGGGCGATATCAGCAAAGTCATGGCCGTCGCAATGCGTCACGTGCCAGCCGCTCGCGGTGTAACGTGCGGCAATGTCTTCACAGGTCGACAGGCTGGTATCGCCATCAATGGTGATCTGGTTATCGTCCCACAGCACATTGAGCGAGCCCAGCTTGAGCGTACCGGCCAGGCCTACGGCCTCGTGGTTGATCCCTTCCATCAGGCAGCCATCGCCCGCGATTACCCAGGTGCGGTGATCGACCAGGCCATTACCGAACACGGCATTCAGATGCCGCTCAGCCATCGCCATGCCGACTGCCATCGCCAGGCCTTGCCCCAAGGGGCCAGTAGTGCACTCAACGCCCGCGAGCTCGGTGTTTTCCGGGTGGCCCGCGCAGGGGCTGTGGAGTTGGCGGAAATTGCGGATATCCGCCATGGTCGGCGCTTCGTAGCCGGTCAGGTGCAGCAATGCATAGATCAGCATCGAGCCATGCCCGGCCGACAGCACGAAGCGATCGCGATCGGGCCATTTCGGGGCCTTTGGATCGAACTTCAGAAACTGGCTGAACAGCACCGTCGCGACGTCGGCCATGCCCATCGGCATGCCGGGATGCCCCGAATTGGCCGCCTGGACCGCATCCATCGAAAGCGCGCGGATGGCGTTGGCCATAGGCGCGAGGCGGGTCGGGTCGAGGCTCATGTGCAAAGGCTCCTGAAGGCGCAGGAAGGCGGCGACGATTCGGCGCGAGGTCTCCTTTGCGAAGGCGCGGCCCCCCGTCAAGGCGGGCCCTCGCATCCCGCTTCTCAAACCGGGGGAAATCTGCGCCCCAACGCTTTGCTGTCGCAGGATATTGCGATAGCTTGACGTCATGGATGAAGACCGCAGCAGCAGCGCGCTCTCGCGGATAGAGCAGGCCCTGGCCCGGATCGAGGCCGCAGCGCGTGCGCCCCGTGCAAGCGCTGTGGATGCCGATCTGGCCGCGCTGAGTGCCCGCCACGAACGACTCAAGCTCGCGGTCCAAGGCTCGCTGGAGCAGCTCGACCAGTTGATCGAGGGGACTCAGGGATGAGCAACGTAAACCTGTCGATAGGCGGCCGCTCCTACACTGTGGCTTGCGCCGCTGGCGAGGAAGCGCACGTCACCAGCCTTGGCCGACTGATCGACGAAAAGGTCCAGTCGATCGGGACCGGCCATAATGAAATCCGCCAGTTACTTTTCGCGGCGCTGATCCTGGCCGATGAATTGCACGAGGCCCGCAAGACGGCGGTGCCATCAGCCAGCTCCACTCCGGATCACTCAGCCGCACTGGAAGCGATTGCCGATCGGCTTGAGAAATGCGCCGCCGCCTTTGCCGCGTGAGTTACGGGGAAGTGGTTGCGGAAGGGCAACGAGCGGCCTATCTATGACCATGACGGGTACTGCCCGGTGCGAGCCTTCGAAAATCCCTGAGGCTATAAGCAAATCCATGGGGGCTGTCCCTGGTCGGATCCTGGTCTGGCACAAATGGTCCCCACCTGACGTGAACGCGTCAGAGGATTTCCCGGCAACGGCCCATGGTGGTCCCGTCACCCACTTCATGAGGCGCGCTGCGTGATCGACAAGAAAAGCCTGCGCGCAGACCTCAAGCACCGCCGCGCCGAACATGTCGCCGCGATCCCCGATTGGCAGCGCGCACTGCTGTTCAGCCGCCCGCCCAGCGCGATTGCCGATCAGGTGCCCGAAGGCGCGGTGATCTCGGCTTTCCACGAAATGAAGGACGAGGTGCCGGCCAGCAACTATGCTCGCTGGTTTGCGGAACGCGGCCACCGGATCGTCCTGCCGTGGCTTTCCGCGCGCGGCGCACCGATGCAGTTCCGCGAATGGACCAATCCGTTCGACGACGGCCTGCTGGTCCCCGATCCCTACAGCGCGCTGCAGCCGGCCGAAGACGCGCCGCTGCTGGTGCCGGACGTGATGTTCTGCCCGCTGCTGGGCTTCACCAACCAGGGCGGACGGATCGGCTATGGCGCGGGGTTCTTTGATCGCTGGCTGGAACAGAACCGCCCCGCCCTGGCCATTGGCCTGGCCTGGGATTGTCAGCTTGACGAGACGATTCCGCTCGAACCACACGACCAGCCGCTCGATCTTGTCGTCACCCCCACCCGCATTCATGGACCTTTCCGATGAGAACCGAACCCACCTTGCGCATCCCGCTGGGCGTGCTGGGCCTGTTTGTCGCACTGATGATCTACGGCGTGCTGGTCGCCCGCTACATCGTGCCGTGGATCGAGGGCTGGCCCACGCTGGCGCAGACCCCGGTTTACATTGTGTTGGGCGTGATCTGGCTACTGCCGCTCAAACGCTTCATGATCTGGATGGAAACGGGCCGCTGGCGCTGAGCGTTTCGGCACGCTTTAGGTCTTTCTCTCGCCCGAATCGGCGCAGCATCGCAGCCAGTTCAGCCGCAGTCGGGACATAGGTCTGTACGCCCTGAAAGAGGGCCAGCAACCGCGTCCCAACGCGCACTTCCTGCCATTCGCCTTGGCTGCACAGCTCGAATCCGGCGAACAGCTCGACCGTCAGCGGTGCCTCCTGCCATTGCCCGAACAGCCGCGAGCGGAAGCGCTCGGTCCCTTGTCCGGGAGTCAGGGGCAAGCCCAGTGCCGCAAAAGCTGCGGTCTCCCCCGCTTCATCGACCAGCACATCGACGTCCCCCACCCCGGTGGCATCGCCAGTATGCACGGCTACGGCGGCACTCGAAATCACGGTCCAACGGCAAGGGACTGCATCAAGTCGCAGCCCCAGCAGGCACAGGGTTTCAGCAAGCGCGGAATTGGCATCCATCGCCAAAGCTTGCCGCAAGGCCGCGCGGCGGGCAAGCTGCCGCAAAACAGCTTGCCGGGAGGATTCGGATGAAACGCAAGATTGGTTTGATTGTAGCCCTGATCGCAGTGTTGATTGGCCTGGCGCTGGTGTTCGGGCGAGGCATGATCGCCGAACGCGCGTTCCAGTCCGCGCTCGACAACAATGTCGGGGTCGATCAATCGGCCAAGCTGGGCGATGGCCTGCACGTCTATGTCTGCGGCAGCGGATCGCCGATGCCCGATGCCGAGCGCGCCGGGCCGTGCCTGGCGGTACTGGCTGGGCAACAGGCCTTCATATTCGATTCGGGCTCGGGCTCGATCCGCAAGCTGGGGCGGATGGGTTTCCCGATGCCCAAGATCCAGGCAATGTTCCTGACCCACCTCCATTCGGACCACATCGACGGTCTTGGGGAAGCCCTGCTTCAGGCCTGGGTCGCGGGAGGTCGCAGCGCACCGCTGCCAGTCTATGGTCCGGCTGGAACCGACACCGTGGTGGACGCTTTCCGCAAGGGCTACGAGCTCGACCAGGGCTACCGCGTTGCCCATCACGGAGAGAAGGTGGTTGCGCCCGGCGGCTTTGGCGGTGCGGCCCAGATTATCGCCTTGCCTGACGGCACCGACAACCAGGTGGTTTATGACCACGGCGGCGTGAAGATCATCGTGATCCGGGTCGATCACGCCCCGATCGCCCCGGCTTTCGGCTACCGCGTCGACTACAAGGGCCGTTCGCTGACGCTATCGGGCGATACGGTCTATTCGCCCAGCTTCACTGCCGCCTCGAAGGGCGCCGACCTGATGTTGCACGAAGCGCTCAACAAGAAGATGGTCGGGGCCTTGGGCAAGAAGCTGGGTGAACGAGGGCAAGCCAAGAACGCCCAGATCATGACCGACATCCAGAACTATCACGCCAGCCCCGAAGACGCCGCGCGCTC
>CAZOSI010000096.1:0-5122 GCA_964582485.1 uncultured Novosphingobium sp.
TATCTGGGCGAAGGGTTCACACTCTAGGCACCGATCGATGGCCCTCGGCCCCCGCCTTGATATACGGCAATCGCAATCGCTGGTGATGACGCCCCAGCTGCAGCAGGCGATCAAGCTTCTGGCGCTGTCGAACCTCGAAATCGAAGCGTTTATCGGCGAAGCGCTGGAAGCCAATCCGCTGCTCGACATCGGTGGCGGCGCCCCGGTCGAGCCGGCCGGCGAGGCGATAGTGCCCGACGAGACACGGCGCACTACGCTTGAATCCTCCCCCGCCGACCAGTTGATTGCCGAGGGCCGCGCCGAGGATGACCGGCCACTCGACATCGATTCCAGCGCGCTCGATCGGGATCGCGACACTGGGGACTGGAGCGCCGAATACCGGATGGGCGGAGGCGAGGACGGTCCTGGGATCGACGAGCGCGGAGATCACGCTGCCAGCCTGGCCGAGCATCTTTGCGCGCAGATTGGCTTGATCGCCCACGACCCGCAGCTGGCCTTCATCGCCCGGCACATCGCTGGCGAACTTGATGATGCCGGTTACCTTGGCGCGAGCTGCCGCGAACTGGCAAACGAACTGGCGGTTGACGAGGACGAAATCGAAACAGCTCTGGCGCTGGTCCAGTCGCTCGACCCGACCGGCGTTGGTGCCCGCAATCTCGGCGAGTGCCTGGCGATTCAGGCCCGCGAGGCCGACCGCTATGACCCGTGCATGGCCCGGCTGCTTGACAATCTGGAGCTGCTGGCGCGCGGCGAATTGCCGCGGCTCAAGCGAATGTGCGGGGTCGATGACGAGGATTTTGCCGAAATGTTGGCCGAACTGCGCGGCTATGATCCCAAGCCGGGACTGCGCTTTTCGAGCGGCGGCGGAGATCCGGTTACGCCGGATATCCTGATCATGCCACGCGCCGATGGCGGCTGGGACCTCCAGCTCAACCAGGCGACCCTGCCCCGGCTGGTGGTTAACCGCAGCTACTATGTTGAAATGCGCGGTTCCAGTGACGACAAGACCGCGCGCGGCTGGCTGTCGGAAAAGCTAGCTGATGCCAATTGGCTGGTGAAGGCGCTCGACCAGCGGGCCAAGACAATCCTCAAGGTCGCCAGCGAAGTGGTAAAGCAACAGGACGGCTTTTTCCGGCACGGAGTCTCTCAGCTCAAGCCCTTGACCCTGCGGGCGGTGGCCGAAGCGATCGAGATGCACGAATCGACCGTCAGCCGGGTTACCAGCAACAAATACCTGTCCTGTCCGCGCGGAACCTTTGAGCTGAAGTACTTCTTTACTTCGGGCGTCGGCGCGGTCGATGGCGAAGGTGGTGCCTCTGCCTCGGCGGTCAAGGCCGCGATCAAGACGCTGATCGACGCCGAAGATCCCAAGGCAATCCTGTCGGACGATACTCTGGTCGATCTGCTCAAAGGCAAGGGCTTTGACCTGGCTCGGCGGACCGTGGCCAAATACCGCGAGGCGATCGGATTGGGCAGCTCGGTCCAGCGACGCCGACAAAAGGCGCTGGCGGGGATCGGCTAATCGGCTAGGCTCCGCTGCAGCCGTTCCCGGGGGAGGAAGTCTCATGAAGTTTCGCCATCTGATCGCAGCGAGCCTGATCGCTGCTGTTGCAGCCGCGCCAGCCCTGGCCGATCAGCTCGAATACCGGGTTCTGACCCAGAGCCGCGATATTGGCCACTTCAAGCTCGACCGTCAGGCGGGGCGGATTAGCGTCGACTACGATTACAAGCAGAACGGGCGCGGGCCCACGATCAAGGAAGTCCTGCTGCTCGACAAGGATGGCGCACCGCAGCGTTGGACAATCACCGGTCGCACCACATTCGGCAATGCCGTGAATGAGAGTTTTCTGCGCAGTTCCGGCGCGGCAAGCTGGCGTGATCTGGCTGGGCCGGGCGCGCTCAAAGGCAAAGATGTGCCTCGTTTCTACGCCAGCCAGAACGGGTCCCCGCTGGACGTGATGCTGATGGCACAGGCGCTGCTGGCCGATCCGGACAAGTCGATGCCGGTAGCCCCGGCCGGGATTGCACGGCTGACCGAGCGGGCCCGCTCAACCTTTGACGGGCCGAATGGCAAGATCGAAGTGATCACCTATGAACTGTCCGGACTGTCGCTCAACCCGACCTACATCACGCTGGACGGCAAAGGCGAGCTGTTCGCGACTGCCAGCGCAGATTTCATCATTGCCCGCAAAGGATATGAAAAGGTCGCAGATGAACCGCTGCGGGCGCTGTCTGAAAAGCTTGAGGCAGAGCGCTTTTCGCAAATTCAGTCCGAATATGCCCACCGATTTACAACGCCTGTTCGGATCCGCAACGTCCGGATATTCGATCCGGCGACCGGGACCCGCAGTCCGGCCAGCGATGTCGTAATATTCGGACGCAAGATCGCAGCGATCGAACCCGCAGGCAGCCGCTCAGGCCCGGGCGAGGCTGAAATCGACGGTGCCGGCGGCACACTGGTGCCAGGCCTGTTTGAAATGCACGGCCACCTGGCCCAGCAGGACGCGCTGATGAACCTGCTCGCCGGGATCACAAGCGTGCGCGATATGGGCAATACCAACGAGGTTCTGGACGTTCTGATAGACCGGATCGGCAAGGGTGAAGTGGCCGGGCCGCGAATTGTCCGCTCAGGCTTTATCGAAGGCAAAAGCCCGTTCAGTTCCGCGACCGGCAAATTGGTCGAAACCGAGGAACAGGCGATCGAAGCGGTTCGCTGGTATTCGGCCCGGGGTTTCTGGCAGGTCAAACTCTACAACTCGATGGACCCAAAGTGGGCACCGGCAGTGGTCGCCGAGGCGCACCGTTTGGGGCTCCACGTTTCGGGCCACGTCCCCGCCTTTTCGAATGCCGACGCGATGATCGATGCTGGTTTCAACGAGATTACCCACGTCAACCAGCTGATGCTGGGCTGGGTGCTCAATCCGGGTGAGGATACCCGCACCCTGTTCCGCTTCACAGCGATGCGGCGCTTTCCCGAACTCGATCTGTCGTCGCCCAAGGTGACCAAGACGCTAGATGCCATGGTTTCCAAAGGTGTAGCGCATGAGCCGACCATCGGCATTCACGAACTGGGCCTGACTGCGCTTGACGGCCGAACCAACCCCGGCGCGATCGACTATATCGATCACATGCCTCCAGCCGAACAACGCCAGTTGAAGCAGGCGCTTTTCGGGGCCGACACGCCCGAGCAGCGCGCCCAATATGTCGCCGCTCATGGCAAGATCATGGACACCCTTCGGCTAATGCACCGGCGCGGGATCATGCTGATCCCCGGCACTGATCTGGGCGGCGGCTTCACCTATCACCGCGAGTTGGAACTGTTCGGCCAGCTGGGAATGACCCCGGCCCAGGTTCTGCGCCGCGGCACCTGGGACATGGCCGGCTATCTCGGGCAGGATCAGCTGCTGGGCAGCATCGGGCGAGGCAAACTGGCGGACTTCTTTCTGGTCCCCGGCGATCCGACCCAGGACCTGCGCGCGATCAAGAAGGTGGCGATGGTGGTCAAGGACGGTGTGGTCTATTTCCCGGATGAAATTTACCCCAAGCTGGGAATCAAGCCGTTTGCCTTTGTCCCCCGGCTGACCCAGCCGGCCAAGGCGGTGAAATGATTGCGCCATAGGTCATCTGGCGCGAAGCCTAGAGCCGATGACATAAGCCGAGATCGACGCCTATGACCCGCAAAGGGGGCAATTCATGTTCCAAATACTGCGCTGCTCACCGCAGAGCAGGCGCTTGAGGAGTTGAAAGCGGCCCATCACCTTTAAGACGAAACGCGACTCCGCCACAGTTACAAGATCGAAGATGTCGGCGATCGCCGAGGCGCGCCGATTTGGCGCAGCCCCGGCGGAACAGGTCATGGGTTGAAAGAGACCAAATGGTTGTTTGACTCGCGTGGGAAGACCGCAAAGTAGTCCGGCTTAAGGCAGACCCGGTCTCCGACGCATATGTCGAATGCTTGTTGCGTGGTGCAGACGGCTTTGCCGCCGCCCCAGAAGTTGCCGTAAGCATCCTCGGCGTAAGCCCAGAATTCCGATCCGCGGATATCATCTGTCGATACGACCCCGGATTCGCCAGGTCGGATCAAGAACCACCCTTTGACTACGAAATTTCCACGACCAGCGCAGTCCTTCGGATAGTACATGCCCCAAGCTGTGTAGATGTCATTTGCAGAAGCGTTGCGAAAGACCAGGCTCATTGCTCGGCTCCTTTGCGAAAGCTGTCAGGAAGGTCGACGGTCTTCAGGACCTGAGCAGAAAGAGCAGCCGGACCTGTGCTGGCATCAAGCGCCTCCAGGGTGAATTTTTCTGTGTAGTCCGGGAATTTGGCCGGATCGCGAGGAACCTCTTTGCCTGGCATGCCATTCTCCTTTCATCTGGGTGCAGGAACGATCCGGGATGTGGCATTTGCGGCCGTTTGCGACCGTGACCTCCATCACGCCAACTCAACATCGCAAGAATGGAAAAAAAGGTTGCAATGCCTGACTCAACTTCGGCAGCGCGGTGGCACTCCAACTGGTAGCGCGGTTGTGGGATTGTGGTGTGCGAAGGCCGGTTCCTTGAAGCCGCCACGATCAGCGAGAGATGGCCCACAAACCGCTGTTCGAGGCCATCCAGCCCTGCAAGCTGCTCCGCATCCCCACGATCTCCAGCTTTCCGGCTTGGCGGGAGATTTCGCTTTTCTTGGGTCTCGGGTATGAGTCGCGCAGGTATTGGCGTTAAGGATTGCGTCGGTGCGGTCGACGGTGATCGAAACCACCGTGGGGTGAGCCAACGGCGGCAAAATGACGCACAATCGAAAGGCTTCGATCCCGGTCAGCGTAGTGTGGGACAATTCGTGACGATTGCTGATTCCAAACTGTCCAATGTACCGGTCGCGCTTCGATGGCTGGGCGACAAGCCGATGGTTTCACTCGGCTCGATCGATCTGGCCGATTTGCGCCACACGTTTTGGGACGACTGCATTCGCAGCGCGCGGATCGACAGGATTGTAGCGCTGGACCAGGTCGAGATCGACGTCCTGCAGCCTCGTCTTCACGGTCAGATCTTTCATATGACGCGATGCGGATCGACAGCTCTGCTGCAGCAGTTCGGCGGGATTGAAGGGGTTGCGGTCCTGAGTGAGC
>CAZOSI010000096.1:5132-11868 GCA_964582485.1 uncultured Novosphingobium sp.
GAGTGAGCCGATGATTTTCTTGGAACTGTTGGGCCGCAAATTGCCTGACAGGCAACTGGCCAAGGTCCGGCTCAGACAATTGCTGTCATTGTTTCAGGCCGCCTTTTCGCCCCTGGCGAGCCGGCTTGTGGTCAAATGGCCGACATTGCTGTGCCATTACGTGCAACTGCTGCAAGAGGCTTTCCCCGACGCTCCAGCAGTTTTCATCTATCGCAATCCAGTGGAAATCCTGGCCTCGATCGAAGCTCGGCCGCTTGGCAACGTAGATGTCCTTCCGGCCAAATGGCGCACCGGACCGGGACAAGTGGCGCCGCCCGAATCCATTGCGCAGCTGGCAAATGTCGCGCAGCTCTTAGCGGCGAATTGCCAATGGATCGGGCAAGCCCGCACCATCCGCACAATCGACTTCAGACAGTTGCCGACAGTGGGTTGGGAAAGGGTCGCGCCCCATTTCAAGATCGATCTCTCAGATTCCGATGTTCGGCAAATGGTTGCGGCATCGAAATACAATGCCAAGCGACCGCAGGATCGGTTTGAAAGCGATTCAAATCAGAAGGAGCAAGCGATCTCAGACGCAGCACGTAACCTCGCCGAAACGCTTATTGCGCCGGCTTTGGCCCTGGCGTTGAAAAACATGAGCGCACTGTGAGCTGCGCCGGATCGGCGGCCCGCCAGATCAGGATCGCTGGCAATCCACGAATGGGTTTCCGCCGAGGTCTGCGCCGCGGCCGGGCTGCGCAAACGTTTCCTCGACACTGAGTTCCGAAATTTCAGGTTCGATCCAAACTTTGGGCTGATTTTCCGCTTGCATCAATGTCCCCCTTGGTATCCGCAACGATCAACGAATTGCATCATTCTGCGAACCATCGCGCAATCACAGCGGTGCCTATTCGTGACTTCCCGGAAAAAGTCAACCTGACATGCCCGGACAAATGAATTTCAAGCCTCCAGCTCGACATCCCAATACAGCCAATCCCGCCAGGTTTCGTGCAGGTGGTTGGGCGGAAAGGCCCTGCCACGTTCCTGCAACTGCCACGAAGTCGGACGGATCGGTTGCAGGAGCAGCGGCATCTTGGCCTGCTGCGGGGTGCGGCCACCCTTCTTCAAATTGCACGGCGCGCAGGCGGTGGTGACATTTTCCCAACTGGTCCGCCCGCCAAGCCGGCGCGGAATCACGTGATCGAAGGTCAGCTGGTGCGGGCTGCCGCAGTACTGGCAGCAAAACCTGTCGCGCAGGAACAGGTTGAAGCGGGTGAAGGCCGGATGCTCGCTGGGTTTCACATACTGGCGCAGCGCGATCACGCTGGGGATCGGCATGGTCCAGCTGGGTGAGTGAACCTCGCGCGTATAGCTCGCGACGATATCAACCCGTTCGAGGAACACAGCCTTGATCGCGGTCTGCCACGGCCACAGGCTAAGCGGGTAATAGCTTAGCGGGGTATAGTCGGCGTTGAGCACCAATGCGGGACAATCGGCCAGATGCCGCGAGGGATCTCCCTCGGCGCTGCGGAACCGGGCCGCGCGCTCGATCAGCTCCGACTTGAGCATGGCCCCCTGTAGGAAGCCGCTGTTACAGTCCGGCTACATCTCATGCTTGCAAGAGAACATGTTGGGACTTGGCCCGTCAAGCCTTGCCTTGGTCCACAATCCACAGGACAAGCGCAGGTGTGACTGTCCGGACACGCTTCGCCCCCAGCCCCAACGGCCTGCTGCATCTGGGCCACGCCTATGCGGCCATTGTCGCGCATGACCTGGCGCGGGAAAGCGGTGGCGTGTTCCTGGTCCGGATCGAGGATATCGACGCCGCCCGCAGCCGGGCTGAACTGGTTCCGGAAATTCTGGCCGATCTCGCCTGGCTGGGGCTCAGTTGGGACGGGCCGGTGCTGCACCAGTCCAGCCGTCTGGCCGCCTATGCCGAGGCGGGCGAGCGGCTCAAAGCGATGGGGCTGCTCTATCCCTGCCAGTGTACCCGGGCCGAGATTCAGGCCGCCGCCACCACTTCGGGCCCGGACGGTCCGCTCTATCCCGGCACCTGCCGGGGCCGCGCGGTCGATCCCCATGGCGCCGCCTGGCGGATCGACATGGCGCGCGCGGCGGAACTGGCGGGGCCGCTGGAATGGACCGACGCGCTGGCCGGTCCGCAGCGCGCCGCTCCCCTGGCGTTCGGCGATGTCGTGCTGCTGCGCAAGGAGGCCCCGGCGAGCTATCATCTCGCCGCGACACTTGATGACGCACACCAGGCGATCAGCGTGGTCGTGCGGGGACAGGACCTGTTCCAATCGACACATGTCCACCGCCTGCTTCAGGCGCTATTATGGCTGCCGGTGCCGATCTGGCATCATCATCCCCTGCTGGTGGAAGCGGATGGCCGCAAGCTGGCCAAGCGGCGCGGATCGCCCGCACTGCGCGACTTGCGGCTGGCCGGAGCGGACGGCGCGGAGCTGGCCCAGGCCTTGCGGGACGGGCGCTTCCCCGCTGGCATTTCGCTGGGGGCAGGAGTAGGAGACGCTTCATGAACTGGTTTCTTGGCCTTGTGATCGCGGCACTGATGGTGCTGACCCTCGTTACCCTGATCCGCGGAATCGTGGCCTTTTTGGCGACGACCAAGGCAGAGCTTGAGCGCCCCGAAGGCAGCGGGCCGAGCGAGACGCAGCTTCTGCAGAACAAGATGATGTTCCGCAGGATCTTCTACCAGGCCGCCGCGATCCTGGTGGTCGCAGTGCTGTTGTTCGCCAACCAGAAGTAAGGCAAATTCCCCTTGGTCAAGCTCAACAAGATCTACACCCGCACGGGTGACGATGGCACCACCGGGCTGGTCGACGGCACCCGCCGGGCCAAACACGATGCCCGGATGGAGGCTATCGGTGCAGTTGACGAGGCCAACAGCGCGGTCGGCTTTGCCGTGGCGGCGCTGGACGCAGCGGGTCCAAACCGCGCCGCGCTGGTCAGGATCCAGAACGACCTGTTCGATCTGGGCGCAGACCTGGCCACTCCGGGCAGCGACTTCACCCCGTCCGAAATGGTACTGCGGATCGTGCCGGTTCAGGCCGATTGGATCGAGCAGCAGATCGACGCGCTCAATGAAACCATGGCCCCGCTGACCAGCTTTATCCTGCCGGGCGGCAGCGAAGCGGCGGCGCGGGTTCATATCGCCCGAGCAGCCGTGCGCCGGGCCGAGCGGGCAATGACGGCGCTGGGTGAAGCCGAACCGGTAAATCCGGCGGCGCTTGCCTATATCAATCGCCTGTCCGACTACCTGTTCGTGCTGGCCCGCGCGATCAACGCCGCCGGATCGGGCGACGTGCTGTGGGTTCCGGGACAGAATCGCTAGCATTGCCGCCGCTTCGCCGCTAACCAGCCGCACTTGCTGCAAGTGCGAAGGGAATGGGCAATGCGGATCGTCGGAATCATCGGGGCGGGGCAGATGGGTTCGGGCATTGCCCAGACCGTGGCCCAGAATGGCATCAAGGTGCTGCTTTGCGATGTTGATATTGCCCTCGCCGAAAAGGCCCGCGCCGGAATCGACAAGGCGCTGGTCCGTCTGGTCAGCCGCGACAAGATCACTCCGGCCGAAGCCGAAAGCGCCCTCGCCCGGATCACGCCGGTGGCTGACTATGCGCCGATGGCTGAGGCCGACCTGATCATCGAGGCTGCGACCGAAAAGGAAGAGATCAAGCGCAAGATCTTCGAAGCGGCCGGCTCGGTCCTGCGCGCAGATGCAATCATGGCATCGAACACCAGCTCGATCCCGATCACCCGGATGGCGACCAGCTCGCCCGACCCCAAGCGCTTCATCGGCCTGCACTTCTTCAATCCGGTGCCGGTGATGGGGCTGATCGAAGTAATTCCGGGGCTTGCCACCGCGCCCGATACCGTCGCCCGGACCCGCACCTTTGCCGAAAGTCTGGGCAAGCAGGTGGTCATGGCCGAAGACGAGCCCGGCTTCGTCGTCAACCGGATCCTGTTGCCGATGATCAACGAGGCGGTCTTCGTGCTGGGCCAGGGCACAGCCAACATCGCCGATATCGACAAGGGTTGTCGGCTGGGCCTCAATCATCCGATGGGTCCGCTGGAACTGGCCGATTTCGTCGGGCTCGACACCTGCCTCGATATCGTCCGGGTGCTCTACAACACCACCGGCGACAGCAAGTACCGCCCGGCCCCGCTGCTGGTCAAATATGTCGAAGCCGGCTGGCTCGGCCGCAAGACCGGGCGCGGTTTCTACGACTATTCGGGCGAGGCGCCGGTCCCGACCCGTTGATCGTTCGCGAACAAGCCATGCTGAATACGGGCAATGACAACGGCCGTTTAGGCCGCGCTACCGGACTTTAGGCGGCACCAGCTCGCGCAGGTCAGTCTTGAGCAGCTTGCCGATGTGGCTGCGCGGCATTTCGCCGATGGCAAAGAGTTCGGCGACCCGCTGGGTCTTGCCGAGACGACTGTTGGCGACAGAGCGGATATCTTCCAGCGCGTCTTCGGCGACGCCGGGCTTGAGCACGACAAAGCCAACCGGGGTTTCGCCCCACTGATCGCTAGAAACCCCCACCACCGCAGCTTCGACCACGCGGTCATCTTTGACCAGCTCGGCTTCGAGATCGATCGGGAAGATATTGAACCCGCCCGAGATGATAACATCCTTGGTCCGCCCAACCAGTTCGACGAAGCCGTCTTTGTCCAAACGGCCGATGTCGCCCATCCGTTGCCAGGTCGATCCGTCCGCAGGATCGATCCAGTATCCCTCGCGGGTCTTTTCGGGCTGATTTTTGTAGCCGAGCATCATTGTTGGGCTCTTGCCGACCAGTTCGCCCGGCGTGCCCGGCGGCACTTCCTTCAGGTTCTCATCGATCACCTTGAGGAAATGGCCCGGCGCGGGAAAGCCTACGGTGTGGAGCTTGTCGGGGTGTTCGTGGACCGGGAAGATGCAGGCGACTCCGCCTTCGGTCATACCATAGATTTCGATCAGGCCGCCCGGCATCCGCTTCAGCACTTCGGCCTTTAGATCGGCCGGGAAAGGCGCGCTGGTGCAGTATTTCATCTTCATTGCCGAGAGATCGTAGGCGTCGAAGTGCTCATACTGCATCAGGCGGCGGTACTGGACCGGGACCAGCATGGTGTGGGTGCAATGCTCGCTCGAGGCACGCTCCAGCCATTTCTGCACGTCGAACTTGCCCATCAGGCTGGCGCAACCGCCCGAATACATCGTCGGCAGGAACACCGCCATGGTAGTGTTCGAGTAAAGCGGGGTCGAGCAGATCGTCCGGCTGTCCTCACCATAATTGAGCGCGGCGCGGAAAGTCATCTGCCGCCAGCGCATTCCGTGGCTATGGACGATGCCCTTGGGGATCCCGGTGGTGCCGCTGGAATAGATGATGTTGAACGGGTCCTGTTCGACCGGTTCAAACGGCGCGGCCCTGGTGCCTTCGGGGGCCATGAAGGCGTCGAGTTCTTCATCGAGCACGATCTGGTGAGCGATCGGCAGCTTGAAATCGCCCAGTTCGGTCAGCTTGGCGCGATCGATGAACAGGTGGATCGCACCCGAATCCCGGGCCATTCCGGCCAGCTGGTCGGGGCTGGCGCTGGTGGTCAACGGTGCGGCGCAGCCTCCGGCGCGGATCGCGGCGAGATAGATCAGCGCATAGTTGACGCTGGTGGTGCCGAGGATCGCCACCGCCTGCCCGCGTTCCAGCCCGTCAGCCTGTAGCCGCGCTGCAATCCGCTCGACCCGGTTGGCGGTCTCTCGCCACGACAGGTTCGCCGCGCCGTCAAAAAGAGCGGGGGCCTCACCGCGCCATTCGCCCCAGGCCGCGATCAGGCCGGGGAAGGAACCGAATTCGGCTTCTAGTCGGATGGCGGGGTTGGTGGTCATCGGCATGTCTCTCCGCTGGATTCGGGTTGCCTCGCTTTGGGCAACCCGCCTCGCGCTGTCCAGTGCGGGGCGAGGCCTGGGCGACTTCTTACCGAGTTGTTTCCGTTCTGGTTGCAAAATATGCAACAGCCATCACAACCTTTGCACTGGAAATCTCTACCAGATTGCTTATGTTGCAAATGCGAACTGAGTTCGCCAATGCAAACAGGAGAAACCCCATGCGTAGCATCGTTCTGATGGTGCTGCCGATCTTCGCCGCTGCCTCGCTCAGCGGACTGATGTTCACCGCCACGCTTGCCTAAGCGCAGCGGATCGGCAGACCTCCACAACAACAAAGGGCAGCGAGGCCAAGGCCGCGCTGCCCTTTGTGATTCCGCTCTGGCTATTTGCTCGAAAGCAGCTTTACCAGCTCGAACAGATAGTCCCGCCCGGCGTATAGCGAGCGGACTTCCATCCGCTCGTTGAGGCCGTGGGTGCCGTTGCCGTCGGGATCGCCCCATACGCCCGGGACGCCATAGGTCGGGATCCCGACCGCTCCGAGATAGACCGCGTCGGTCGCGCCGGTCGACATCGTCGGGATCACCGGAATCCCCGGGAAGTGTTTGGCCGAAAGCTGCTCCATCGGCCCGACGACCTTTGGGTCGAGCGGCGGAACCTTGGCGATCGGCTTGGTCTTGATCCGTTGCTCGACCTTGATCGCCGGGTTGCCGATCGCCTTTTCCAGCGCGGCCTGGGTCTCGTCCGCGGTGCGGCCCGGGAACATCCGGCAGTTGACATTCGCAGTAACGGCCTGCGGCAAGGCGTTGAGCGCGTGCCCGCCGTCAATCAGTGTCGCAACGCAAGTGGTGCGCAGCATCGAATGGAGCATCT
>CAZOSI010000097.1:0-11852 GCA_964582485.1 uncultured Novosphingobium sp.
GTTTGGCTGATGCAAGGGGGAGTTTCGTGACTGCCATAGCCGGTTTGATCGCCGCTAATGCACTTTCGCGCTGGGGTTGATTGACCTGCGTCGCTATATTATGGCACAATCAATGTCAATTGAGTCGGATAAGGAGGAAGTGGCCAGATGGCACCTTGGATGATCTGGGTCGCAGCACTGGCCGCCTATGTTCTGTTTCGGCTGTGGTATGACAATTGGTCAGGCCCGCTCAAGCAGGCTGAAATCGATGCTTTTCTAACCCAGATGGAAGGCCGCTACGAAGGCACGGGCAACAGCCCGGAAGTGATGCGCGCATTCCTTGAAGGTGATGACGGGCACGAATTTGTGATGCTCAACCTGGTCAAGGCGCAGATGGATCAGGTCAGGGATCCAGCCAGCGGCCAGATGGTGCAAGGCTTCGAACTGCTGAAACGCTATTCGAAACGTTTCATGCCTGTGCTGTTCCGCAATGGCGGCCACCCCGGGATGGTTGGCCGCAAGGTCGGCGGCTATGTCGATGCCTGGAACACCGAGCCTGATCCCGGCTGGACGATTTTCGGCCTAATGCGCTATCGCAGCCGTCGGGACATGATGAAGCTGGTGATGGACCCGGCTTTCAAGGAAACCCATCCGGAAAAGATCCTGGGCACGCTGGCGACCTTCTCGTTTCCGACCCAGCGGGTGGTTTCGTTCTATGTCAGCCCGCGCGTTACTGTGGCGCTGGCATTGGCGCTGGTTGCCGCGCTGGGCCACCTGGCATTGCTGAGCTTCGGATCATGACCGCGCTGCTCCCGCCCGGCACCAATCGCCAGTACCAGGGCTCGCGCTATGCAGCCTGGTTTCTGGCGCTTTACGGCGTGGGCTGGATCGTGCCGGGGATGATCCACAGCTTCCTGCCCGATGGCGGTGCGGGCACGATTGCCGGGCTCAATCTGAGCCACAACCGCAAGCTGATCCTGGGCCTGTTCGCCTGGGCAGGCGCGACGCAGATTGCCCACGGCATCGTGACGCTGATTGTCGCGCTGTTCTATCGTTCGCTGGTGCCATTGTTTCTCTTGGTCAGCCTGCTGGAGCGCATTTTGCTCAGCTGGTCGGCCTGGATCGGGGAAGGGAAAGCTGGCGGCCACCATCCGCCCGAACACTATGGCAGCCTGATCATGGTGCCGGTTATCCTGCTCTTCCTGCTGCTCGCCCTTCGGCCTGCGGCTATTCAGTCCGGAGGCCCACAATGACGCGCAAGATGAAATGGCTGGGGGCCGTGGCCCTGCTGCTCGGCGCGGGCTACTTCGGCCTGCAGAAGTACGGGATCTATATTCCAGGCATGCTTGGCGAACTGCGCGAGCCGATTGCGGAGAACCATCCGGTCACTTGGGCTCCCGGGCCCGCCGAGCCGCCGAGCGGCGAGCGTCCGCCCAACGTGATCCTGATTGTCGCCGACGATCTGGGGATGAACGATATCTCGCTTTACGGCGGCGGCGTGGCGGGCGGGGCCGTGCCGACCCCCAATATCGATTCGATCGCCAAGCAGGGCGTCAGTTTCAGCAACGGCTATGCCGCCAACGCCACCTGTTCGCCCTCGCGCGCGGCTTTGATGACCGGACGCTACCCGACCCGCTTCGGCTTTGAATTCACCGCAGTCCCGGCCTCGTTCGTGGGCAACCTGGCGCATGCGGATGGCAGTTCGCTCTACCCCGCGATCTATCACAAGGAACTCAACCACGATCTGCCCGCCTATGCCGATATGGGGGTGCCGCACGACCAGATCATGCTGCCCGAGATCCTGAAGCCGAGGGGTTATCACACAATCCACATCGGCAAATGGCATTTGGGCGAAGCCCAACAACTGCGCCCGACCTCGCAAGGGTTTGACGAAAGCCTGGGGCTGCGCGCGGGCGGCGGCAGGTACACCGCCAGCGACGATCCGCAAGTGGTTGACGCCAGGTTGCCGTGGGATCCGATCGACCGGTTCCTGTGGGCCAACCTGCCCTATGCGGTTTATTGGGGCGATGATCAGCGGTTTCGCCCCAAGGGTCACCTGACCGACTATTTCACCGACAATGCGATTGCCGCGATCGAAGCCAACAAGAACCGCCCGTTCTTCCTATACTTGGCATATAACGCCCCGCACACTCCGCTGCAGGCGACCAAGGCGGACTACGATGCGCTGCCGCAGATCAAGGATAACACCCAGCGGGTCTACGGCGCGATGATCCGCCAGCTTGATCGGCGAATCGGCGATGTGCTGCAAAAGCTCAAGGATAGCGGGCTCGACCAGAACACGCTGGTGATCTTCACCAGCGACAACGGCGGGGCCTGGTACGCCGGGATCCCGGATCTCAACAAGCCTTACCGCGGCTTCAAGGGCACCTTCTTTGAAGGAGGAATCCGCGTGCCGTTGCTGATGCGCTGGCCGGGCCAAATTGCGCCGGGAGCCGTGCGGCCTGACACCGCCCAGCACCTCGACATGTTCGCCACAATTGCTGCGGCGACCGGCGCGCAGATGCCCGGCGACCGGGTGATGGACAGCTTCAACCTGCTCGGCACCGGGCCCCGGCGTGAGGTAACCTTCTGGCGCTCGGGCGACTACCGGGTGGTGCGCGCAGGCGACTGGAAGCTGCAAGTGTCGAAGCGGCCGGACAAGATCTGGCTGTTCAACCTCGCCACCGATCCGACCGAGCGGGTCAACCTGGCGACGCGCGAACCGCAGCGCACTGCCGAGCTACTCAAGCTGATCGAGGAGCAGAACGCCAAGATGCCGGCACCGCTCTGGCCCGGCATGCTCGAAGCCCCGATCCGGATCGACGTTCCGCTCAATGCTCCGTGGCGCAAGGATCAGGAATACATTTACTGGACCAACTGATCGCGCGGGTTGCCGCCGCAAGCTGGCCCATTCGAACTTTGCCTAAGGCCGAGGTCGGCCCGAATCGCTTTGGATTTGGTGTTGGCATTTGCAAAGGGGGTAGCGGCTCATCGGCCTGCTTCCAAGCGCGACACCAAAAAACGGCGGCTAAGCCAAGCCATGGATGAACACGGTCGCTGCCTGTGATGGCTGCGACCTAGTCAACGAACAAGCCAGCAACGATCTTCTCTCAAAGCGCCGGCATTTGCTGGCTGGCACAATGGAAGCTGCCACCACCGGCCAGCACCGCATCGGCGAGGAGGCCGATCACGGCGCGATCCGGAAACAGTTCGGCCACTGCGGCCACCCCATCGGCATCATGCGCCGTGCCATAGATCGGCACCACGACAAGTTTCGAGGTGATCGCGAAATTCATGTAGCTGGCGGGTTCGATCCGGCCCGCGGTTTCGACGCGCCCCGGTGACGGCACTTCGCGCACCCGCACCCCGAAAGCTTCGGCGCGGGCCTTGGCATCGGCGTAGATTGCAGCGTTGGGATCGTCCGCCCCGGTGGCGCGTGGCACGGCCAGCACATTGGGCGCGACGAACCGGGCCAGGTTGTCGACATGGCCGTCGGTGTGATCGTTGATCAGCCCCTCACCCAGCCATAGCACCCGATCAAAGCCGAGATCGCAGTGCAGCCGCCGTTCCAGGTCTGCCCGCGAAAGGGTGGGGTTGCGGTTGGGATTGAGCAGGCATTGCTCAGTGGTCGCGACCAGCCCAGATCCGTCGCAGTCGAGCGCGCCGCCTTCAAGGATCCAGTCCGCACTGGCAACCGTTAGCCCGGCACTCTCTGCCAGTTCCGCCCCGATCTCCTGATCGCCTTCCATCAGGTATTTGCCACCCCAGCCATTGAAGCCGAACCGCTGTCCAACCACCCGCCCCTCGCGCTCGATGACCAGCGGCCCGGTATCGCGCAGCCATACGTCGCCATAACGGCGCACTTCCAGCCTCACCGCCGCCGAGCACAGTGCCGCCGCCCGCGCCCGGTTGGCCTCGTCACGCACGATCAGCCGGACTTCCTGCCCACTGTCGGCCACCGCACTGGCAAAGGTCGCGATCTGTTCCTGCGCACGGCCAAGAAAACCTGGCCATTCATCGGCATCGTGGGGAAAGCCAATCCACAGCCAGGCTTGCGGATGCCATTCGGGCGGCATCCGCACATTCGCATTGGTCATGCTCCTACTTCCCGCTGCGGCGGCTCTTGTCACGGATCAGGCGGAACTCGTCACCCTTGTGCCAGTTTGGCCAGGCCGGGCTCATCGCCAGCATCCGCCCGAGCCGGTAATAGAGCGCTACGTCCTGCATCGGGCCGGACCAGTCCCAATTGGAATCGTACTCGTCGCTCGGCTGGTGGTAGCGGTTGACCGTATAGTCTTCTCCGGCCGCTTCGCCCGCGGCCTTGCCGCCCTTGACCCAGTCCGATCCCCGGCCAACCGCAAACATCGGCACGCCCAGCTTGGCGAAGCTGAAATGGTCAGAGCGGTAGTAGTAGCCGCGCTCGGAATGGTCCTCGGGTGTTTCATAAAGCCGCATGGTCTTCATCGCCGCTTTGAGAAATGCCGTCAGTTCCGACTTGTCGCCGCCGGTCACCTGAACATCGCGGGCCACGCCGCCCGGGCCGATCGCATCCATGTTGACCCCGCCAACCGTCCGCGACAACGGATAGACCGGGTTTTCGGCGTAGTACTTCGACCCCAAAAGTCCGGATTCTTCCAGCGTCACCGCCAGAAACACCTGGCTGCGATCCGCCGCGCCGACCTTCTTGTTGGCTTCGGCGATTGCCACCATCGCTGCAATTCCGGTGGCATTGTCAACCGCACCGTTGCAAATCTCATCCCCGCTCTTGTCGGCATTGCAGCGCCCCAGGTGATCCCAGTGGCCGGTATAGAGCACATATTCATTGGGGCGCTTTTTGCCGGGCATGATCCCGATGACATTGCGGCTGACTGCCGTGCGCAGCGAATTGTCGAAGCTCAAGCTCCCGCTCGCACCCAATTCCACCGGTTTGAAGCCCTTTACCTTGGCCGCCTTGTCCAATGTCGCGAAATCCTGCCCGGCAGCCTTGAACAGGGTTTCGGCCACTCCCTTCTGGATCCAGCCGTTGACCTGGGTGTTGGACATGCCGCGATCGGCTGACTGAACAAAAAGCTGCGGCCCGGTCCAGCTGGAATTGACCACCTGCCAGCCATAGGCGGCCGGGAAAGTATCGTGGACGATCAGCGCCCCGGCCGCGCCCTGACGGGCAGCCTCTTCATACTTGTAGGTCCAACGACCGTAATAGGTCATCCGTTTGCCCTTGAAGAGCCCGACCTCATCTTTGGCGGCATAGTCCGGATCATTGACCAGGATCACCGCAATCTTGCCCTTCATGTCTAGCCCGGCGTAATCGTTCCAGCCCAGTTCTGGCGCGACTATCCCGTGGCCGACGAACACCAGCGGCGCATCCTTGAGGTCGATCCGACCAACCGCGCGATAGGAACCGGCGACGAAATCCTTGCCGGATTCGAAGCTGAATGCCTGCCCGCCAACCTTGACCGCCAGAGCGCTCTGGTTCTTGGCATCGATTTCCAGTGTCGGCACTTCCTGAAGCCAGCTGCCCTTGTTGCCCGGCTGCAATCCGGCGTCCTTGAAGCGTTTGATGATGTAGGTGATCGTCCGGTCTTCGCCGGGCGTTGCCGGACCGCGGCCTTCATAGACGTCGCTGGACAGCTCCCGAGTAACGGTCTTCAGCGTATCAAGCGAGATGGCCGGCGCGGCCACTGCCGGAATGGGCAATGCCGATCCCTTTGGCGCGCGCGCCGAAACGGTCGCGGTCAAGGCCGCTACGGCGCTGAATGCAGCCAGTGAAATCAGAGTCTTGTGGGAAAGCAGCATGGGTTGGGGACCAATCCGGTTGGGAAGCAGTGCCCGCTGTCTGGCAAAGCCCCGGCCAGCACGCAAGCGCCGATCCGACGAACGACTTGATTGCCGGCCCACAAGACGGCATCGCAGTGGCAGATGAGCGCCGACTGGACCTCCGCCCTTGCCCGTGCCCGCACCCATGCGCCATTCCTGGCCCAAGGGTTGGACCGGTTGCCCGAACTCGCGGCACTGCTGGCCGATGGCCAGGGCGAGGACGCGCTGGTCTGGGCCAGAACGGCCGCTGCGCCGGGGGTCGAGACCGGTTCTGCCCTGCGGCGCGAGAAGCTGGCGCTGGCTCTGGCGCTGGCCGTGGGCGACCTTGCGGGTGCTTTTCCGCTCAGCCGGGTTGTGCAGGAACTGTCGGACTTTGCCGACCGGGCGCTCGACGCCGCGATTGCCGCTGCGATCCGCGCGCGGGTGCCCGATGCCGAGCCCGCCGGGTTCATCGCCCTGGCGCTGGGCAAGCACGGCGCGCGCGAGCTCAACTATTCGTCCGACATCGACCCGATCCTGCTCTACGATCCGGCCACGCTGCCCCGGCGTGAGCGCGACGAACCCGGCGAGGCGGCACAGCGGGTAGCGCGAACGCTGATGCAGCTGATGAGCCATGTCGACCATGAGGGCTACGTGTTCCGGGTTGACCTGCGGCTGCGCCCCGCCAGCGAAGTCAGCCCGCTGGCGATCCCTTATGATGCGGCGCTGACTCACTATGAAAGCTCTGCCCTTGCGTGGGAGCGCGCCGCCTTCATCCGCGCCCGCGCCTGCGCCGGTGACCTAGCCGCTGGGGAGAGCTTCCTCACCGCGATCCGTCCGTTCGTCTGGCGCCGCAGCCTCGATTTCGGGGCAATTGCCGAGATCGGGCGGCTGACCAAGCGGATCCGCGCCAATCATTCCGGCCCGCTCCGCCCCGGCCCCGGGTTCAACCTGAAGCAAGGGCGCGGCGGGATCCGCGAGGTCGAATTCTTCGCCCAGACCCACCAGCTGATCCACGGCGGGCGCAATCCCGCGCTGCGGCTGCGCGGCACCCGCGCCAGCCTCGATGCGCTGGCTGCAGCCGGGCTGATCGATCCCGAGGACGCTCGGGTGCTCGGCGAAAGCTATGACCGGCTGCGGACGCTGGAGCACCGGCTGCAGATGGTCGCCGACCAGCAGACCCACTCGCTTCCCGCTGATCCCACCGCGCTCGACAATGTCGCCCGGCTCGAAGGGCTGCCCGGTGGCGCGGCATTGGTGGCTGAACTCGAAGCAATCACCGAGGCGGTCGGCACCCGCTATGACCGGCTGATCGCGCAATATGCCGAAGATGATGCCGGCAGCGCAGCCCCGGCACCGGGCGGCGCAGCGCTGGAGGCCAGGCTGGCCGAGCTGGGTTTTGCCGATCCCGCCGGGCTCTGTGCCCGGATCGAGGGCTGGCGCAGCGGCAAATTGCGCGCACTGCGCAGCGATGCCGCGCGCGAGGCCTTCGACGCCATGTTGCTGCCGCTGCTCGCCGCCTTCGCCAAAGGGCCGGAACCCGAACGGGCGCTGCTGCGCTGGGAGCAATTGCTGGTGGGCCTGCCCAGCGCGGTCAATCTGTTCCGTCTGCTCGAGGCGCGGCCGGCGCTGGGCGAACTGCTCGCCCGGATCCTCGGCCTCGCCCCGCCGCTGGCCGATGCGCTGGCGCGCCGGGCCGACCTGCTCGATGGGCTGTTCGATGCCTCGGCCTTCGATCTGCCGGGATCGGTTGGCGACCTGATTGCGCAGCTATCGGCCGGCGAAGCCGACGATGACTACGAACGCCTGCTCGACCGGGTCCGCCGCCGGGTCGGCGAACTGCGCTTCAAGCTGGGAGTGCAACTGATCGAAGGCAGCCGCGATCCGATGGCGGTCGGTCAAGGATTGAGCCGCGTCGCCGAAGCCGCGCTGGCAGTGCTGGCCGAGGCGGCGACGACCGAGTTCGAGAAGGTCCATGGACGCGTTCCCGGCGGGGCTCTGATGATCATGGGCTATGGCCGGCTGGGTGGCGGTGCCCTGACCCACGCTTCCGACCTTGACCTGGTCTTCCTGTTCACCGGCGAACATTCGGCCGAGAGTGACGGGGTGCGCCCCTTGGGGGCAACGCTCTATTTCAACCGGCTGGCACAGCGGGTTATCGCGGCCCTGTCGGTGCCGACCGCCGAGGGCGCGCTCTATGAGGTCGATACCCGGCTGCGGCCTTCGGGTGCGCAGGGTCCGATCGCGGTCAGCCTTGACGCATTCGAGCGCTATCAGCGCGAGGCGGCGTGGACCTGGGAGCATATGGCCCTGGCGCGGGCGCGGGTACTGCAGGGACCGCTCGAAGGGCGCGCGGCGCTGGATGGCATTGTCCGCACCGTGCTCGAACTGCCGCGCGATCCGGCCAAGCTGCGCGGCGACGTGCTGGAAATGCGGCGGACTATGGCCGAGCACAAGCCCGCCAAGAGCCCGCTGGACGTCAAGCTCGCGCGCGGCGGGCTGGTCGATATCGAATTCATCGTTCATTTCCTGCAATTGCGCGATCATCTGGCGCTGGTTCCGGCTATCCCCGATGCGCTGGCCGTGCTGGCCGATGCCGGAAAGCTCGATCCGGCGATCCGCGCGGCGCACCGCACGCTCGGCCGGTTCCTGATCGCGGCGCGGCTGCTCCTGCCCGAAGGGGAAGAACCGCCCCCTGCGGCGCGCGCAGTGCTTGCCAGCGCCTGCGAATGCGAGGATTGGACCTGCCTGACCGACAAACTGGCCGAATCGCGCCGCACCGTGGCCCAGGCCTGGCAGGCGACTTTCGGTGAAGACCTGGAGATCGAGTGATGACCATTGCCCCTGGAACCGCCCTGCCCGACATCGCCCTGACCGCGCCCAACGGCAGCGCGCTGCGCCTGTCCGACTTTGCCGGGCAGAAGCTGGTGCTGTTTTTCTATCCCAAGGATGACACCCCCGGCTGCACCACCGAGAACCTCGACTTTTCGGCGCTTTCGGGTGAGTTTGCCAAGGCCGGCACGGCGCTGCTGGGAATCAGCAAGGACCCGCCCAAGAAGCACCAGAAGTTCATCGCCAAGCACGGCCTGACCGCGCCGCTGGCCAGCGATGCCGAAGAAGGCGGACTGTCTGACGCGCTGGGCTTCTGGACCGAGAAGTCGATGTACGGACGCAGCTACATGGGCATGGTTCGCTCCACGGTGCTGGTCGATGCAGCAGGCAAGGTTGCCCGCGTCTGGAGCCCGGTGAAGGTCAAGGGTCACGCCGCCGAAGTGCTGGAGGCCGCGAAAGCGTTGTGACTTCGCTCGCCGCGGCGATCCGCGCCGCCCTGCTCGAAGCGGACCCCCGCGGCAAGGTTATGCGAACCCGGGCGCTGGTCCGGGGCTGGCGCAATGGCGCGCTGGCCTTCCGATTTGACGCCGCCATGCCCGATGAGCCGGGGCGACCGGGCCTGCCCGAATTGTTGCCCCCCAGCCAAATGCCCAAGCGCGGCAAGGGCGGATCGGAGCGCGGCCGAATCGCCCTGTGGCATGCCTTGGCACATATCGAATTCGTCGCAATCGACCTCGCGTTGGACATGGCCGGACGCTTCGGTGCGGAGATGGGCGAAAGCTTCGTCTCCGATTTCCTGACCGTAGCCGCCGACGAAGCGATGCATTTCGCGCTGATCGAGCGGCATCTGGCCACGTTGGGCAGCCACTACGGCGCATTGCCAGCGCATTCGGGATTGTGGGACGCAGCCCGCGAAACCGCGCATGACGTGGCGGCACGACTGGCGATCGTGCCGATGGTGCTGGAGGCCCGGGCGCTCGATGTTACTCCGGCTACACTGGACCGCGTTCGTGCGAGCGGGGATGCGCGAGGTGTAAAAATCCTGAGTCGCATCCTTGACGACGAAATCGCCCACGTTCGTTTCGGCTCAACTCATTTCGTCGCCGTCGCCGGGATTCGCGGCGAATCTGCCGAAAATCTATGGAAAAGCTTGGTCGCGCGTCATTTCAAAGGGGCCGTTAAGCCACCGTTCAACGACTCAGCGCGTCTTCAAGCCGGTTTACCGCGCACATTCTACGCTGGGGTTGAATAGGTAACCCAAGCCCGGTTAGGCCCCCTATCGAGACGGCGGGGGGCTATCCGACCTCTCAATACACGAAGTGCCGGTTTGGTTTCCGAACCGGCAACAGGGTTCGCAAACCCCGAAAAATCGGGGCGCTGAATAAGGTAGTTTGAGTGGTCGCTATTTCGTTTTTTGCAAAGGCGCGCAGCATCGCCGGCATGGTCACCGCAGTTGCTGGTCTGACTTTTGCCAATCCTGCCCTTGCTAACAGCTCGGCCAATGCCGACGTCGCAGCCCCGCTGCGCGCCGCCCAGGCCGCCAAGGCACCGCAGGGCGGTGATGACGAGTTCCGCCGGCTGTTCAACGGCTGGAAGCAGGCCGACAGCCGCCAGCTGGTCATGAACCCCGCGCCGACGATCACTTCCGCCCCCGCCGCGTCGGCCATGGCAGCTCCCTCTTTCGCGCCGACCAAGGTGGCGATCCCTTCGCGCAACCCGCTCGATGGCGCTTCGCTGACTTCCAGCTACGGCATGCGTACTCATCCGGTGCTGGGCGGCCGCCGCTCGCACAAGGGTGTCGATCTTGCCGCACCGACCGGAACGCCGGTCTATGCCAGCGCCGATGGCGTGATCAGCCGCGCCGACTGGTTCTCCAGCTATGGCCTGTATATTTCGATCGAGCACGGCGGCAACATTCAGACCCGTTACGGCCACCTTTCGCGGCTCAACGTCGCGGCTGGCCAGCCGATCAAGAAGGGTGACCTGATCGGCTATGTCGGATCGACCGGCCGCTCGACCGGCCCGCACCTGCATTATGAAGTCCGCATTGCCGGCGCCGCAGTCAATCCGGTGCCCTACATGAACGGCACCGGCGTTTACCGCCCGGTTTCATCGCCCGCAGCGGTTGCCATGGGCGGCGGCGACGAAGGCGAAATCGACTGAGAGTTTACTGTCCGGTACCGGGCGCAGAATCCCGGGCCGGGAAGGCTTCCGGGAGGATGCTGGGAACAAGGCGGCCATGGCCGCCTTTTTCTTTGCTTGTCAAAGATGCCATTCGGCGCGACTGGCAACTCTCTTCTTGCACCATTTAATCGTGCGGTTAAAACTCTCCGTAGGCGGCTTCGACCGCAGCAGGAGAGTGATTCAGATGCATCCTTCGATCCATGCCAGGACCCAGCCGGACCGCCCCGCGATCATCATGGCCGGGAGCGGCGAGACGGTTACCTTTGCCGAGCTCGACCGGCGCTCCAACCAGGTCGCCCAGCTGCTTCGCACGCGCGGGATCAAGGTTGGCGATACGGTTGCGCTGTGCATGGAAAACCACCCATGGTTCTTCTGCCTGACCTGGGGATTCCAGCGCTCAGGCGTCCATTACGTCGGCATTTCCAGCCGCCTGACTCCGCCCGAAATCGCCTATATCCTGGAAGACAGCGGGGCGAAGATCCTGTTCGGTTCGGCCTATCTTGCCCCGATACTAGATGAAGTCGCCAAGCTTGCCCCGCAGGTCGAGCTGCTGCGCTTCGATACCTCTGGCGCCATGTCGGCCGAAGATGCTTTGGCCGCGATGCCTGCCACCCCGATTGCCGACGAACGCGCCGGGGTCGACATGCTTTATTCCTCGGGCACCACAGGGCGGCCCAAGGGGGTCAAGATCCCTCTGCCAGAAGATCCGGCGATCGATCAGGCCAATGCCCTCGTCGGACTGACCATGATGGCCTTCGGGATCAAGCCGGATTCGGTCTACCTGTCCCCCGCCCCGCTCTATCACGCCGCGCCGCTGCGCTGGTCGATGACGATCCAGAAGCTGGGCGGCACCGTGGTGGTGATGGAAAAGTTCGATCCCGAAGCCGCCCTTGCCGCGATCGAGAAGTACAAGATCACCGATGGCCAGTTCGTGCCGACCCATTTCGTGCGGCTGCTGAAACTGCCCGAGGAGATCCGCAAGAAGTACGATACCTCCACTCTCAAATGCGCGATCCACGCTGCCGCGCCCTGCCCGGTGCCGGTCAAGCAGGCGATGATCG
>CAZOSI010000098.1:0-11786 GCA_964582485.1 uncultured Novosphingobium sp.
GTGGTGTTTGAAAGCACGGTCTATCCGGGCGTCACCGAGGATATCTGCGCGCCGGTGCTGGAAGAGGTCTCGGGCCTGACTTGCGGCAAGGACTTCTACCTCGCATACAGTCCCGAGCGGATCAATCCGGGCGACCGCGAGCATACGGTCGACAAGATCACCAAGGTTGTGTCCGGGCAGACCCTGGAAGTGCTGGATGATGTTTCCGCGCTTTACGGGACGGTCACTACCGGAGGTGTGTTCCGCGCCAGCTCGATCAAGGTGGCCGAAGCCGCCAAGGTGATCGAGAACGCACAGCGCGATATCAACATCGCTTTCATGAACGAGATCGCGCAGATATTTTCGCGGATCGGCATATCGACCTGGGACGTGCTGGCTGCCGCCGGGACCAAGTGGAACTTCCTCCCGTTTACCCCCGGCCTCGTCGGCGGACACTGCATCGGTATCGACCCCTATTATCTCGCGCACCGCGCCCGCGAGCTGGGGATCGAGCCCAACGTGATAACCGCCGGACGCGGAATCAACGATTCGATGGCCGAATGGGTCGCCGGCGAACTGCACACCGCGCGCGGCGGCAAGGGCGGCTCGGCGCTGGTGTTGGGGCTGACTTTCAAGGAAAACATACCTGACCTGCGCAACAGCAAGGTGGCCGATCTTGCCGCCGCACTCGGCAAGCTGGGTCACACCGTAACGATCCACGATCCGATGGCCGATCCGGGCGAGGCTCGGCACGAATATGGTGTCGATCTGGCGGCAGAGCTTCCCGAAGGTCCGTTCGATCTGGTTCTGCTGGCGGTGCCGCATGGCGACTATCTGGCGCTGGGGCTCGATGCGCTGCGTGCCCGACTCGCACCAGGTGGGACCCTGGCCGACCTCAAGGGCGTATTCGGCAGCAAGGCCGATTGGTCTCTGTGACTTGCACCGGGCCGGACAAGCTGTCACTGGCCCGGACATGACCGATCCCCGCGTTCTAGAGCTCGATGGTGTCCACAACTTCCGCGACTATGGCGGTTATGAAGGTGCGGATGGGGCTCGTCTAAGGCAGGGGCTGCTGTGGCGTTCGGCCCAGCATGGCGATGCCAGCGATCTTGATCTGACAGCGATCCATGATCTCGGCATAGCAAACGTGATCGACCTGCGCGGCCCCAGTGAGCGGGAAATGAAGCCGTGCCGTCGCCATGTTGATTTTGCCGGCCAGGTTTGGACTTACCCAGAGGAAACCGCCGGTCTTGCCCTTCATACCGAGGCTGCGAACGGCGTCGTTTCAGCAGCCGAAGCGCGCGCGGCGATGATCCGGCTTTATGAGGGGATCGCCTTCCGCGAGAACCTGGTGCCGATGTTGCGGCTCTATATGGAACTGCTCCACCGCGCCGACGGGCCCAGCCTGGTCCACTGCGTCGCAGGCAAGGACCGCACCGGCTTTGCCGTTGCCATGGCCCAGCATGTGCTGGGGGTCTCGCGCGAAGCGATCATGGCGGACTACATGCTGACCAACCAGGCCAGCAAGCTGGACGAGCGGATCGAATCTGAAGCGTTCAGGGACCACCCCCGCTATGCCGCGCTCGATCCGGATACCGTGCGGGCCTTGTGGGGAGTCGAAGCCGATTACCTAGACACGGCGCTCAATGCGGTCGAAACCCGTTACGGCACGATCGACGCCTATCTAGCCGAAATTCTGAAGATCGACGACGCCAAGCGCGAAGCGCTGCGGCGACACTACCTGGAATTTTAGAGAAACTCGCTGACTTCCGCCATGAACCGGTCAAACTGGTCATGGTGCAGCCAGTGGCCGGCGTTTTCGAACTCGACCACACGGGCATCCTTGAACAGCTTGTCGCGCCCATCTTTGGCCGGGCTGCTCGCCCAGGAATCGTTGCCGTACAGCAGCAGTACCGGACAAGTGATCGCCTGCCACAGCTCTTCCGAGAAGTGCTGCGGGGTATCCTCGAACGGCCAGACGTTGAGGTAGGGATCGAACTTCCAGCTCCAGGTGCCATCCTCGTTACGGCTTGCTCCGTGGATCGTCAGGTGGCGGGCCTGCTGGTCGGTCAGGAATGAATTTTCTTCCTTCATCCGCGCGAAGGCCGCTTCGATCGTTGGATAGCGGCGCGGGATCCGCCCGGCGGCCGCACGGCGCTTTTCGATCCATTCGCGGAACCGGTTGGCATAGCCCGCCGCCTCGCGCTGGGCGCGGGTCTGGGGCGAGGGGCCAAGCCCCTCGATATTCACCAGCTTGCGGACCTTTTCGGGGTAAAGCCCGGTGAACCGCGTCGCGACGTTGCCGCCGAGCGAATGCGCCACGATCGTCACCTGATCGCAATCCAGCGTGTGGACCAGCTGGGCGAAGTCATAGACGAAGGCGTTCATCTCGTAGTTACCGTCGGGCGCCCAGGCACTGTCGCCGTGGCCGCGCAGATCGGGCGCGATGACATGCCAGTCCTTGGCCAGTTCTTCCGCCACCCAGTCCCAGCTACGGCAATGATCACGACCGCCGTGTTGAAGGATCAGCGGAGGAGCGGAAGGATTGCCCCAATCGACATAATGCAGGCGCAGGCGCTGCGAGATGAAGCTGTTGGCGGTCGGTCCGTGCGGTGTCATGGCGAAGCGCTTTGCGCGCAAGCGGGGCTTGCGTCAATCCGGGGGAAATCGCCGCCTG
Organism: uncultured Novosphingobium sp.; assembly: GCA_964582485.1. GTDB lineage: Bacteria > Pseudomonadota > Alphaproteobacteria > Sphingomonadales > Sphingomonadaceae > Novosphingobium. The sequence goes on from CAZOSI010000098.1 coordinate 2,657, forward strand.
CAACTCTGGCATTCGGGCCATGTGCTGCCTATCTGCCTCGCATATAACGGAGGACGAGATGGCAATCCACACCACGCGCATGCTGATCATCGGCTCGGGACCGGCCGGGCTTTCGGCCGCGATCTATGGCGCCCGCGCCGGGATGCAGCCGATCGTGGTCCAGGGGCTCCAGCCCGGCGGACAGCTGACCATCACCACTGATGTCGAGAATTATCCCGGCTTTCGCGACGTGATCCAGGGGCCGTGGCTGATGCAGGAAATGCAGGCCCAGGCCGAACATGTCGGTACCCGGATGCTGTGGGACACGATCACCTCGGTCGACCTCTCAGGCCAGCCGTTCCGCGCGGTGGGAGACAGCGGCGACATCTATGAAGGTGAAACACTGGTGATCGCGACCGGTGCTCAGGCCAAGTGGCTTGGTGTTCCCGGAGAGCAAGAGCTTTCGGGCAAGGGCGTGTCGGCCTGCGCTACCTGCGATGGATTTTTCTACCGCGGCAAGAAGGTGGTGGTGATCGGCGGCGGCAATACAGCGGTGGAAGAGGCTCTATACCTCACCAACCACAGCCAGGATGTGACCCTGATCCACCGCCGCGACAGCCTGCGCGCCGAAAGGATCCTGCAGGACCGGCTGCTGGCCCATCCCAACATCAAAGTGCTATGGAACAAGGCGGTCGATCACTTCGTTGGCGATGCCAGCGGCCTGACCGGTGTGGCGCTTTCCGACACGGTGACCGGCGCGAGTTCAGTCGAGCCGACCCAGGGCGCTTTCGTCGCGATCGGCCATGCCCCCGCAACCGAACTGTTCAAGGACAAACTGGCCATGGATTCGAGCGGCTATCTGCTGGTCGAGCCCGGTACTCCCAAGACTGCGATCCCCGGTGTGTTCGCCTGCGGCGACGTGATGGATCACGTCTATCGACAGGCGGTTACCGCTGCCGGCACCGGCTGCATGGCCGCGCTCGATGCCGAGCGCTTTCTGGCCGAGCGCGAATTCGCCGCTTCGAAGGGCTAAAGACCCCGCAGAGTCGCCAGGATTTGGCCTTGCAGCCAGATCCGCGCCTGCGGCTCGACAAAGCTGTGCCCAGCACCGGGGCAGGTCCGCAGCCGAGGGTCATTCTTGTCCCAAGCCGCCTTGAAAGCCTGGGCGGTGCGGTCATTTTCGGCCAGCAGGATCGTCGTGGGGCCAGCAAACCTCTCAAGACCTGCGGCCATGGTCTGGGCGAGATTACTGGGCGGACCATCGGGCCCGACCGCCTCAACCAGGCTTGCCGCCATCTCGGTGACCTTGACCTTGCCGCCGAGCAGCCTTTTCCAAGCTGCCGGATTCAACAGGCGGCGCAGATAATAGCTGCGCAGTGCGATGGGAGGCATCGGCGTAGGTGCCGCTTGCTCGGTCAGACATTCGACCGGCGCTTCCGGCTCGGGATCGAAGGTCCACGGGTTGGCGAGAACCAGCGCGTCGCAGCCATTACCACCATTCAGCATGAGAGCGCTGGCAGCATCGCAATTGCCATAGGCGACGACCTTGCGCAGTGTCGGTACGTGGTTGCGGAATGCCCGGACCGCTGCCGCGATATCGGGGCCGCTGGCGGTAAAGCCCGCGTTGGCGCCCTCGCTGTCACCGATTCCGCGCCGGTCAAAGCGCAGCACCGGAAAGCCGGAGGCGGCGATCCGGTCAGCCAGTTGGGCCTGACTGCCCCAGGGGCCAGCGCGCACTTCGTTGCCGCCGCTGATTATCAGCAGACCCGTGTTGCTTCCGGCCAAGTCTAGCGAGCCGACCAGTTCGAAGCCGTCGCAAGGGAAGGTGAAATGCTTGCGGTTCATGCTGCCAGCGCCATGGCCAGAACGGCCGCCAGGGCATCGGCCTGCTCTGGTGCCTCATCGGGTTCGGCCCGCAGCCACAGCGCGCTGCCGCCGATCATCTCCTGATCGACCGGGATCAGATCGCCGCGCTTGGGCGGAAGCAGGGCCTCCAGCTGGCGCAGCATCTCGGCGGACAGTGGCCATCCGGCCAGCTCGATACCCTGCTCCTTGCCGCGCTCCATCAATTCGGCGGCGTCTTCTTCGCGTCCGGCTTCGCGGGCCGAGATGATCCGGGCGCGGAGCAGGGTCTTGACCAGGCTTGCGCCCTTGACCGGGGCAAAGTGCCAGCCCGGCAGCTTGTCGGGCAGGACCAGCCCGCCGCCCCGGATCGCCAGAACATGGGTCGCACCGAAATGCCGTGCCGCAGCTTCAAGCCCCATCCGCCAGTCCTCGGGTTCTACCTGGGCGAGTTCACGCTCACTTTCGTTGCAACCGGGTAGATCGGGCAGAATGCTGTCGATCCCGGCACCGTCGAGCCGCCGCATCACTTCCAGCGTGAAGCGCCGCATCCGGTTGGCCTCGTCGAACAGTGCCGGAGCCAGCAGCACACGGCGCTGGCGTCCCTGGTCGAAGGTCAGGGCCAATTCGCTCGCCGCGGCACCGCCGGGCAAGGGGCAAGGATATGCGGTGGTATTCACGCGCCCTCGTGCTTGGCAATCGCGAAGTTCAGCAGGTTGCCGTAGGTCTCGAACAGTTCGCCATCGATCTCATCTTCGTCGATCATGATATCGAGCCGGTCTTCCATCTCGGTCAGCAGCCCGGCCACAGCCATCGAATCGAGCTCGGGAAGATCGCCGAACAGCCCGGTTTCATTGGTAAAAGCATCAGCCTGCCCAGGCTTGAGGCCGAGGACATCTTCGAGAATCTTGCGGAGCTTTCGGTCGATCGTGGAGTGCATCGTGTTCCTGCCAGAATGGGTTCAGCGCCTCTTGCCGTGCGGCCAGATGTTACGCAAGGTTGCCTTGGCGATGGCGGGCCAGTTTCCAGGCCAGAGCGGGCGGAACGCCTCGATCCGGTAGCGCGGGCGGACCTGCTCCATCCAGTCGCGCTTGTAACCGTCATCGCCGGTCCCGAAATCGACCAGGGCCACCCGATCGCGGTCGATAACCTGCTCGAACAATGCTGCTGAAAGCGTTGTTCCTGCTGACAAATGCTTGGCATCCTCGGTGTGGGCCAACTTGTGGATAAAGGCGGCAGAGCTTTCGACCGTCCAGAACTGCGCGGCCACCGCGCGGCCATCGGCGCGGGCAACTGCCATCCGCAGGCGACCGGCCTGTCCTTCCTGCTCGGCAAAGGCGCGCAGGAAAGGTGGCGAGCCTTCCTCAGGCTTCCAGCTGGCGGCGTAGACCGCTTCATATTCTGCCCACAGCGCGGGCTCGAATTGCGTGGCGAGTTCGACCGCGACCTTGCCGGCCTTGCGTTTCAGCGTGGTGCGCAGCGGACCGGGGCGAGTGGCGAGATAGTCGGCATAGCTGCGGCCATCGACCTGCAGAACATGATTGACGTCGCATTGTTCGACAAAGACCGTCCAGCCAGCCCGGCGCAGGGCCTCGGCAAGCAGTGTGGTCTCGCCGTTTTCGTCGGGAAGCGGCGAAAGGACAAGGTGGGGCGCTTGCCCGGCCAGATCCCCGGCGAGCGCTTGAAGCAAGGTGGGTTTGTCCGCACCATTGCTGAAAAGTGGCGCCACGCGGAAGGTATACCAGTTGCCCAGTGCATGGATCCGCCGCGCCTGGCGGACGAGCGGCAGGACCGCGCGATGCTCGCCATCCCGGGCGACGGCTATCAGGGGAAACAGATCGCAACGATCGACCAGACCCTGCCACCATTCGATCCGATCGAATGGGGCGCGGGCGCACGGCGCGGCGAGCAGGGCGGCCAGCCTGGCATCGCCTTGCACTTCTTTAAGATCATCGTGATAGACAACCGCAACCAAACGCTTTTCCTTTGCCCCTTGGAGCCTGTTTAACCCGTGTCTGCCCAGCAAAACCCAGCGATCCGGCCGCTTGACCACCTCGCGCTGTGCGGGGCGGACGATGCGACTGCGCTGGTGCTGCGCGAAGGCTCTCTTAGCTACAAGGACTTAAGGGATCGTGTCGCCCGCCTGGCCGGTTGGCTCCTTGGCGAAGTTGGGGAGCCCGGAGCGCGGATTGCGAGCTGGGCTGCCAAGGGCGAACTGACTTGCCTGATGCCGCTCGCCGCCGCGCGGGCCGGGCTGGTCTATGTTCCGATCAATCCGCTGCTCAAGCGCGCGCAGGTTGCGCATATCCTTGCCGACAGCGGTTCGCGCTTGCTGATCGCCACGTCGGCCCGGCTTTCCGCGCTGGAAGATGGCGATGTCCCGCCCGATTGCCGGATGTCGGGTGAAGGTGAGGTGCTAAAGCTTGCCGCCACAGCCGAACCACTGGCACCGAGTGACGGCGATTCGGATGCGCTGGCCGCGATCCTCTATACCAGCGGTTCCACGGGTAAGCCCAAAGGCGTGATGCTCAGCCATGCCAACATGTGGCTGGGAGCTGAAAGCGTCGCCACCTATCTTGGCCTCGCCGCCGATGACATTACGCTGGCGGTGCTGCCGTTGTCGTTCGACTATGGCCAGAATCAGCTGCTCTCGACCTGGTTTGCCGGTGGCTGCGTCGTTCCGCTCGACTATTTGGCTCCGCGCGATGTGATCAAGGCTGTTGAGCGACACGGGGTGACCACGCTTGCTGCGGTTCCGCCACTATGGGTACAGCTGGCCGAGCTTGACTGGCCGCCGGAAACAGCCGGACGATTGCGGCGCATGACAAATTCGGGCGGAGCGCTGACGGTCGACCTGGTCCGCCGCCTCCGCAGCCAGTTCCCGCAGGCGCAGCTGTTCGCGATGTACGGCCTGACCGAAGCTTTTCGCTCAACCTTCCTCGATCCGGCGCTGATCGACAGCCACCCGACCTCAATGGGCAAGGCTATTCCCCATGCTGAAGTGCTGGTCATCAACGATCAGGGCGATCTGGCCGCCGATGGCGAAGAGGGTGAACTGGTTCACTGCGGTCCTTTGGTCGCACAAGGCTATTGGCAGGACGCGGCGCGCACGGCCGAGCGGTTCAAACCAGCCCCTAATGCCTCGCACTATGGCGGCATGGCGGTCTGGTCAGGCGACCGGGTTCGGCGAGAGGCTGATGGCTTGCTCTATTTTGTCGGTCGCCGCGATGCGATGATCAAGAGCGCCGGGAACCGGATAAGCCCGCTGGAGATCGAAGAGGCCGCGCTGGCCTCGGGTTTAGTGGCCGAAGCGGTCGCGCTGGGCGTACCCGACGAACGGCTCGGACAGGCGGTCCACCTGATCGTGCGGGCCGCAGCCGGAATTTCAGATGCCGCGCTAGAATTGCCACGGATCTTGCTGAAAGAACTGCCCAACTTTATGCAACCCAAGATGATCCATTGGCGCGAATCCATGCCGATCTCACCCAATGGCAAGATCGATCGCACCGGGCTGTATCAGGAACTTGCTGCATGAAACCGCTTGGACCGATCCCAACCGGATTTGCCATGATCGATGGCCAGCTGGCGATCGCTGGACGAAGAGCCGCCGACCTTGTCGCCGAAGCAGGTAGCACGCCGCTGTTCGTCTATTCGCGCCAGCATCTGGAACGCCGCGTCGCCGAACTGCGCGCCGCGATGCCAACGCGCTTGGCGCTGCATTACGCGGTCAAGGCCAACCCGTTCCTGCCGGTCTTGCAGGCGATGGACGGACTGGTCGACGGCTTCGACATTGCATCAGGCGGAGAACTGGGAATCGTCCAATCCGCCGGGATCGATCCGGCGCGGATCAGCTTCGCCGGGCCGGGCAAGCGGGTGGATGAACTGGAAGCGGCGATTGCCGCCGGGGCCACAATCAACCTCGAATCCGAGGGCGAAGCAGTAAGGGCGCTCGAAGCCGGTTCACGGCTTGGAATCACGCCGCGCCTGGCGATTCGGGTCAATCCCGATTTCGACCTCAAGGGTTCAGGCATGAAGATGGGCGGCGGCGCCAAGCAATTCGGCGTCGATGCCGAACGGGTCCCCGCCATGGCCCGTCAGGTCATTGCCAGCGGCGCAGTGTGGCGCGGATTTCATATATTCGCCGGAAGCCAGGCGCTGGATGCTTCGGCCATTATCGAGACCCAGGCCCTGACCCTGCAACTGGCGGCCCGGCTCGCGGAAGAGAGCGGCGCCGCGTTGCCACATTGCAATCTTGGCGGTGGATTCGGGATTCCTTATTTTCCCGGCGACCAGGCCGTTGATATCACAGCGATCGGTGCGGCGCTCGACGCGGCCTTCGCGCGTCTGCCGGATGTGCTCTCCGAAACTGCTTTCTGCATCGAGCTTGGGCGCTATCTCGTCGGCGAATCAGGTGTTTACCTGACCAGGATCGTCGACCGGAAGGTCAGCCATGGAGAAGTGTTCCTGATCGTTGATGGCGGCCTGCATCACCAGCTTGCGGCTTCAGGCAATTTCGGAACCGTGGTTCGCCGCAACTATCCGGTTGCAATCGCCAGCCGTTTTGATGGCGCGGTTGAGGAAGAGGCCAGCGTAGTTGGATGCTTGTGCACTCCGCTCGACCGGCTGGCCGACAAGGCCGGTTTTCCCCGTGCCGAGGCAGGCGATCTGGTCGCCGTGTTCTGTGCCGGTGCCTATGGCGCCAGCGCCAGCCCGGCGCTATTCCTGGGCCACGGACCGGCGGCTGAAATTCTGGTTTAACCAAGCGGTTGCGAGCCGTCCCATTTCGGGACCGGGCCTTGGTGCACATCGAATCTGCACATAGGGCTAACGCAATATTCACCCTTTTTTCCGATAGCGGAGGCTGAATAAGCCGGGTCGCTGGTCGGGAAGGGCATCCCCGAACGTCGGCGCGGCGCCCAACAAGGGATTGCCCGATGCCGATCAACCGTTTCTCTCACTTGCTGGCCGGAAGTGCCATGCTCAGCCTGATGCTGACCGGCTGTGCCGGAACGGCAAGTGGCCCGCAGCTTCCGCCTGCCTCGACCGTACCGATGCAGGAAGGTCCTGGAGAAGACTATATCATCGGCCCGCTCGATGAATTGACGATCTTCGTCTGGCGTAACCCTGAACTGGGCGCCAAAGTGCAAGTTCGTCCCGACGGGCGGATCACCACGCCATTGATCACCGACATGCCGGCCGTGGGCAAGACCCCCAAGATGCTGGCAGACGACATCACCCTGCAGCTCTCGCAATTCATTCAGGACCCGCTGGTCTCAGTTATCGTCAACAAGTTTGCCGGTACCTTCAGCCAGCAGATCCGCGTGGTCGGCGCAACCGAGAAGCCGGCTTCGCTGCCCTACCGGGCCAACATGACCCTGCTAGACGCGATGATTTCGGTTGGCGGGCTCAGCGAATATGCCGCCGGCAACCGGGCCAAGCTGATCCGGTTCGACAAAGAAACGGGCAAGCAGAAGGAATACTCGATCCGACTGGGTGACCTGCTCAAGAAGGGCGACAGCAAGGCAAACGTAATGCTGATGCCGGGCGATGTCATCATCATCCCTGAAAGCTCATTCTGAGGAAGGGGCGGGCCAGGGGCACACGATGAACAATATTTTCGACGAGTTGCGTTCGACGCTTTATTCGGTCTGGCACCGCAAGTGGCTGGCCCTGGGCGTTGCCTGGGGCGTGTGCTTGCTTGGCTGGCTGATCGTGGGGATGATCCCCAACAGTTATGAATCCAAGGCGCGGATCTTCGTGAAACTGGAGGATGTCCTGTCCGACGTGACCGGGGTCCAGACCAGCAACAAACGTGACATTGAGCGCGTCCAGCAGACCCTGACCAGCGCGGTTAACCTGGAAAAGGTAATCCGCGGCACTCCGATCGGCGCCGATATTACCGATCCCAAGCAGATGGAAGGCGCAGTCCTGGGTCTGGGCAAGCGGATCAAGGTCGAAAGCACTAAGGACAATCTGTTCGAAATCACTGCCAGCTATGGTGATGGCAGCAAGTCCGATGCGGCCAATGCCAAGATTGCCCAGGCGATTGCCCAGAAGCTTATCGATATCTTCCGCGAAGAAAACCTCGCCGGCAACCGCGGCGAAATGTCGACTTCGCTGGATTTCATGGATCAGCAGCTTTCGCAGCGCCAGAAGGAACTGGAGTCAGCCGAGCAAAAGCGCCTTGCCTTTGAAGCTGCAAACCCAGCTTTGGCAAAAGGCAGTACCTCGCCGATTCAGCGGATTGAATCGCTGCGCGCCGAACTTCGCGGAATCGATGCCGATCTTGCCGCAGCGCAAAGCGCGCTCGCGGCCATGAACGGCCAGCTGGCTGGAACGCCAAAGTATCTACCCATGTCCGGCCCGGCCGGTGGTGCACGCGGTGCTCTGGCCGATGCGCAAGGAGCGCTTTCCTCGTTGCGCGCCCGCGGTTTGACCGAAAATCATCCGGATGTGATTGCCGCACGCAATCAGGTCAACATGCTGAAGCAGGCTGCCGCGGGTGAAGGCGGCGGGGGTGGTATGCCGAACCCGGCCTATACCTCGCTTGAATCGATCAAGGCAGAACGTCAGGCCAATGTCCAGGCGCTTTCGGCTCGGCGCGCTTCGGTTCAGACTGAATTGGGCCAGATGACCGCGCAGCAATTTACCAATCCCGAAGTGCTGGCCGAGCAACAGCGCATCAACCGCGACTACGACGTTTTGAAGCAGCAATACGACAAATTGCTGCAAGACCGGGAAGAACTGCGCCTGCGCGGTCAGGTTGAAACCGAGCACAATTCGGTGAAATTCCAGGTGATCGACCCGCCGACAACTCCGCGAAGCCCGATTGCGCCCAATCGTCCGCTACTGCTGTTTGGAGTTCTGGTGCTCGGCCTGGGTGCCGGTGCGGCCGCTTCCTTTGCCGTCGGCCATCTCCGCTCGACTTTCGCAACCACTGCCAAGCTGGAACGGGCGCTGGGCCTGCCGGTGCTGGGTGCGATCAGTGCGACGGTGACCGATGCCGGGCGAGCGCTGCGCCAAAAGCGGCTCAAGTATTTCTATGCCGGCACGGCTGCGCTGGGTGGGGTTTTCGTGCTGCTGCTGGCACTCGAGATCTTTGAACGCAGCATGGTGGCCTGAGGGGATCGCAATGACCGAACAGACCAAGATTCCCGTGCCGGATGAAGGCGAAGCAACGAAGGGTCCCAGCCTGATCGAACGGGTTGTGCGCAATTACGACCTGGTCAAGCTGGCGTCGGCGCCAATCCCGGCCGACCTGATCCCGCCCGTTTCAAAGCGCCGCCGCTATCGCCGCGCTGATGAAGCT
>CAZOSI010000099.1:0-11632 GCA_964582485.1 uncultured Novosphingobium sp.
TTCGGAACGGCAACGCACGACGTCGATCATTAATCAAGCTATCGGTCATATACAAAGCCTTGGGGAGCTATGCCTTTGTATTTCCAACAGGCAAATTGACGGCCGCGGAAGAGGCGCGGGATCACGCACCCTTAAGTGGCGGCGCACTCTTCCGGGTGAGTTGGCGCGTTTCGTGTCCAAGCAACCCGACGAGGCAAATGGAAAGCAGCATCAGAACGACCAGCACCCAGGATGCCGGAGCAAGACCAGGCACCAGTCCGCCCAGGGCAAAAACCTGAATTGCGACTCCTCCAAATTTGCTGGAACCCGCGATCAACCCCGTCGTTCGGCCGCGATAGGCAGTTGTGAAGCTTTCCGCCGTGTAAGGCATCAGTACGACGATCATTCCATTGGTGCCGATCAGCAAGACCGTCATGACCAAGGTCAGGATCATGGGCTCTGCCAACACATCACTGGGCAAGGCCGTGCCCAGCAGCCCCGCGATTGTAAGAGCCATGGTCGTCACCAATGTCCATTTGCTGCTCCAACGGGAATAAAGCAGCGACACAACGACGACCGTCGGAAGCGCAAACAACGCGGATCGTGCCAAGAGTCCGCTCGCCGTCGCCACATCGAATCCGCGCGCTGCCAATTCCGAAGGAAGCCAAAGCAGCAAGCCGAAGTTGACCATACTCCAAGTCAGTGCAGTCAGTACCAAGGCCCAAGTGAGGCTTGGATCCGGCCTCACCGGAGATGGCCCAGTTTCGGCTTGGGGAGCGCCATCGGTTCGAACGACGCCAAACTTCCGTGCCATGGCCTTGAGTTCGTCGTCTCGTCCCTTGGCGTAAAGGAAGCTTGGGCTTTCCGGGATAAACCGGGCAAAGGCTAGAAGGATCAGGCCGGTTGGAAAACCAAGGAGCCAAAGCACCCGCCAGCCATATGTTGGCTCCAGCACCTGTGCTGCGAAACTCGCGGCAAGGTAACCGCCAATAGCACCGAACCCACCGACAAGAACCAGGGCCAGGCCCCTAGTTCTCGAAGGAACTATTTCTGCCATCAGACTGTAGACGACCGGCAGCATCCCTCCGGCCGAACAGCCCATCAGAAAACACATCACAAGATTCCAGGCGAAACTTGGCATTGCTCCGCAAATCGAAGTGGCGACGAACAAGGCCGCGGCAAGCAGGATCGAGATCCGCCGGCCATAGTGATCTGCAATCCAGCCCCAGGCAAACGAACCGACAGTCGTCCCGGACAGTGCCGCAAAAGGCAGAAAGGCCGCTGTCGCCTTGTCCAGACCATATTCACTGCGCACACCAGGGAGAACGAAGCTCAACGTGGCAGGTTTCATCAGATCAATCACGAGTGCCGCCGACAACACGGCCAGCACCAGCACGAGGTGACCGGACACTGGCGTGTTCTCGGCGATCTCAAAACGAACCGCGCTTTCCAGGACCTGGACCCTCTCATGCATTGAAAGGGCTCCAACGATCGACAGCGGGACACCCAGCGCAATCAGCGCCATGCCTATGTACATCGGCTGGTCCATCGGCATGCCGACCAGCCGATTGCCCATTTCGTGCGCCATGACCAGCATCGGCAAGTGTAACGCACCGCCGACAAATATGAGAATACAGCCGACCAGAAATGCAACCGAGCCGCAGCGTGACCGTTGCATTTTGTTCAACATCCAATTTCCTTCAGTCAACAGATACTTCGAATCTGTAATTTTGTTATTGGTGAAGCATATCCATCGCCTTTTCAAGGACGCAAATCCAAATCTCAGCGAAACGATTCAATTGAACTTCCAAGCCAATCAACCGGAGCACAATAGAAAAGGCAACTACGAGATGGGCCCTGACGACTTGGGGTCACAGGACTATGCGTTGCCTGCCAGTGCCAACAACGCGAAACTGGCCAGCCAGTGTTCGCCCATGTAGTCGCCAGAAACATGCGGCAGAGCTACGGCAAGGTGGGCCTCGGCGGTGGCCTGGGCAGCAGCGTGGACCGGGTGCCCGGGACCGAGCCTGGCCGCAATCCCGCGCCAACACCAGGCACGGCTGAGGTTGAGCCCGTCGAGGTGCGCAATCTTGCCGTCGCTGCGGTCGCTGACCGTGGCAGGAGTGAACAGGGTCACGGGATCGCCTAGCGCAGCCTGGGGCAGGAACGCATCGAACCAGGTCGGAAGATCACCGCCTAGCACCCGACACATCAGCAAGGCTTCACACAGCGTGCCAGAGAGGAATTCGTCGCCGCCAGGTTCCCAGGCCTGGGCAGCGCGGTCCGCCCCGAACCAGTCGCGCGCGCGGCGGTCGATCAGCGCGGTTAGCGCGGGATCGTGATCCAGCGCCCAATCGCGGGCTAGAACCATCGCAAAAGCACTGTTGTAATGGGTGCCGGTGCGGATTGGATAGGTCTGCAACGGCAGAAAATCGGCAAAACGGCGGGCGAAGCGCTGGGCGAAAGCATCGGCATGGCGCGCCCAGGGCGCATCGTGCCGCACCATCTCGCCATGCAGCGCCAAAGCCCAGGCCCAGCCATAGGGTCGCTCGAACCCGCGTGCCGAGGGCCGGTCGAGATAGGCGCATTCGGCGGCGAAGTTGTCTGCCGTCAGCATCCGCGCAGCCAGCGCCCGCACGGCATCGGCTTCGGACAGATCGGGATAGAGCCGGGCCAACCGCAGCACCTGCCACCAGCCGTGCACGCAGGAATGCCAATCGAAGCTGCCGTGAAAGATCGGATGCAGGACAGAAGGGGCGAGCACATCTGCCGGCCCTTCCATCACATGATCAAGCTTGTGCGGATACTCGCGAGTCAGGTGTCCACTGGTCAGAATCATGAACCGCGCGGCGATTTCCGGGGTCAGCTGCATCAGAAGGCCAGGAACCAGATCAACGCGATGTTGACCGCCAGCAACGGCAGTGCGGTGGGGATCTGCGCCTTGACCACAGCGTTGCGGTCTTTCAGTTCGAGCAGAGCAGCGGGCACAATGTTGAAATTGGCAGCCATCGGGGTCATCAATGTGCCGCAGAACCCCGCCAGCATCCCGATTGCCGCGACTACCGCAGGATCGCCGTGGTATTGGCCGATCAGCAGCGGCAATCCGATCGCGGCAGCCATCACCGGGAAAGCGGCAAAGGCATTGCCCATCACCATGGTGAACAGCGCCATGCCCAAACCGTAAGCGATCACGGCGGCGAGGCGGCTGCCGTCTGGGATCGCCGTGGTCATCACCGCGCCTACAACCTTGCCGACCCCGGCAAGCGCGAATACCGCGCCGAGGCTGGCCAGCATTTGCGGCAGGATCGCTGCCCAGCCGACCGAATCCATCAGACGCAGGCCCTCGCGCAGGGGTTCCGCCGGTTTGGCCCGCAACCAGGCCATGCCCAGGGCCAGCGCGATCAACACGCCCAAAGCAAGGCTGACCAGGGTTACATTCTTGGGATCGACCAGACCCGGCAAGGCATCGAAGCCCAGCGTCCCGGCCAGCGCAACCAGCGGAATCACCAGCGCCAGCAGGAACAGGCGGTTGCCGTGGCGTGCAGCCTCGGCCTCGCGTTGCTGTTCTGAGCCCTGCGCGGAGCCCCTGCCCAGCCCCCCCAGCCCGGCAATCGCGACCAGCGCCAACACCAGCAAGCCATTGGCAAAATCGCCGAGCCGATCACCCGCCAGCATTGAAAGGGCGAGCAATGCCCAGAACGCCGCATTGCCCCAGCGCTTCGAATTGCCGGCATCGTGGGCCGAAAGCACGGCAAAGGCGGCAAAGGCGGCGCCGGCCAGCAGATAGACTTGCGCCAGCCCGATCATGCCCGCGCCCTCCCCATCCGCCAGATCCGGAAACCGTGGATCGCAAAGGCGGCGATCGCCGTGGGGATAGCCCAGACCGAAAGCTCGAACGGCGAAAGCACGATGCCGTTCTGCTCCATAAAGCCTTTCATCAGCAAGATCGATCCGATCGCGATGAATATGTCTTCGCCAAAGAACAGCCCGACATTATCGGTAGCTGCAGCCATTGCCTTGACCTGCTCTGCTTCAGCTTCATCCTTGGGCTGTGCCGCAGCTTCAGCCATCGGTGCAAGCAGTGGCCGGACCGTCTGGGCATGCCCGGCAATCGAAGTCAGCCCCATCGCTGCCGTAGCCTGGCGCAGCAGCAAATAGCCGGTCAGCAGGCGCGGCAAAGTCGCACCCTTCATTCCGGCAATCAGCGTCCGGGCGCGCTCTTGCAAGCCGTGCGCTTCCATCAACCCGATCACCGGCAGAACGATCCAGACCACGCTGACATAGCGCGTATCGTTGAACGCCTTGCCGAAGGCAGACACGATCGCGACCGGATCGAGCCCCGCCGCGAGTCCCGACACCAGCGCCGCCAGCACGACCACAACCAGCGCATTGATCCGCAGCATGAAGCCGCCGATCATCACCGCGATGCCGGTCAGAACCCAGTAGTTCATGGCTTCCCAAAGCCTCCCCCGCCCGGTGTTTCGATCACGATGACATCGCCAGGCGCGACTGTCACCCCAGCGGTGGAATCGAGAACCTCAACCTCACCTGAGCTACGCTCGACGCGGGTCGCTCCGGTCAAGGCATCGCCCCCGCCGGCCAGGCCAAAGGGGCGAGTGCGGCGGCGGTTTGAGAGGATTCCGGCTTCCATCGCCTCGCGGAACCGGATCCGACGAACCGCGCCGTCGCCACCACGCCACTGCCCGGCGCCGCCCGATCCGGTGCGGATGCGGAATTCCTCTACCAGGACCGGAAAGCGGCTTTCCAGCACTTCAGGATCGGTCAGGCGGCTGTTGGTCATGTGGGTCTGGACCGCACTGGCCCCGTCGAAACCGGGCCCCGCGCCGGAGCCGCCGGCCACGGTCTCGTAGTACTGATAGCGATCGTTGCCGAAGGTGAAGTTGTTCATTGTCCCCTGGCTTGCCGCCATGGCCCCGAAGGCCCCGAACAGGGCGTCGGTCACCGCCTGGCTGGTTTCGACATTGCCCGCGACCACGGCGGCGGGATAGTGCGGAGACAGCATCGAACCTTCCGGAACCCGGATCGTCACCGGGGCGAGACAGCCCTCATTCATCGGGATCGGATCGTCGATCATGGTCCGCAGCACGTACATCACCGCCGCGCGGACCACGCTGAACGGGGCGTTGAAATTGCCGGGCAACTGGGCGCTGGTGCCGGCGAAGTCGATCGTGACATGGCGGGCCGCCCGGTCGATCGAAATCGAAACCGCGATCACCGCACCGCTATCCATTTCGAGCCGGAACGCGCCGTCCTCCAAACGTCCAATCAGACGCCGCACGGCCTCTTCGGCATTGGCGTGGACGTGGCCCATGTAGGCCTTGACCACCGACAGCCCATGCTCGTTGCAGGCTGCCTCCAGCCCGACCGCGCCGCGTCGGCAGGCGGCAATCTGGGCGGCGAGATCGCCGATATTCTGATCGATATTGCGGGCTGGCCATGGCCCGGAACCAAGTAGCACGCGCATTTCCGCCTCGCAGAAGCGGCCTTGATCGACCAGCAACACGTTGTCGAGCAAGACCCCCTCTTCCTCGATCGTCTTGCTGGTTGGCGGCATCGATCCCGGCGCGATCCCGCCGACATCGGCATGGTGCCCGCGCGCGGCAACATAGAAGCTAGGCGCTTCGCCATCAGCGTCGACAAAGACCGGCGCGATCACGGTGATGTCGGGCAGATGCGTGCCCCCGGCATAGGGCGCGTTGAGGACATAGGCATCGCCGCGGCGGATACCGCGCCCATCGCGCTCCTCGCCGCGCGCCGCGATGATCCGCGCGACACTTTCTCCCATCGAGCCGAGGTGCACCGGCATGTGCGGGGCATTGGCGACCAGCCGCCCGGCCGCGTCGAACACCGCGCAGGAGAAATCGAGCCGCTCGCGGATGTTGACCGAACTGGCGGTGCGCGCCAGCGCGGTGCCCATTTCCTCGGCAATACCCATGAACAGGCCGTTGAATATCTCGAGCCGGATCGGATCAGCCTCGGTCCCGCTAGCAGAAAGTACCAATCGCGGTGCGGTGCGGCTGAGCCGCAGCGTTCCATCGCGATCAACCATCAGAGCCCATCCCGGTTCGACAACCGTGGTCGCAAGATCGTCGATCACCACGAGCGGCCCGGGCGCGGTAAACCCGGCCGCAAGCATGCTGCGATCCCAGACCGGAACCACTTGCGGCCCGCCATCAAGCCAGCATGCGGTGGATTTCAGCGCCTGACCGCTTTGGTCCGGCAACGGCCAGGTCAATGCTAAGGCAAAAGAATCCTCGATCACCGCTTCTACCCGGACCCGGTCGATCACCAGCGGGCCGCTGCCGTCATAGCCGAATTCGGCGCGGTGGGCCTCGGCAAAAGCCTGGGCCAGATCGGCTGCCGGGGCCGGTGCCAGTTCGATTGCGTTTTCGGATGAGGTCGGACGGACGAACAGGCTTGCCTCGACCCGGCTGGGAGTGCGGCCAAGTTGAGCCTCGGCCTCATCGGCCAGCCGCGCCCGTAGTGACTCAACCGCAAGTTCGACCCCAGGCTCAAGCGCCGCACCCAGGCTGGCCTCGCGCACAGCAGCTTCGCTGGCCAGGCCCATTCCATAGGCCGAAAGCACTCCGGCAAGGGGGTGGATCAGCACCGTTTCAATCCCCAGAGCATCGGCCACCAGGCAAGCATGCTGACCACCCGCCCCACCGAAACAGGCCAGCACGTGGCTGGTCACGTCGTGCCCGCGCGCCACACTGATCTGACGGACCGCCTGAGCCATGTTGGCTACGGCGATCCGGACGAATCCTTCAGCAATTGCCTGCGGGGCTATTCTCCGGCCGGTTTCCGATGCGATCTCGGCGGCGAGTTCGGCGAACCTGGCTTGCACTACGTCACGGTCAATTGGCTGGTCGCCTTCCGGGCCGAACAGATGCGGGAAATGGTCCGGGATCAGCTTGCCCAGCATGACATTGCAATCGGTCACGGTCAGCGGCCCGCCGCGGCGATAGCAGGCCGGCCCCGGCACGGCCCCGGCGCTGTCCGGGCCAACCACCAGTCGTCCGGCATCGAACCGGCAGATCGATCCGCCGCCGGCCGCGACAGTGTTGATCCGCAGCATCGGGGTCCTGATGCGCACCCCGGCGACCCGGGTCTCGCTGTCGCGCTCGTAATGCCCGGCATAGTGCGAGACATCGGTCGAAGTGCCGCCCATGTCGAAGCCAATGACTTTGTCGGCGCCGCTTGCCTCAGCCGTGCGGGCCATTCCGACGATTCCCCCGGCCGGGCCGGACAGGATCGCGTCTTTGCCATGGAACCGCCCGCCTTCAATCAGCCCGCCCCCCGATTGCATGAACAGCCCCTGCCCGGCACTGCCCAGTTGGGCGCTGAAACCGTCGACATAGCGCCGCAGCACAGGTGAGAGATAGGCATCGACCAGCGTGGTATCTCCACGCGGTATCAGCTTGATCAGGGGGGCGAGCTGGTGGCTGACTGATATCTGGGTAAAACCCGCTGCAAGCGCCAGCTCGGCCAGCCGTGCCTCGTGCGCCGTGTGCTGCCAGCCGTGGACCAGAACGATCGCGATTGAGCGGAAGCCCTCGGCAGCTGCCGCCGCGAAAGTCTTGGCGGCGGCGTCTTCATCGAGCGGCAGCAGGACTTCGCCTTCGACGGTTATCCGCTCGTCGATCTCAATCACCCGGGCGTGGGGAGGCCGCGGCAAGACAATCTGTCGCACGAACAGCTCGGGCCGCTCCTGACTGCCGATGGTAAGCGCATCCCCGAAACCTCTGGTGATCGCCAGCACGCAAGGTTCGCCCTTGCGTTCAAGCAGGGCATTGGTGGCAACCGTGGTGCCCATCCGCACTGAACAAGGCGGCAGCGGGCCAGTGGCAACGTCAGTCAGCTGCCGGATCGCAGCAATTGCAGCGTCTTCTGTGCGCAACGGGTCTTCGGACAGCAGCTTTGCAGTGCGCACCGCACCATCGGGCGCGCGGGCCACGACATCGGTGAAGGTCCCCCCGCGATCGATCCAGAACTGCCAGACTGCGCTCATCCCTTGCTCATAGGCTCAGGCGCGCACAGGGCAATCTCAGTTCGCGTCTTCCGGACTGACGATGATTACCACCCGGCGGTTCTGGGCCCTGCCTGGGTCGGTGTCGTTTTCGGCAACCGGCTGGGTTTCGCCCATACCCCGATCGCGGATCCGCGCAGCATCCATCCCGGCCGCAGCCAGCCCGCCCTTGACCGAAGCGGCGCGGCGTTGGGACAGTGCAAGGTTGTATTCACTCGATCCAGTCGAATCGGTGTGACCGACCACGCTGGCGCCGCGAATGTTGACCGCCGTCAGGCTGGTCGCAATCCGCCCCAGCACGGCGTTGGCGTCAGGACTGAGGTCGCTCTGATTGACGGCGAACAGCACCCGGTCTTCAAGGCCAAGCTCGAAATTATCGGAGACCGGCTTGAACCCCAGTTCGGTCATCGCCGCGACCTGCACCTTGCTGAACCCCGGCTTCCTGGGAACCGTCGCACAGGCTGCCAGGGCCGCCAGCAGCAGGATAATCAAAAAATTACGCATTTGCCAAAGCTCCCGATCCCGCGTCGCCGCGCTTGTCGCGGTACATCTCGGCATCGGCCTTGCGCAAGAGGTCTTCGATGGTTTCCCCATCATCCGGATATTGTGCCACGCCCACGCTGAGCTTCGAGCGGGCAATTATCCCGCTGGGCAGGCGATAGGGTTTGTCCATTTCGGCCCGGATCCGTTCCAGCACCAGATCGACATTGCTTGGATCGCTCAGCGGGGCAAGCAGCACGGCGAATTCGTCTCCGCCCATCCGGAAAGCCAGATCGTGCTGGCGGATCGCGCCGCGAAGCCGATCGGCCACCGCGATCAGCGCAGCATCGCCGCTTTCGTGGCCGTGGCTGTCATTGATCGACTTGAACCGGTCAACATCGAAGAACAGCACCGCAAACGAATGCCCCCCGCGCTGGGCCTGGGCGATCGCATCGCCAACCACGCTTTCGAACAACTGGCGGTTACCAAGACCGGTCAGCCCATCATGGCTGGCGCGCCAGGCCAGCTCGCGGTTTTCGGAGGTCAGACCAGCATGCCAGCCCTGCAGTTCGGCCAACAGCGCATTGAAATCCTGTCCGAAGCGGTCGATCTCTGAAATGCCGGAGGCCGGCACGCGGCGCTCAAAGGCCCGGTCTTCACGAACGGCATGGGCTACTTCGGCGACATGCTCAAGCGGGCGGACCACTTCGTTCTGCAAACGTCGGGCCAGCACCCGCGTCGCCAGCACAGTCAAGCCTAGACACGACAGCGCGATGATCGTTCCGGCAAGGATATAGCGCAGCAGCCCTTCGGAATTGCCGTAGACCCGCACTTCGGCGATATGCTGTTCGCCGCGATGGGCCTGATCAATCGCCGGCTCGGGCCAGAACAACTGGTTGGCGGCGCGGCTGAGCGAGGCCAGCGGCCCGCTCGCCGGGTTTTGCCATACGGCCAGCATCTGCCCCTTAGGATCGCGTACTTCAACCCGCTCGATCCCGCGCCCCGCCGCAACCGAAACCAGGCCGTCGCGGATTGCCTCGCGATCCTCGAACAGCACGGCCGGTTCAACCGTATAGGCGACCGAGCGCGCCACCAGTTCCAGATTGCGCTGAGCATAGTTGCGGATCACCAGCCCGCCGCTGAGCACCAGGCTGAGCGTCGCGAGCAGGATCGTGAACAGGATCAGGCGCAAGTGCGCCCTGGCCAGCAGATCGCGCAAGGTTGGCAGGCGCCTGACGGAATCGGCCATGGTCACAGCCCTCCCTGCGCAACGCGCAGAACGCGCGGATCGACTTTGAGGCCAGAGCGCGAGATCGCGTCGATGTTCATCCGGAAGCTGAGACCCTTGGCCTGATAGGTCAGCACAAACATCGCTTCGGCGCCATTGGCGGGATCGTGCTCGGCAATGGTCAGCACCCCGCGGCCGCGCACCGCTGCCGTCAACTGACGCTGTTGCCCAACCGGAATACTTCCAAGGTAGAGGACATCGCAGCCAGCCAGCCCGGCGGGCGAAGTGCCAATATTGCGGCGATCGACCCGGCGACCGTCGCTAAGCTTGATCCCGCCCAGCTGTCCGGCATGCTGGGCCGCGCCGGCAACACACAGCTGGACCGGGTCCTGCCGGTTCGGCCAGCGAGTGTATTCAATCATTGCCCGCACGGTTCGCGCCGCTGCCCCGGCATAGGGACTTTCCCCAGCCGAGCGGCTGCCAAGCGGCATGTCCACCATCGCCAGTAGTGGCGGAGCGGTCAGGGCCAGCAAAGGCAGGACGGGAAGGACGGCTTTCAGCTTCATGCAGCTTCGGCCCTAGCGCGGCGCGAGAGGTAGGAGAATAGCGTCTATACCCCTCAGAGGCTAAGTTTTTCTACAGGTTGCCCCCCCGGATTGGTTTCGAATGCAACCGGTGCTAGAGCTCTGTCCCATGCTTGGACAGATTGACCGTTCCGCCCTGCGTGCCGCCTACCGCATGGAGGAGGAGGTCTGCCTTGCCGAGCGAATCAGGCAGGCCGGCCCGGCCTGCGCGGTCCACGACGAGGCCAGCCGGATCGCGGCGCGGCTGGTTGAAGGGGCGCGGGCCCGCAAGGCCAGCGGGCTCGATGCCTTCCTTCAGACCTATGGCCTGGGCACTGATGAAGGCATCGCGCTGATGTGCCTGGCCGAGGCGCTGCTGCGAGTGCCAGACGCCGCCACCGCCGACGCGCTGATCCATGACAAGTTGTCGGGGATCGATTGGGGCGAACATGTGGGTGAAAGCCCCAGCACTTTCGTCAACGCCGCCACCTTTTCGCTGATGCTGACCGGGCAGGTCCTGCAACAGAAACAGGCCGGCGGGTTCGGTGCCTCGCTCAAACGTGCTGTCGGGCGGCTGGGCGAGCCGGTGATCCGCCAGGCGACCTTGCAGGCGATGAAGATCCTGGGCGGCCAGTTCGTGTTCGGCCGGACGATCGACGAAGCGCTGGAACGTGCTGCCCCCGAACGCAAGCAGGGCCTGACCCACAGTTTCGACATGTTGGGCGAAGCGGCGATGACCTTTGACGATGCCGAACGCTATCGCCGAGCCTATGCCGGCGCGCTTGACAGGATCGCGCAGGAAGCAGGCTCAGGGGTGGTCCGCTCGCCGGGAATATCGGTCAAGCTTTCGGCACTTTTCCCGCGCTATGATTTCCTCCACGCCGCCGCAGCCAAGGCAGTGCTGGTGCCGATGCTGAAAGACCTGGCGCTGCAGGCCAGCCGCGCCGACATCCATTTCACGATTGACGCCGAAGAGGCCGAGCGGCTTGAGCTGTCGATGGATATCATCGAAGAACTGGTCGCTGACGAAGACTTGTTCCGCAGCGGCTGGCAAGGCTTCGGCCTGGCGCTGCAAGCCTATTCGAAGCGTGCCGTGCCGCTGGTCGAATGGGTTACGGCGCTGGCCCGGAAGTACCATCGCCGGATCATGGTCCGGCTGGTCAAGGGCGCCTATTGGGACAGTGAGGTAAAGCTCAGTCAGGTCGGCGGCTATCAGGACTATCCGGTCTTCACCCGCAAGGTCGCAACCGACGTTTCCTACCTCGCCTGTGCTGCCAAAATGTTGGCTGCACCCGATGCAATCTACCCGGCCTTTGCCACCCACAACGCCTA
>CAZOSI010000100.1:0-11347 GCA_964582485.1 uncultured Novosphingobium sp.
GGTTCTCCTATGACTCCATCCGCATCGGTCAGGGACGTGAAAACTCCAAGACCTACCTAAAGGAAAATCCCGAAATCTGTGACCGGCTGGAGGCTGCTATTCGCGGCCAAACCGATGGTCTTGCCGGGGAGATGATGACCGGTCCCGACGGGGACGAGGATATCTGATCCCTGAGAGCTTCCGGACCGCCAGGCTGCCCGCCTGCCGGTTCCGGGACTGAACGGAGGGCACCCCCGTTCCCCGTATCCCGCGGGGTGCCCTCCAAACCACAGGCCGGCGCGGCGAGTCTTCCCCCAAGGCTCCCGCGCCGGTTCTCTGTTCGCTGTCCCGCGCTGGGGCAGGGTCGATGCGACAGGCGCACGAACGCTCGGTCTGGGCTACAAGGCAATTGCAATCCCGGAGATCGCCGATGAACCGACTGTGCCTGATTTTTTCGCTACTCGTCATGGCCTGTACCGGGGTGAGCGCCTCGGCCTCTATCCAGTCGGGTTGGCCACTGCTCGGATTCGCTCGAGAGCAAGGTTGCGAACTTCAGGTATCCGGCAATGGCCGCTTCCTCGAACTGCGCGGCTCTGGCTTCGTGCCTGGTGAGGCGCTCGGCTTTTCGCTCACCAACGGCGATATGAAGCCGATCGTCGGACAAGCCTTCGCCGATCGCGCCGGCCGGTGGAGCAAGCTCTACCTGCCCTTTCGCTTTGGCCAGCAGGGCGGCACTGTCAGCGTCGCGCTGTCAGCCTCGCGTTGTTCGATGACCACCTCGGTTCCGTGGCAGCGGGCGGTGCGCGTGATCGACTGACCGCCGCGCACCGCTTCCATCCTAGCGCGGCTCGGCTGAGCGGACCTTGACCACCTCGTCGGCATGCTTGCCGCCAAGTTCGGCCAGATGATCAAATGCCACATCAAAGCCGGCTAACCCCTGACTTAACGAGCGCAGTTCGGCATCCAGCCCGTGAAGCCCGCTTTCCGGGACGAGCGCCTCGACCCGCTCCCACCGTGCCCAGTCCGGATGCGGCGAAAGACCCAGGATTTGGCCGCGCCGTGCTGACAGGACCGACCCGGCCTTTGATCCGGTTCCACCGGGCGTATTGACCGAAATCTTCACGATCGGTTCAAGCAGGTAGGAAGCGGCTTTCTCCAGCGCCTCAGCCATCCCCATCCGCCCGGCGATCCGGAAGGCCAGTTCGGAACTGTCGACCGAATGGAACGAGCCGTCGAGCAGCGTCACGGCGACGTCGACCACCGGAAAGCCGAGCGGACCGCGCTCCATCGCTTCCCTGATCCCTGCTTCGACTGCGGGGATATACTGGCGCGGGATCGCCCCGCCGGTGATCTTGTCTTCGAACAGGAAGCCTTCACCGCGGTCCAGCGGGCGGATTTCGATCACGCAGTCGCCATACTGGCCGTGCCCGCCCGACTGCTTCTTATGCCGCCCCCGCGCGCCGGCTGGTTTGCGGATCGATTCGCAATAGGCGATTCGCGGTGGGCGTGTATCGACCGTGACGCCGTAGCGCCGCTGCAGCCGTCCGATCACCACGCCTAGATGATCTTCGTTGATCCCGCGCAGGACAGTTTCATGGCTGACGTCATCCTGGTGCCACTCCAGCGCCGGGTCTTCCTCGCACAATCGGTGCAGTGCGGTGGAGAGTTTGACGTCATCCTTGCGGTCGCGCGTGGTGATCGCAATCGCGGCGTTGCGCGGTGGGTAGGACACCAGCCCGGCCTCAGTCACGGCTGCGCCCTTGCGGCCCAGCACCATCCCGCTGCGGGCGGCATCGACTTTGGCCACAGCTACTACATCGCCTTCGCGTGCAGAGCTCTGCTTGGCGGTTTTTTCGCCCTGGACAAAGAACAGCGATCCGGTCCGTTCGGGCGAATTGCCGATGATCAGCTCGTCCCCTTCACCTAGCTCTCCGCCAAGCACCCGGCCGAGTGCCAGACGGCCCATTGCGCCGCCGTTGGCAATCTTGAAGACATGCAAAGCACCGCCAGCGTTGACGCCCAATCGGTGCGCTGCGGCAGCGGGGAAGGGCGCTTCGTGGCGCAGCAGTTTGAGCAGGCGGTGTACCCCGCCATCGCTTAGCGCCGAGCCCAGAACGACCGGCACGACCTTGTTTTCGGCCACATCAACAGCCAGGTCGGTCATCACGATGGCCTGATCCAGTTGTTCGTCCAACAGCAAGGCTTCCAGCAGGTTATCGTCGAAATCTGCCAGCGTTTCGAGCAGGTGCGTGCGCTCTTCGCGCTCACGTTCCAGCAGTTCGCCGGGGATTTCAACTCGCTCACTCTCCTTGCCAGGACGATAGCGATAGGCTCGCTCAAGTGCGAGATCGACATAGCCGGTTACCTGATCGCCTTCACGGATCGGGATTTGGCGCAGTGCCAACGGTTCACGGCTCATCGGTTGGAGCTGGGCGATCAGATCGCGCACGCCGCCAGCGCGGACATGTTCGATCTTGTTGACGAACACTGCGTGCGGCACACTCAGTTCATCCAGCAGGCGCAGCATCGGTTCTGCCAGCGCGGCGCGTTCCGGCGCGGGATCGATCACCACCAGCGCCATGTCGGCTGATTGCAACGCGGCAAGGCCATCGACGGCAAAGCCTGGTCCGCCCGGGACGTCGATCAGGGCGAACCGATCTCCCATGTAGGCGTAGTGATATAGGTTGATTTCGGTGGAGCCGCCGCGGGCCCGGGCCTCGGGACTGGTATCGCCGACGCTTGATCCGGCTTCGACGCTTCCCTGGCGGTTGATCGTTCCGCTGGCGAACAGCAATGCTTCTGCCAGACTGGTCTTGCCCGTGCCGGCCGGCCCCACCAGAGCGACCGCACGGGTTGCTGTTCTGCCGTTTTTG
Organism: uncultured Novosphingobium sp.; assembly: GCA_964582485.1. Taxonomy (GTDB): domain Bacteria; phylum Pseudomonadota; class Alphaproteobacteria; order Sphingomonadales; family Sphingomonadaceae; genus Novosphingobium. The sequence continues at coordinate 2,853 of CAZOSI010000100.1, forward strand.
GTTCCATTTTGGGTGATGCCCATCGTCGCCTCCTCTATGATCGAGGCGCGCCGGGCGCTGCATCCTTATCGCGCCCGGGGCGCAAGGAATGAGCCAATGCTCTGCCTGTTGGCGGTGAGTCGCAAGTGATTTTTGCGTGGCAATTGTGCCTTGTATCACAACAGTCCACAGCCTAGCCTTGGGCTCATGACGACCGGATCCGAATGGCAGAGCGCGGTTGGCCGTACCTGGGCTGACAACTACCGATTGACCGACCGGGCCTTTGCCGGGCTGACCGAGCGGCTGCTGGCCCGGATCGGGGGCTGCGAGGGGCAGGGCGTGCTCGATATTGGTTGCGGAGCAGGGGAGCTTTCGCTGGCGGTCGCGCGCGGCAACCATAGCGCCGATGTGATCGGCGTGGACCTATCCAGCGATCTGATCGAGACGGCCCGCAAGCGGGCGGCAGAACATGCCAATCTGCGCTTTGAACTGGCCGATGCCGGTTCGTGGCGTTCGGATTCGTTCCGCCCCGACAAGCTCGTTTCGCGCCACGGAGTGATGTTCTTCGATGCCCCCCGCGCGGCTTTTTTGCACCTGCGTGAACTGGCAAATCCTGGTGCCGAGTTGGTCTTCTCATGCTTCCGTTCGCCCCGTCTCAATCCTTGGGCAAGCGAATTGGCCAGCTTGTTTGACCTGCGGGGCAATCCCGATCCTGCCGCACCCGGCCCCTTCGCCTTCGCCGACGAGGCGCATGTCCGCTCTGTGCTTGGCGACGCCGGCTGGCAGGACGTGGACATGTACGAGACTGACTTCGCCTATGTCGCCGGAGTTGGCGAAGACCCGGTATCGGATGCGGTCAACCTGTTCACCCGGATTGGCCCGGCCGCCCCGGCGCTGCGCGCGCTCGATGGGGATGCACGCGAGCGGGCGCTGGGCTGGATTCGTGAGTGGCTGGAGCAGCATCGCAGCGGCAACCTCGTCGCGCTGGCGGCCGCGGCCTGGATCGTCACAGCCAAAGCCTGATCCTTCCCGTAAAACCAGCCTTGCCGCTGGGCCAGCGGTGCCTTATCGGCACCGGCATGACCTCGACGAACGAAATCCGCCGCTCCTTCCTCGATTACTTCGGCTCGCACGGGCACGATGTGGTGCAGTCTGCACCGCTGGTGCCCTATAACGATCCGACGCTGATGTTCGTCAACGCGGGGATGGTGCCGTTCAAGAACGTGTTCACCGGGCTTGAGACGCGCGAAGTGCCGCGCGCGGTCAGCAGCCAGAAGTGCGTGCGCGCAGGCGGAAAGCACAACGATCTCGACAATGTCGGCTATACCGCGCGGCACCACACCTTCTTCGAGATGCTGGGGAATTTCAGCTTCGGCGACTATTTCAAGGAACAGGCGATCATCCACGCCTGGACCCTGCTGACCAAGGAATGGGGCATTCCGGGCGACCGGCTGACCGCCACGGTCTATCACACCGACGATCAGGCGTTCGAGCTGTGGAAGAAGATCGCAGGCCTGCCCGAAAGCCGGATCATCCGCATCCCGACCAAGGACAACTTCTGGGCAATGGGCGCCGATGGCCCATGCGGGCCGTGCAGCGAGATATTCTATGACCACGGCGACCACATCTTCGGCGGCCCCCCGGGCAGCCCGGATGAAGACGGCGACCGCTTTGTCGAGATCTGGAACCTGGTGTTCATGCAGTTCCTGCAGGAAAACGACGTCCAGGTGGGTGAACTGCCCAAGCCCAGCATCGATACCGGGATGGGGATCGAGCGCGTCGCGGCCGTGCTGCAGGGCGTGCATGACAATTACGATACCGATACCTTCAAGGCGCTGATCGCCGCTTCGGAAAGCCTCACCGGGGTTAAGGCTGAGGGCGAGCATCAGGCCAGCCACCGCGTGATCGCCGATCACTTGCGTTCGACCAGCTTCCTGCTGGCCGATGGCGTGCTGCCCAGCAACGAAGGGCGCGGCTATGTGCTGCGCCGGATCATGCGCCGCGCGATGCGTCATGCCCACCTGCTGGGTGCCAAGGATCCCTTGATGCACCGGCTGGTCGGGGCCTTGGTGACCGAGATGGGCCAGGCCTATCCAGAACTGGGCCGCGCGCAGCCGCTGATCGAGGAAACTTTGCAGCGTGAGGAAGTGCAGTTCCGCCGCACGCTCGCCAATGGCCTCAAGCTGCTCGACGAAGCCACCGGCGATATGGGCGAGGGTGCCGAGCTGCCCGGCGATGTAGCGTTCAAGCTCTATGACACCTACGGCTTCCCATACGACCTGACCGAAGACGCATTGCGCTCGCGCGGGATCGGGATCGACCGGGCCGGCTATGACGCCGCGATGGAACAGCAGAAGGCCGCCGCGCGCGCCGCCTGGAAGGGCAGCGGCCAGGCCGCCGACGCAGAAGTGTGGTACGACATCGCTGAGCGCGTCGGCGCGACCGAGTTCACCGGCTACACCGCCGTCACCGCCGAGGCGCAAGTGCTCGCGCTGGTCAAGGACGGCAAGGAAGTGGACAGCGCCAAGGCTGGCGATGCAGTGACCGTAATCGTCAACCAGACGCCATTCTATGGCGAAAGCGGCGGGCAGATGGGCGATGCCGGGGTCATCTCCGGAGCCGATGGCCTAAGCATTGTGGTGGGCGATACCGCCAAGCCGCTCGGCCGCCTGCATGCGCACAACGGCACGGTCTCGGTCGGGGCGATCAAGGTGGGCGATACGGTCAAGCTCGACATCGACGTCGCGCGTCGCGATGCGACCCGCGCCAACCACTCGGCCACGCACTTGCTGCACGAAGCCCTGCGGCGGCGGCTGGGCGATCACGTGACGCAGAAGGGCTCGCTGGTTGCGCCCGACCGGCTGCGGTTCGACTATTCGCACCCGACCGCGCTGATCGCCGAGGACTTCGCCGTGATCGAAGCCGAGGTGAACGCACAGGTGCGCGGCAACGAGGCAGTGGTTACCCGCCTGATGACGCCTGAGGACGCGATCGAAGCTGGCGCGATGGCGTTGTTCGGTGAGAAATACGGCGACGAAGTGCGCGTGCTCTCAATGGGCGCGAACGGCGGCAAAACCTATTCAACCGAACTGTGCGGCGGCACCCACGTGCGCGCGCTGGGTGATATCGGTGTGTTCCGTATCGTTTCGGAAAGCGCAGTCTCTAGCGGCGTGCGCCGGATCGAGGCGCTGACGGGCGAAGGCGCTCGGGCTTGGCTGGTCGGCCGTGAGGACGCGCTGAAGAGCGCCGCGAGCCTGCTCAAGACCACGCCCGACGATGTTGAAGCCCGCGTTGCTGCACTGCTCGACGAGCGCAAGAAGCTCGAACGCGAACTGGCCGAGGCCAAAAAGGCGCTGGCGCTTGGCGGCGGTGGCGGCAAGGCTGAAGTTGCCGACGAAGAGATTGGCGGCGTGAAATTCTCCGGCCAGGTCCTCGACGGGCTTGATCCCAAGGACCTGCGCGGGCTGCTCGATGCGGCGAAGCAGCGGATGGGCTCGGGCGTCGCGGCGATTGTCGCGGTGAACGAAGGCAAGGCCAGCATCGCCGCGGCGGTAACCGACGACCTGACCGGCAAGGTCAGCGCCGTGGACCTGGTCCGCGCCGGCGTCGAGGCGCTGGGCGGCAAGGGCGGCGGCGGGCGGCCTGACATGGCCCAGGGCGGCGGCCCCGACGGCGACAAGGCCGCCGAGGCGATTGCGGCGGTCAAGGCCGTGCTGGCGGGCTAGTTGGTCAGGTCTTTGCTGTGGCAGTCAAGGAGCAGAGATTGCGGTTCGTTCGGCGGCCCGCAGAAGGCGCTCGCCGGCATTCCGTTTGCCATGATGTCAGCGCAACTGAAATCGGAGCAGGAATTCAGGCTGGATCGTGAATTTCATAATATACACAAACATTTAAGTTCTATTCGTCACTTTTGAAGCATCGAATGGAGGGGTAGATGAAATTTCGAAACTGGTTTGTGGCTGCGCTTCTGGTTGGCAACTCTGCTGCGCTGGCGGCGAAGCCGACACCGCCGAAGATTGTGGAGAACCCACCGCCAGTGCAAACCACAGTGGTGGCTCCCCCAACTGTCGTGCCTGCTCCAATCGTCAACATGACCCGGTCCGAATCTCCTGGCGAATCCGCTCGAATTCAGCGCGCCATGCAGGAGATTGTTGCGCTTGAAGTCGAGGTTTCGGCCGGAGGAGAGCGACTCTGGTCCGGCGTCCTGCGGGTCAATTCCCAGCAGAGCGCCAACTACACGTCTTCACTCCGCCAGGCACGGCCGCCGTGCCCAGGAATGGAGGATGCGCCGCGCTACTATGGCAACGGTGAGCAGATCCAGCTGAACGTGGGGATCGAACGGCGCGGCTGGGAGAACAATGTCGATGGTTTCAATTTTCAGATAAGCTGGGTTCATCCGCGCCAGGCCTGCGATAACGGGGGCGGGCAGGCGACTGTCGGATTCAATCAGGGCTTTGTCCTGCGCCCAGGTGCATCGACCCAGCTCAACGGAGACGGTGGATTGACGATCCGGATAACCCGCAGAAATTAACCGGAGCTGCGCTCCCGCAGCCCTGAACTCTTGAGCTTGGGCATCACGTCCAGCTCGCCTTCTTCCATAATCTGCGCGCGGAATTCGTCGCGCTTTTCGTGGATGCTGGCAATTACCAGACCCATCGGCACGCCGATATCGACCAGCACGGCTTCCGAAAGCTGCAGTGATGCCTCCAGCGTTTCCGGAACGGCGTGGCTGGCCCCGGCTCGATAGAGCGCTGCGGCGTGGCTGGCATCGCGGGCGCGGGCGATGATAGGCAGAGCGGGGTAGGCGCTGCGCAGCTGGCGGACCATCCGCTGCACAGCCACCGGCTCGTCCATCGTCAGGATCACCGCGCTGGCCTGATCGGCCCCGAACCGCATCAGTGCATCGTTGCGCGCGGCATCACCGAATTCAATCTTGAAGCCTTCGGCGCGGTCCTCACGGACCTGATCGGCATCGGCATCGATGATCAGATAGGGCTTGTCATGGGCAGTGAGCATTTCTGCCACCAGCTTGCCAACGCGCCCTCCGCCGATGATCAAGGTCCGTTGTAGCGGGTCCTGACCGGTCGGCACATTGAGCGCGCCTGCGCGATCGACACGCCGCGCCAGCCAGCGGCCCAGTACCGCCAGCAATGGCGTTACGGTCAGCCCCAATGCGGTGACGATCTGCCAGAACTGAGCGGCATCGCGGCTGATCAGGTTCACGGCAACCGCGCTGGTCAGCACGATCAGGGTGGTTTCAGACGGGCTGGCCAGCAGGATCCCGGCCTCGGTTGCGGTAGCGGTGCGATAGCCGTGCAAGCGCAGCATCGTGCCAGTGACCAGTGCCTTGGCCATCAGGATCAGGGTGAACGCGACCAGGATTTCCCACAGCCGTTCCCACATCAGATTGAGGTCCAGGCTCATTCCCACGGTCAGCAGGAAGACACCCAGAGCCAGGCCCTTGAACGGCTCGATGATCGTCTCGACCTCTGCGTGGTAGTCGGTTTCAGCAATCAGCAGCCCGGCAACCAGTGCGCCGACGATTGGCGAAAGACCCACCGCCCCGGTCACCAGCGCGGCGACAATTACCACCAGCAGACTGGCAGCGAGGAACAGTTCGGGGCTCTTGGTCCGGGCGGCCTGGGCAAACAGCCGGGGCAGGGCGAAGCGCCCGATACCCAGCAGCGCAACGATCACCAACGTTCCCAGCCCGAGGGTGCGCAGGAATTCTCCCAGATCGGCGCTTTCCCCGCCGCGGCCCATCGCGCCGAGCAGGAAGATGATCGGCACCAGCGCGATATCTTCGAACAGCAGGGTGCCTAGTGCGGCGCGACCCACCGGTGTGCGGGTATCGGCGATTCGCAGAACCAGCGCGGTCGAGGACAGGGCAAGGGCCAATCCCAGCGCTAGTGCGGTGGGCAGCGAATTGCCAAGCAACAACAGGACCAGCGCGATCAGTGCACCGCCGCCAAACAGTTCCATTGGCCCGATCCGGAAGATTGTTCTGCGCATCTGCCAAAGCCGCTGGAATGACAATTCCAGTCCGATCGAGAACAGCAGCAGGATGATCCCGAACTCGGCAAAAGGGCCAAGCCGCGCAGGATCGCTGATCGTGACGAAGGACAGCCAGGGGTGCTGCGCCGCCAGCCCGCCCAATCCGAACGGCCCGACCAGGATGCCGGCCAGGATGAACCCGACCACCGGGGTAATCCGGAACCGCGCGAACAGCGGAATGACGATTCCGGCCGCGCCGAGGATTACGATCGCATCGCCCAAGGCTGAGGTGGGAAGGAAAGGTTCAGGTCCGGCCATCGCTTGCAGCTAGGCCAAGATGGGCGCAGTTGTCATCCCATGAGTGATGTCGAAAGCGCAGATATCGTGATCGTTGGCGGCGGACCGGCCGGCATGCTGGCCGGCCTGCTGTTCGCGCGGGCCGGAATCTCCACCCTGGTGCTAGAAAAGCATAGTGATTTCCTGCGCGATTTCCGGGGCGACACCGTCCATCCCTCGACCATGGAAGTGCTGCAGCAGCTGGGGATGCTCGAACGGTTTCTTGAGCGACCGCATACCCGGTTGACTCAGGCGCGCGGGATGATCGCCGGACAGGAAGTCGAGATCGCTGACCTTTCCCACCTGAGGGTGCCAGCCCCGTTCATTGCGATCATGCCGCAGTGGGATTTCCTCGATTTTCTGCGCGATGAGGCGGCTGCCTTTCCGGGGTTCCAGTTGGAACTAAATGCTGGCGTAACCCGGCTGCTTGATGATGGCCAGAGGATCACAGGGGTTGAGCTGAGCGATGGCCGAACCATAAGCGCTGGCAAACTGGTGATCGCGGCTGATGGGCGCAGTTCGATTGTAAGGCGCGATGGCTGGATGGCCGTTTCCGAGATCAGTGCGGCGATCGATGTATTCTGGTTCAGAGTGCCAAAAGCCAGCGATGGCGGTGATGCCTTGCGTGGGATCGTCGCTCCCGGGACCTTGCTCGTTTTGATCGATCGCGGTGATTATTGGCAGTGCGGCTATGTTTTTCAAAAGGGAATGGGCGCGCAGTTGCAGGCCGGTGGCATCGCCGCCCTGCGCGAACGGATCGAGGCGGTCGCGCCGATTCTGGGGCCGCTAGACAATGTGCTGACCGATATGGATCAGATGCACCTGTTGACGGTGCGGATTGATCGACTGGACCGCTGGCACCGGGCCGGACTGCTGGCAATCGGCGATGCCGCCCACGCGATGTCGCCGGTCGGCGGAATCGGGATCAATCTGGCAATCCAGGATGCTGTTGCCGCCGCCAATCTACTGGCCGGGCCAATGCGCGATCAGGCCAATGTCGACCCCTTGTTGCACAAGGTCGAGGCGCGGCGTGGCCTTCCGACCCGGATCACACAGCGCGGCCAGCAACTGGCGCAAGACCGGATCATCGGCGCGGTGCTGCGCCCCGATGCTGCTTTTACCCAGCCGCCTTGGCCAATGCGAATGCTGAACAGGTTCCCGCTGCTGCGACGGATACCCGGCCGGATAATCGGGCTGGGTTTCCGCCGCGAGCGGGTTACGTCGCCAGTCGGCTGACGCTTAATTCCAGTTCTTCATCTCGGTTTCAAGGTTCTCGACGATCGCCTCGAAGAAGCCTTCGGTGGTCAGCCAGGGCTGTTCCGGGCCGATCAGGATCGCCAGGTCCTTGGTCATCTTGCCGCCCTGGACGGTGTCGATGCAGACCTTTTCCAGCGTTTCGGCGAAGCGCACCACATCGGGCGTATTATCGAACCGGCCGCGATAGATCAGGCCGCGGGTCCAGGCGAAGATGCTGGCGATCGGGTTGGTGCTGGTCGCCTTGCCCTGCTGGTGCTGGCGGTAGTGGCGGGTCACCGTGCCGTGCGCGGCCTCGGCCTCAACAGTCTTGCCATCGGGGGTCATCAGAACCGAGGTCATCAGGCCGAGCGAGCCGAAGCCTTGCGCGACCTGGTCAGACTGGACGTCGCCATCGTAGTTCTTGCAGGCCCAGACGAACTTGCCCGACCATTTGAGCGCCGAAGCGACCATGTCGTCGATCAGGCGGTGTTCGTAGACGATGTTTGCGGCGGCGAACTTTTCCTTGAAGCCCTCGGTCTCGAACACTTCCTGGAACAGGTCCTTGAAGCGCCCGTCGTAGGCCTTGAGGATGGTGTTCTTGGTGCTGAGGTACACCGGCCAGCCCAGGCCCAGGCCATAGTTGAAGCTGGCGCGGGCGAAATCGCGGATTGAATCGTCGAGGTTGTACATCGCCATGGCAACGCCGGCGCTGGGAAACTTGAACACTTCGAGATCGATGGACTGGCCATCGTCACCATCGAAAACCAGGCGCAGCGTGCCGGGGCCGGGGATCAGGGTATCGGTCGCCTTGTACTGATCGCCAAAGGCATGGCGGCCGACCACAATCGGATCGGTCCAGCCCGGGATCAGCCGGGGCACGTTCTGCATCACGATCGGTTCGCGGAACACCACGCCGCCCAGGATGTTGCGGATCGTGCCGTTGGGGCTCTTCC
>CAZOSI010000101.1:0-11339 GCA_964582485.1 uncultured Novosphingobium sp.
GGTCAGCGGCGAATACGCGATGATCGAACATGCCGCTGCAGCCGGGGCCGGGGACCGCGATGCGCTGGTCCTGGAAATCCTGCTGGCGTTCAAGCGGGCGGGATGCTCGGGCGTGCTGACCTACCATGCTGCCCATGCGGCGCGGCTGCTGGGTGGCTGAGATCTGGATCGAAACCGAACGGCTGGCGATGCGCTCGTGGCGGGCGGAGGATCTCGAATCGTTCCATGCGGTGTGCAGCGATCCCGAGGTGATGGCCACGCTGGGACCGGTGATGAGCCGCGCTGAAGTTGCTGCGCTGATCGGCCGGATGCAGGCCGTCGAGGCCGAGTATGGGCATTGCTTCTGGGCGCTGGTCCGGCGCGAAGACGAGCACCTGATCGGCTGGTGCGGCGTGATTCGCGGTTCGGTCGGACCGATCGTCGGCAAGGCCGAATTCGGCTGGCGGATCGCGAGGGATGCCTGGGGGCATGGCTATGTCACTGAAGCCGCGCGCGCCGCGATCGACTGGCTGTTCGCCAACCGCAGCGATGTTGCCGCCTATGCGATCACCAGTGTGGAAAACCGCCGCAGCCGTGCAGTGATGGAACGGCTCGGCATGTTCCATTTGCCCGATCACGATTTCGATCACCCCCGAGTCGCGCCAAACGATCCGCTGCTGCGCCATGTCACTTACCGGGTCGGGCGCGAGGATTGGTGCCGGTGACCGCATCCGCTCCGCCACGGCGCCGGTTGTTCGTGGTGACGATCCTGACCGGATCGTTCCTGTTATTCCTGATCCAGCCAATGGTCGCACGGATGGCGCTGCCGCGGCTTGGCGGCGCGCCCAATGTCTGGAACAGCGCGATGCTGGTCTATCAGGCGCTGCTGCTGGCAGGCTATTGGTATGCGCACCGTCTGTCGCGCTTGCCGCAACGGCGCCAGGCGCGGTTGCATCTGATTCTCTTCGCGGTTGCGCTGGTGACCTTGCCGGTCGGACTGGTCGATCTGCCCAGTCCGACCCCAGGATCCGAAGTGTTCTGGGTTCCCGCCTTGCTGGCGCTGTCGATCGGGCCGGTGTTCTTCCTCGTTTCGGCCCAGGCCCCGCTGATGCAGCGCTGGTACGCGCTTGCCCCGCACGCCGGTGCGCCGTGGGCGCTCTATGCAGCCTCGAACTTTGGTAGCTTTGCCGGGCTGATCGCTTATCCGCTCATGCTGGAACCGCTCTTGCCGATCCGCACCCAGGCCTGGGGTTGGTCGGCTGGCTACCTGCTGCTGATCGTGCTGATCGCGCTCTGTGCGCGGGCCCGCAGCGGCCTTGGCGAATTGCCGGAAATGCCGGAAACTGTTGCCGCGGCGATCCCGCGCCGACGCATAGCTTTTTGGATTGCGCTTGCCGCCGTACCGTCGGGGCTGATGCTTTCAACCACAACGCACCTCACTACCGATATCTTCGCGATGCCGCTGCTGTGGGTGATCCCGCTGGGCATCTACCTGCTCAGCTTCACGATTGCTTTTGCCGATTGGCGCGGTCCGGCGCAGGTGATTTCGGGGCTGGCCTGGCTGGCAATCCTTTCGATCGGCGGCCTGGCGATGGTCTCGCAAGGATCCCACGGACTGCTGCCGGTCATTTCCAGTGTCGCGCTGCTGTTTTTCATCAGCGTGGCGCTCCACGCCAGGCTCTATGACCTGCGACCGGACCCCGCGCAGCTTACCGGCTTTTATCTTGCCATGTCTGCCGGCGGAGTGTTGGGCGGTCTCTTCACCGCGCTGGTCGCGCCGCTGGTGTTTGATTGGGTTTGGGAGCATCCGCTGCTGGTGCTGGCAGCCGCCATGTTGCTGCCGCGCCCCTCCACGCTTGATTGGGGATCGCGCCCGAATTTGAGTTCCGGCCTTAAGCTCACGGCCTTGGGCGCACTGGTCTTCGCTGCCGGGGCGTTGGCGCGGTTCCTGTACGAAGCCAACCAGCAGGAAGGTGCCGAGGCAATCGGCTGGACGCTGACTGCGGGACTTACAATGATTGGTCTCGCTCTGGTTACCTGGCGAGTGCTTGCGCTCGCGGTCCTTGGCTTGGCCATGATTTCGCAGGGCGGGCTACAAACCATCGAGGATAGCCGGGAAGGCGTGCGCACACGCAGCTATTTCGGGATCTACACGGTCCGCGAGTTCCCAGATCAGAAGCTGCGAACCCTCGCGCATGGGACCACGCTGCACGGCCAGCAATCGACCGATCCAACGCTGCGGTGCCTGGCAATGTCCTACTATGGACCGGGATCCGGCGTGGCGATCGGCTTTGCCAATGCCGATCGGCTTGTTATGAGCCGGCCCAGGCTTGGAGTGGTCGGCCTCGGCACCGGGTCGCTGACCGGCTATGCCCGGCCTGGCCAGGCCTGGACAATTTTCGAAATCGATCAGACTGTGCTCGATCTGTCGCACACCGGCCGCTTCACCTACCTCCGCGATTGCGCCCCCCGCGCGCGGGTCGAACTGGGGGATGCCCGGATCAACCTGGCGCGGGTTCGGCCCGCCAGTTTCGATCTGCTGGCGATTGATGCCTTCTCGTCGGATTCGATCCCCTTGCACCTGTTCACCGAGGAAGCGTTCGGGGTCTATCTTGATGCACTGGCGCCGCGCGGAGTTCTGTTCGTGCACATTTCGAACCGTTACATCGATCTGGAACCGGCCCTGGCCGCGCTGGTCAAAGTCCGCGGGCTACATGCTGCGGTGCGCGAAGATTCACCGCCCGAGGAAAGCCCTTTCACTGGCTCAACCTGGGTAGCAGTAAGTCGCGATCCAGCGCGACTGGACGAACTCGCCAAGCTTGCCCCGGCGACGTCATGGCGCAAACTGGTCGGGCCGGCTCCGCATGTCTGGAGCGATGACTACGCCTCGATCCTGCCCTATGTCACTTGGTCAAACTTCCTTGGAAAGTACTAGCATGAACCGCCCCGACACCACCATTATCGCCATCAACGGCAAGGCCCCGCGGATCCACGACAGCGCCTTCATTGCCCCAGGTTGCCGGATCATCGGCGATGTCGAGATCGGCCCCGATGCTTCGATCTGGTACAATTGCGTGCTGCGCGGTGATGTCACCCGGATCGTTATCGGGGCGCGAACCAATGTCCAGGACGGCAGCGTGATCCACTGCGATGGGCCGATGCCCGGCGCGCCCGATGGCTTCCCGACGCTGATCGGCGAGGACGTGCTGATCGGCCACATGGCGATGATCCACGGCACTGTGATCGAGGACAAAGGCTTCGTCGGCTTTGCTGCGGCGACGATGAACGGCTGCGTGATCGAGCGCGAAGGCATGCTCGCGGCCGGTGCGTTGCTCAGCCCCGGCAAACGGATCCCCGCGCGCCAGCTCTGGGCCGGACGACCCGCCGCATTTATGCGCGAGCTTGATGACCGCGCGATCGCCGGACTGCAAATGGGCGTCGGGCACTATGTTGAGAACGCCAAGGTCCACGCAGCGCTCTACAATGGCACGCTCGAAAGCTGAATATCCCTCGCCCGAAGCAATCCGCGCACTGGCCGACGCTGAGGGTCGGCTGGCACTGCGCGTCACGCCCGGCGCCCGCAGTGAGCGTGTCGAAATCGGCGACGGCGTGGTACTGGTGAAAGTCCGCACCAAGCCTCAGGATGGTAAAGCTAACGAGGCCGTGCTTGAGCTGCTGGCTGAAGCGCTGGGTGTGGCGACGTCACGGCTGCACTTGTTGCGCGGCGCAACTGGGCGCGACAAGCTGGTGCGGTTGGTTGATTAGCGTTCGGGCGTGCGCCAGCCCTCGGCCTGCTGGCCTCCTTCGTGTAGGCGCAGCGCCAGCCCCAGTGCCACCCCCACCCCGATTGCCACGGTAAGATCGGCCAGCACCGTTAGCACCAGCGTGAGCAGCAGCAGGACCCGTTCGCTGATGGACGAGGCCCAATAGCCGCGCCACTTGTGTGGCTCGCTCATGTTCCAGGCAGTAGTCAGCAGCAAGGCGGCCAGTGCCGGCATCGCCAGATAGCCAGCCAGCGGCGCGGCCAGCAACATGACCAGCAGGATCACCAGGGCATGGATCATCCCGGCCACCGGCGTGCTCCCGCCCGCGCGGACATTGGTGGCAGTCCGGGCAATCGCGCCGGTGGCGGGCAAGCCGGCAAACAGCGCCGAACCGATATTGGCCCAGCCCTGGGCCGAAACCTCGGCATTGGGCCGATGGCGGCCTTCGATCATCCGGTCGGCAACCATGGCCGAGAGCAGCGATTCGATCGCTGCCAGGAAGGCAATGACCAGCGCCGATGGCAGCAGTTCGGTGAGCCGTGCAAATGTGATGACGGGCAAGACGGGCATTGGCAACGAAGCGGGAAGATCGCCATAGCGTGAGGCGATGGTATCGACCGGCAAGTGCCACAGCGCGATCGCTGCCGAAACGCCGGCCATGGCGAAAATCAATCCCGGAAAGCGGGGGAACAGCCGCCGCAGCAGCACGATCAGGATCAATGCAGCCAGGCCCATCGCCAGCGCGGTCGGGTTAAGGCTGCCGCGCGCGGCCCACAACGCCTCCAGTTTGGCGACGAACTCGGCCGGCATGGCTCCGTCCGAAAGACCCAGGAAGTCCTTTAGCTGGCTTGAGGCGATGATGACGGCGATACCGATCGTGAAGCCGTTGACTACCGCTTCGGGCACCAGTGCAATCAGATTTCCAGCCCGCAGCAGCCCCGCGACGACCAGGATCACCCCGGCCATCAGCGTGGCCAGGACCAGCCCGTCATAGCCATGCTCGGCGATCACGCTGTAGACCACCACGATAAATGCGCCGGTCGGCCCACCGATCTGCACCCGGCTGCCGCCTAGCAGCGAAATCAGGAACCCGCCGACTATTGCCGTGATCAGGCCTTTGGCCGGATCGGCACCCGAGGCAATCGCGATGGCGATGCTCAGCGGCAGGGCAACCATTGCCACAGTCAGGCCAGCCAGGGCATCGGCGGCGAACTGCGCGGCGGTGTAGCCGGGCAGCGTTGACAGCAATTTGGGCTTCATGCGGGAGATTGCTAAGGACGACTTGCGTAATTTGCAACTAATCGCGCGCCATGCCCCGTGCCATTCGGCCCAACACATCGGCCAGGGCATCGCCAATCTCGCGATCGGCCAAGTCGGTATCAGCAATGGCGCGGGTCATCGCTTCGGCCCATTGCTCGGCAGTTTGGCGCCCGATCGGGAAAGGCGCGTGCATACTCATCATACATTTGCCTGGATTTGCCTCGAACCAGTCGCGCGGGCCGCCGGCCCATCCGGCCAGGAACAGCGGCAAGGCCTGGCGCATCGGGCTGAGGTCCGCAGCATGCATTGCGCGCAGCTCGGCATAGGCCGGGTCCTGCTCCATCAGGTCGTAAAACCGCTCGCAGATCGCCTGCAAAACCGGGTGTCCGCCGACGCGTTCGAACGGGCTGGTGGCAATGGCTTCGGCTTGATTCACGAACACATTCTCCCGGGCACGGCTATGCAGCCTTGCCTTAGCCGGGCAAGCCGTCAGGCGAATTGACCCCAGTCAATCAGTGATCAATCAGTCGGCGTCGCTGCCAGATTCGCTTGCTGCCTTGCCCTTGCGTTTCGGCTTGGGCCTGGCGGCAGCCTCTGCTTCGGCAGCCTTTTTAGCCTTGCGGTCGAGCTTGGGCGGGGCCGGGGTCAGCTCGAAAGCCAGCACCTCATCCTTGACCGAGACGTGGACCTCGCCGCCGTGGCGCAGCTTGCCGAACAGCAGTTCCTCGGCCAGCGGTTGCTTGACCTTCTCCTGGATCAGCCGCGCCATCGGCCGTGCGCCATAGAGCTTGTCATAGCCGCGCTTGCCCAGCCATTCGCGGGCATCGCTGTCAAACTGGATGTGGACGTTCTGGTCGGCCAGCTGCAGTTCCAGCTGGAGCACGAACTTTTCGACCACCCGCGCGATCACTTCGGTGCCAAGGTAAGCGAACGGCACGATTGCATCGAGCCGGTTGCGGAATTCGGGCGTGAACATCCGCTTGACCGCTTCGTCGCCGGCATCGGCCTTGCTAACGTCGCCGAACCCGATCCCCTGCTTGGCCATATCGCTGGCCCCGGCATTGGTGGTCATGATCAGCACGACATTGCGGAAATCGACTGTCTTGCCGTGATGATCGGTGAGCCGGCCGTTGTCCATCACCTGCAGCAGGATGTTGAACAGGTCGGGGTGGGCCTTTTCGATTTCGTCGAGCAGCAGCACGCAGTGCGGTTGCTGGTCAATCGCATCGGTCAGCAGCCCGCCCTGATCGTAGCCGACATAGCCCGGCGGCGCGCCGATCAGGCGGCTGACCGAATGGCGCTCCATATATTCGGACATGTCAAAACGCTGGATCGGGATGCCGAGAATGCTGGCGAGCTGCTTGGCAACCTCGGTCTTGCCGACCCCGGTGGGCCCTGAGAACAGGAACGAGCCGATCGGCTTTTCCAGATCGCGCAGGCCAGCGCGGCTGAGCTTCATCGCGCTGGAGAGGACCTCGATCGCTTTGTCCTGCCCGAAGACCACACGCTTGAGATCCTTTTCGAGGTGCTCAAGCGCCTGCCGGTCATCGCTTGAGACCGATTTGGGCGGGATCCGCGCCATCGTGGCGATAACCGCTTCGATCTCGCGCGCAGTGATGGTCTTCTTGCGGCGGCTGGGCGGAACCAGCATCTGCATCGCGCCAACCTCATCGATCACGTCGATCGCCTTGTCGGGCAGCTTGCGGTCATTGATATAGCGGGCCGAAAGCTCGACTGCGGTCTTGATCGCTTCGGCGGTATATTTGACTTTGTGATGCTCTTCGAACGCGCTGCGCAGGCCTTTGAGGATCTTGATCGTGTCTTCGATGGTTGGCTCGTTGACGTCGATCTTCTGGAACCGTCGCAGCAGCGCGCGGTCCTTTTCAAAGTGGTTGCGGAATTCCTTGTAGGTGGTCGACCCGATGCAGCGGATTGCGCCTGACGACAGCGCCGGCTTCAGCAAATTTGAGGCATCCATCGCCCCGCCACTGGTCGCGCCCGCGCCGATCACGGTGTGGATCTCATCGATGAACAACACCGCCTCGGGCATTTTCTCAAGCTCGCTGACGACTTGCTTGAGCCGCTCCTCGAAATCGCCGCGGTAGCGCGTGCCGGCGAGCAGCGCGCCCATGTCGAGCGAATAGATCACCGCATCCTGCAGCACTTCGGGCACTTCGCCCTCGATAATCTTGCGTGCCAGCCCCTCGGCAATTGCGGTCTTGCCGACGCCGGGATCGCCAACATAGAGCGGGTTGTTTTTGGAGCGGCGGCACAGGATCTGGATCGTGCGGTCCACTTCGGGGCCGCGCCCGATCAGCGGATCGATCTTGCCGGCCATCGCGCGTTCGTTAAGGTTGACGCAGAACTGGTCGAGCGCCGAGTCCTTCTTGCCGTCCTTTGCCTGGGCCTTTTCCTCAGGCTGTGCCGGTTCGGGTGTCTCCGATCCTTGCGGGCCGCGATCCTCAATCCGCTTGCCACCTTTGCCGATCCCATGGCTGATGAAGCTGACCGCATCAAGCCGGGTCATGTCCTGCTGTTGCAGGAAATAGACCGCATAGGAATCGCGTTCGGAAAACAGCGCGACCAGCACGTTGGCGCCGGTGACGGTATCCTTGCCACTCGACTGGACATGCAGGATCGCGCGCTGGATCACCCGCTGGAAGCCCGCGGTGGGCGAAGGGTCGCCCTTTTCCTGGGTCTTGAGCGACTGGTACTCCTGATCGAGGTATTGTTTCACCACCTCGGTCAGTTCGGCAAGGTCAACCCCGCAGGCGATCATCACCTGGGTTGCATCCGGGTCGTCGATCAAGGCGAGCAGGAGGTGTTCCAGCGTCGCATACTCATGGTTGCGGTCCGACGCATTGGTCAGCGCAGCATGCAGCGTCTTTTCGAGGCTCTGGGCGAAACTGGGCATCTAACTGGGTCTCCAAGGGAGGGTAAGCACTCCGACCGGTGAATATGGCACTGTCGGAGAATATGAAGAAGCAGGGTTAACCAAATCTATATGGGAAGCCTCCGCCTGGCAAAAAAGAGCGGCGCGCTTCATCAGCTCGATCGCGGCTTGAACAGGGCGTCGGCGGCGGCCCGGTGAGCGCTTACTCGGTCCCGATGAGCCTTGATCCGCGCAATTTCTGCTTCAAGCAGCGCAATTCGGTCTGCCAACTCGTCCTGCGAATAGGGATCGAGCAGTTCTTTCGCCAACAAGCTGGCGGCATCGCCTTTGGGCCGAGGCAAGTCTTCATCCATCGACGGCCAGAATCGGACGGTCCGTGCTTGCTGTCAACCAGCCAAGCAGCTAGGGCGCAGGCCGTGGCCCTTCGGCAACAGGGGATCGGCAAATGACTGAAATTCTACCGGAAACGATGCGGGCTGCGCATTACGATGCGCCGGGTGGACCAGAAGTTCTCCGTCTGATGGAATTGCCGCTGCCCGTGCTTCAGGCTGGCGACGTGCTGATCCGGGTTGCCTTTGCCGGGGTCAACCGCCCTGATGTGATTCAGCGTCAAGGCTTCTACCCACCTCCGCCCGGCGCTTCGCCGGTCCCCGGGTTGGAGGTTTCTGGCGAAATTGTTGCGCTGGGCGAGGGCGTCGATTTGGCCATGCTGGGTCAGACAGTCTGTGCGCTCACGCCGGGTGGCGGCTATGCTGAATATTGCCGGGTCCCAGCCGGACACTGCCTGATGGTACCCGCCGACCTGCCGCTCGATCAGGCTGCCGCCCTGCCGGAAACGCTGTTCACTGTCTGGCACAACGTGTTCGAGCGAGCCTATGCCCGCGAAGGCGAGACGATCCTGGTCCACGGTGGGACCAGCGGCATCGGTTCGATGGCTTGCCTGCTCGGCAAGCTGTTTGGCCTGAATGTGATCGTGACGTGCGGCGGGCCAGACAAGTGTGCCGAAGCTCTTAAGATCGGGGCCGATCACGCGATCGATTACAAGGCGCAGGATTTCGTCGAGGAAGTTGCGCGAATCACCGGGGGCAAGGGTGTAGATATCGTCCTCGATATGGTCGCGGGCGATTATGTTGCGCGCAATCTGAAATGTCTTGCAGAAGATGGGCGACACGTGACCATCGCGGTCCAGGGCGGCTTGCAGGCATCGATCAACATGGCCGAAGTGATGCGCCGCCGCCTGCATCTGACCGGATCGACGCTGCGCCCGCGCTCGGACCAGTTCAAGACCTTGTTGGCCCAGGAAATCACCGAACTGGCTTGGCCGCTGACTATCGGAGGTCAGCTGCGCCCGGTGATGGACCGCGCCTTCCCGTTGGCTGAAGCTGCCCTGGCCCATGCCCGGATGGAAGCCGGCGCGCATATCGGCAAGATCGTGCTGAAGGTCGGCTAGTCGTAGAATCCACCGTAGTCCGGCTCGGCTTCCCAATAGGCGCCATCCGGGCTTTCTGTCTTCAGGCGGTAGTTATCGCTGAACAACCAGCCCAGCGCATCGCGGCTTTTCTGCCGCTCAATCGTGGCCCGCAACGAGGGGTTGGTTGAAATCGCAACCGCATCAAGCAGCCGACCAAACTTGCGGCAGGCCTTGTTTAGCGCCTGTTTGTTGCGGGCATAAGGCTGATCGGGCTGGCCAACCTCGTAATAGTAGTTGGCAAAGGCCTCAACGGCCTCATCGATCTCCTTGCCGAAGCGGGCCGGATTGAGCAGTCGGTCCTCACCCAGATCGAGTTCACGGGCGCTGTTGGATATGCGGATTGCCCAGCGAACCTGCAAGGCGCCGGATGAGTCGCCCGGGTAACCTTTCAGGTCGAAGCGGACGGTGCTTCCGGCGGGGTCGGCTGCGGCCGAAATGCGGATGGTGGCCGATCCGGGCGTGGCCGCAGCCACCCGCGGCGCAATCCGGCCGATGCCGAGCCGGTCGAGCGGAGAGGGGCAGGCCGCCAGCGCCACGATCCGTGTGCGCATAGCCGCTTCGGTCATGCGGACCTCCCGGGACCCTGTGACTTCATCCGGTCCCGAGCCGCATCCGGCCAGGGTGCAGACCGCCAGCAGGGAGAAGGTCAGGCGCAAAGCTGATTGCCTATTCGTCTGATGCATCGTCCCCATAGGCTGAATCGCCCTGGGCGCTGTCCATCGGCCGCGAATTCTCTTCAGCCTGCGCGCGTTCCGCGCGTTCGGCGCTTTCCTGGCGGTATTCATCCTGGCGTGCGGCATAGCCGGGATCGTCCCCTGCGACATATTCGCCATAGGGGTTCGGCCCGCTGTCTCCCAGGCCGGAAAGCCAGCCGAGGCCGGCCATGTACCATTCGGGATACTTGCTGATATCCTGGGCCAGACGCAGCTTCTTGCTGTCCGTGATGATTGCCAAGACGGTCAGCATGCGAGAGAAGTCGCGGCGCTCCTCCTCGACCGACTTACCGGCTTCCAGTTTCTTTGCGGCAGAGCGCATCAGCGCGCGGATAATGATCTCGACCTTGGTTTCACTGATCACCATCGATTTGCCGTCATAGGTCACTTCGGTGCTCGGTACATCGACCGCGCCGTGGATCACGGTGCTTTGGCCATCGTCCGAGCCCACAAAAGTCAGCTTGATCGTCGCTTCGAACTCGCCATTACCGGGAATGGTGTAAAGGATTTCGTTCTTGGCCGGGCGGGTGCGGACCACCTTTAGGCCCGGGAACATGCCGGAGATCTCGGGATCGACGCTGGTGCCATCGAAGGCGGAAGCAACCCTGTCAACCGGGCGGCCGACATTAACGGCAAAGTCCTCGCTTCCACGTCCGCAGGCGGCAAGCAGCAGGCTGGCGAAAGCGGCAAACACGATCCGACGCAACATTGAATCCCCCCAAAGCACGGTTTGGCGCAGAAACTTATAGTTGCGAATCACTAACATGCGGTTTGCATGCTTGCCTGAGGCGTAAATAGCGCCTAGATGCGCGATAAATGGCCGCTCCGAAAGGGGCGGCCCTTCTATTTAGAGCCGGAGAAAACCCCGTGACCAAGCCGACCCCGCTGATGCCGCATGCCACCGCTTCGTGGCTGGTCGACAATACCGCGCTGAGCTTTGAACAGATCGCTGAATTCTGCGGCCTGCACATCCTTGAAGTCCAGGCCATGGCCGATGACCTGGCGAGTTCGAAATATACCGGACGCGATCCGGTCCGTTCGGGTGAGCTGACCATGGCCGAAATCGAAAAGGGCCAGGATGATCCCAATTATTCGCTGGTGATGCAGAAGGCCCCGGTCAATGTCAGCCGGACCAAGGGTCCACGCTATACTCCGGTGTCCAAGCGTCAGGACAAACCCGACGGTATTGCCTGGATCCTGCGCAACCACCCGGAAATTTCGGACGCGCAGATCGGCAAGCTGATCGGCACCACCCGCAA
>CAZOSI010000102.1:0-10994 GCA_964582485.1 uncultured Novosphingobium sp.
GCCCCTGCCTCCCGAAGACAGTGCTCTACCAGGCTGAGCTATTCCCCGACCGATCGTTCACCCCTGCATGCAGGGGCGAGGCAGGAGCGCGCCTATAGTGAGCGATTCCACAGGTGGCAAGCGGGCAATCTCGCGCTAGGGTCTTTTCATGGCAACAGCAGCGATTCCCCTCGATCCCCGGCGCGACAATCACTGGGAATGGCAGTACCTCGACCTGATGCGCCGGATCTGGGAGCATGGCGACGAACGGATCGACCGGACGGGAATCGGTACCCGCGCTGTTTTCGGCGCGCAGATTCGCTTCGACCTGACCGGCGGCGCCATGCCGCTGATCACGACCAAGCGGATCTACTGGAAGACTTCGGCGCGCGAGTTCCTGTGGTTCCTGACCGGGAGCACCAACATCCGCCCGCTAGTGCTGCAGGGGGTCAAAATCTGGAACGAGTGGCCGCACGCTAACTATGTGAAGGCCACTGGCGAGGCGGTCGGACTGGACGATTTCGCCGCACGGATCGCGGCAGATGAACAGTTTGCCGCGCAGTGGGGCGATCTTGGCCCGGTCTATGGCAAGCAATGGGTCGATTGGCCGACGTATGAACCAGCCGGCGAAGGGCTCTACCGGCAGGGGCAGGGGATCAACCAGGTCGCCCAGGTGGTCCAAAGCCTGAAGACCAGTCCCGGCAGCCGCCGCCATATCGTCGAAGGCTGGAACGTGGCCGAGCTTGGGCAGATGGCCTTGCCGCCGTGCCACAAGACCTATCAGTTCCAGGTGGCCGGAAACCGGCTCAACTGCCTGCTTTACCAGCGCAGTTGTGACGTTGCGCTGGGCCTGCCGTTCAACCTGTTCGGCGCGGCACTTTTCACCCGGATGCTAGCACAGCAATCCGACCTTGAGCCCGGCGAACTGATCTGGATGGGCGGCGATACCCATTTATATCTCAACCATGCCGATCTGGTCGAAGCCCAGCTGGCGCGTATGCCTTCGGGCGGCGGATCGCTGGAGATTCTGCGCCGGCCTGACAGCATCTTCGAATACCAGATTGAGGACTTTGCGGTCAGCGACTATGCCCCCCAGGGCCATATCGCTGCGCCCGTTGCGGTCTAGCGCTGAAGGGACTAAGCTTTGCCTATGCGGGGGGTCGCGTAGCGCAAAGGGGATGGCAGCAACGCGATGGATTCGGTGACTGACGTGGACTGCGCGCCGGACAGTCGGCCCAGCGTTTTCCTGAGCTATGCCCGGGCCGATCAGAAACGCGCGCTCAATGTGATTGCTGCGTTTGAACAAGCCGGGCTGCGGGTCTGGTGGGACGGCCTGCTGGAAGGCGGCGATACTTTTCTGCCGACTACCGAGGCTGCGCTCGAATCCGCCGATGCGGTTGTGGTGCTGTGGTCGCGGACTTCGGTCGATTCGCATTGGGTGAGGGACGAGGCGACCAGCGGACGCGAACGCGGCTGCCTGGTGCCGCTGTCGCTTGATGGCACCCACGCCCCGCTGGGTTTCCGGCAATTCCAGGCGATCAATATCGAAAAGTGGCGGGGCAAGGCCGACGCGCCAGAGATTCAGGCAGCGATCCGGGCGGTGCTGACCCTTGCCGGGCAGGCGCGCCATACAGTTTCACAGCCTGCTGCCAAGGGTACCACGCGGCGCGGTGTCTTGGTTGGTGCAGGATCGGCGGCGGTGGTCTTGGCGGGTGGCTATGCCGCGTGGCGCGCGCTGGTGCCCGGGGCAGCCAAGGCGAGTGAAAATACCATAGCGGTGATCCCGTTCAGCAACCTGGGCGATCAAAGTCAGGCCTATTTTTCGGCAGGATTGTCAGAGGAATTGCGTGCCACCCTGTCGCGCAACCAGAATTTGCGGATCGCCGCGCCAACCTCTTCGGCCGAATGTCGCGGTAACGATCAGGACGTCCTGACCATCGCCAAGCGACTGGGTGTTGCTCACGTCCTGCGCGGAAGCGTGCGGGCGGGGAGCGATTTGATCCGGGTTTCGGTTGAGCTGTTGAATGGCCGCGACGCCCGGGTGGACTGGAGCGAGACGATTGATCGCAAGCCAAACGATGTGCTGGCGATGCAAACCGAGATTGCGGCGATCGTCAGCCGCGCTTTGGCCAATGAGATCAACGCGCAGGCCGTTGCCGAAGGTCGTTCTGGCGATCTGGCGCAAATTGGTGGAACCAAGAACGCAGGGGCATTCGACGCCTATCTGCGCGGCAGGGCGCTGGCTGAAACCAGTGCGAGCGAAGAAACCGACCGGGCTGCGCTGGCGCAGTTCGATGCCGCGATAAAATTAGATGGAAGTTATGCTTCGGCACTTGCGGCGCGTTCCAAGGTTTTGGCGGTGATCGCCAACGAGACCAGCCGGATCGATGAAGCGCGGCTATTCTATGATCGCGCGATCACTTCGGCCGAAACTGCGGTGAAGGCCGCGCCCAAGCTGGCGGAAGCCTATTCTGCGCTGGGCTATGCGATCTACAACGGGCGACTTGACCCCAAGGCCGCGCGCCAATCCTATGAGCGTTCGCGCGAACTGGGTGAGGGCGATGCTGATGTTCTGCGGACCTTCGCGCTCTATTGCGCCTATACCGAACGGGCGCTTGATGCGGATGCGGCGATCGCCAGCTCGATCGCGCTCGATCCGCTTAACCCCGGCGCATTCCGCGCGGCTGGCCATATTGCATTTGCGCGGCGGGACTATGTCTTGACCGAGACCAGGATGCGTCAGGCGCTGGAACTCAACCCAAAGCTCAGTGCAGCCAATGCCACTATTGGTTCCGCCCTGCTCTTGACGGGGAAGTATCAGGCAGCGCTGAAGGCCTATGCGGCCGAACCAACCGCATTCATTCGCCTATCGGGTGAGGCGATTGTACAGGCCCGCCTGGGCAACAGGCCCGCAGCCGAGGCAGCCTACAGCGAATTGCTGGCGGACCATGGTGCCGCTTCAAAATACCAGCAGGCGCAGGTGTTGGCGCAATGGGGGCAAGGGACACAGGCTATGGAACGGCTGCGCGAGGCTGCTGCAGCCCGGGATTCCGGCTTGCTCCTGGCGCGGGCCGATCCATTGCTCGATCCGATCCGGACACTGCCCGAATTTAGCCAATTGCTTTCGAAAATGGGACTGTCATAGTCCCGGATCTCTAAGCAACAGGAGGACATATCATGCGCAAAGTTACCACAGGACTGCTGATCGCCGCGTCGGCCCTTGCCCTCGCCGGGTGCGGGAAGACGGAAGAAGCCCCTGCAGCCACCACCGAAGCCTCCGCAGAAGCCACCGAAGCAGCCACCGCAGCTGCGACTGAGGCCACCGATGCCGAAGCGGCTTCGACCGAAGCAGGTGACCCCAACAACAACCCGATCAGGCCGTAATACTTTGCCAGCCCGGGCTGCATTGCGGCCCGGGCCGGATCACCCGAATTTCTGGAGCAGCAGGGGCCTAAGGAAGTCTTCCGGCGACGCTCTCGATCCAGGCTATGAAGGCGGATGCGCGGGTGAAAATTCCGGCGCTGCGCTGAGTGCCGCAAGTCGCCTTCCCGACATTGTGGCTGACCACCCCGATCAACAGGGGCGCCTGCCTTTTGCGAAACCAGACCAGAGGGCCTCCGCTATCACCGTGGCACTGGGTCGATTGACGGCCAGGAATCCCGATCTTGGCAATTTGCAGCCCGCACAGCGCGATATCCGGCCACTTGCAGTCCTTGTCGGGCGCGATCACCGCCTTGCCGAAAAGCAGCGGGCCGGAAATCGCGTTCCGTTCGGTATTCCCCCAGCCATAGAAGTGCACCACGTCGTTCCCAAACTGCCGTATTCCCCGGGGCTCGCGGTCAACCGCGATAGCGATGGCGCTAACGCCCCTTTTCAGGTCGGTTTCCGGGTCGACTGCATAGTGAACCAGGGCAATGTCGCTTGAAAAGCTGGATGGACTGTAATTGGGCGGCTGGTGAATCCCGACAATCCGGTAGCTGGTACCGCTGCGTTCATTCCCGATGTCTTTCACCCCCAACCAGACTCGGTAGTTCAGTTCGCGGATGTTCGCAGTATTGCCCTTGATATCCATCTTGTCTCTCAGGCAGTGCGCTGCCGTCAGGACCCAGCCTGCCTTGATCACTGCACCAGTGCACTGGTGCCGCTCAGCCCAGCCCAGCGAACGCTGGGTGATTCCGGTCATTCTGACCGGCCGGCGGATTTGCGCTACCCACGGCGCTGTGTTGCCTTGCACCATAAAGCCGCCGCCGATGACCTGCTCGACGCCTTGGAAGGCTCCACTTGGAACAACCACTGGCTTGGGAATGTAATCTTCGGGCGAGGGAAACCCTGTTGCGACCTCAAGCGGTGCGCTGTCGAGCGTGGCCGGATCCACGCAAGGACCAAAGAATGAGTCGCAGTTTGGCAATCCGCGATCGTCAGCCTCGGGAGCGTCGCCGGGCCGGGCCGGTCCTGCCACCTGATCGGGTTGGACTTCGCCGACTGTCGTCTGGGCCCAACCGGCGGCACTGCACAATGCCGCAATAATCGCGATCGGTACGAACTTGCGGGTCAGCACCGCTCTTGCCGTCCCCATTTTCTAGTTCCTGCCCTGCGCTGACGGCCACCGCAGCGGGCCGGTGTAGCTTTGAATCCAGTCGCGATAGGCGGCGATCCGGGTGAAAACGCCTTCGCGGTCATTGGCGCCGCATTTCTGGAAGCCGCGGTTGTGACTGACTACGCCGACCAGCACGTCAAGGCCGTTTTCCTTCACTATCAGCGGTCCGCCGCTATCGCCGTGGCACTGGGTTGACCCTTGCCGACCTTCTCCGCGACCGCACAGAGCGATCTTGTTGTTCGGGCACAAATTGTCCGGCGTCAGCCGAACAGCGCCATACTGCAAGTGCGGCGACGGCTCCTGCTTTTCGGTGGTTCCCCAGCCAAAGAACAAGGCTTGCTTGCCAGCAACCGGGCGGGCACCGGGCGGGTCGCGATCAAGCGCGATCACGCGCACCGGCCCACGCGTACCCCGCGCGGTTTCCGCATCAGGTGCGAACTGAATCAGCGCGATATCGTTGTAGTAGCGGTCGGGCCTGCCGTAATTGGGATGCGGGATGATCCGGACGATGGCATAGCTTGCCCCATGCAAGGTTGGATTGGTTGAGGGTGTGACGATGCTGGTGATGCCCAGACGGACCCTGTACCCGGCGGACTTGATGTCCTTTCCATAGTCTTTGAGACAATGCGCGGCCGTGACGATCCACCCAGGCGCAATATAGGCGCCGCCGCAGAACTGGCGATCCCGCCAAGTCAACCGACGGCTGGTTGCGGCACGCACGAATTCCGGGCGCTGGATCTGCGCCATCCAAGGCGCCACTCCGGTCGGGACAAGGATCATCCGCGCACCGCGCATCTTGGCTGCGCGGCGGACCTTTTTGATCTGAATAAGCTTGCCGTCCTGAAACAGTACAAGCGTCGTTGCCGTCCTGGCCCTTAGCGGATCCTTCCCGGGCTTGTAGGTGATCCGGGGGGGCTCGGGCTCAACAATTCCCTCGGCAAACGGCGGGTATTCGGAATCGAGCTTCATCGGGTCGGGGCAAAAGGTCATTTCGATGCAAGGGCTGAAAGGCCGTTCTGTTTCGGCAGCGTCGGGCGCTGGCGGATCCGGCGTACTCACCTGTCCGGCCAGCACGGTGCTGGTCATGAGTAAAGGTAAGGCGAGCAAAGAGGCCTTGAATGCCATAGTGACATTTCTCCCACGCAGACCCGGTCAGGAAGGTGTCAGGCTTTTGCAATTCTGGCAACGCAGTTAAGGGTTTGCCCTCGGCTCGGGAGGTCATACAGAAAGGGTTGCGGCCTGCGGGAATGCACCGCATTGTAAGCTCAGCCACTCGGTTGACGCTGAAACCAGTTTGAAATAATATGTCGCGAACCTAAAATTTGCTTCCAATGGTCCGCTTGGTGGATGGGAAGCGGGAGAGCGCTTGATGGGCAAGGGGCTGAGCACATCCGGAACCGCTGGCGGCAACCTGCCGCCGCTTTCTTTGCACGTGCCCGAACCGCCGTTCCGGCCCGGTGATCCGGTCGATTATTCGTATCTGGAAATTCCGGCCGCCGGAATCTTTCCGCGTCCCGACGAGGGCTGCGAGACCGAGGAAACGCACCCGCTGTGCCACGGCCTGATCCGCGTGCTCGACGACGATCACAGCGCTGTCGGCGCGTGGGACCCCAAGCTTGATGCCGAAACGCTGCGCCGCATGTTGCGTGTCATGGCCATGACACGCGCCTTCGATGACCGGATGTATCGCGGCCAGCGCCAGGGCAAGACCAGCTTCTACATGAAATGCACCGGGGAAGAGGCGACCAGCGTCGCTTCGGCTTTCGCGCTTGCCGACGACGACATGGTGTTCCCCTCCTATCGCCAGCAGGGAATTCTGGTCGCACGCGGCTATCCGCTGGTCGAGATGGTCAACCAGATCTATTCGAACCGCGCGGACAAGCTGAAGGGCCGGCAGCTGCCGATCATGTATTCCAGCCGCGAGCACAACTTCTTCACGATCAGCGGCAACCTGGCGACACAGATGCCGCAGGCGGCGGGCTGGGCGATGGCCAGCGCGATCAAGGGCGATACCCGGATTGCCAGCACCTGGATCGGCGAAGGTTCGAGCGCGGAGGGCGATGCCCACGCCGCCTTTATTTTCGCCACCGTGTTCAACGCGCCAGTGGTGTTCAACGTGGTCAACAACCAGTGGGCGATCTCCAGCTTCTCAGGGTTTGCAGGGGGCGAGCGGGCGACCTTTGCGGCGCGGGCGATCGGTTACGGCATTGCGGGGCTGCGCGTGGATGGCAACGATGCGCTGGCGGTCTATGCCGCCGCGCGCTGGGCCGCCAACCGGGCGCGGGCGGGCAATGGGCCGACCCTGATCGAACACTTCACCTACCGCGCCGAGGGGCACTCCACCTCTGACGATCCCAGCCAGTACCGCTCCGCGCTGGAGCAGAAGGAATGGCCGCTGGGCGATCCGATCACCCGGCTCAAGCAGCACCTGATTGGCCTTGGCGAATGGAGCGAGGACCGGCACGCAGCGATGGATCTGGAGCTGGCCGAGCAGGTCAAGGCCGCGACCAAGGAAGCCGAAAAGAACGGCGTGCTGGGCCACGGCCTGCACCACCCGTTCCACACCATGTTCGAAGACGTGTTCGAGGAGCTGCCCTGGCATCTTGAGGAACAGGCCGAACAGGCCATCCGCGAGCGCCGGATCAAATGGCCCACCTGGAAGGAGTACGAATGATGTCGCTTGAAGAAGCGCCGCTTTCGCTTGCCCAGGCGCCCAGCCGCCGGCTCAACATGATCGAGGCGATCAACGAAGCGCTTGGCGTGATGATGGAACGCGATTCCAACGTCGTCGTCTTTGGCGAGGACGTCGGCTATTTCGGCGGGGTGTTCCGCGCCACCGCGGGCCTGCAGAAGAAGTTCGGCAAGAACCGGGTGTTCGATACCCCGATCAACGAATGCGGGATCATCGGTGCAGCGGTAGGGATGGGGGCCTATGGCCTGCGCCCGGTCCCCGAAATCCAGTTCGCCGACTATATCTACCCGGGGCTCGACCAGTTGGTCAGCGAGGCCGCGCGGCTGCGCTATCGCTCGGCCGGGGAATTCACCGCGCCGATTACTGTGCGCAGCCCGTTTGGCGGGGGGATTTTCGGCGGGCAGACTCACAGCCAGAGCCCCGAGGCGCTGTTCACCCACGTTGCCGGTCTCAAGACCGTTATCCCCAGCACGCCACACGACGCCAAAGGCCTGCTGATCGCCGCGATCGAGGACAATGATCCGGTGATCTTCTTCGAGCCCAAGCGGATCTACAACGGGCCGTTCACCGGGTACTATGACAAGCCGGTTGAACCCTGGGCCAAGCACGACGGTTCTGAAGTTCCCGAAGGCTATTACTCGATCCCGCTCGGCAAGGCGCGGGTGGTGCGCGAGGGCGAGGCGATGACCGTGCTGGCTTACGGCACGATGATCCATGTCGCCGCGGCGGTTTGCGCCGAAAAGGGCGTCGATGCGGATATCATCGATCTGCGCACGCTGGTCCCGCTCGATATCGAGACGATCGAAAAGTCGGTCCAGAAGACCGGCAAATGCATGATCATTCACGAAGCAACGCGGACCTGCGGTTTCGGCGCGGAACTCAGCGCACTCGTGCAGGAACGCTGCTTCTATCACCTCGAAGCCCCGATCGAGCGCGTCACCGGGTTCGACACTCCCTATCCGCACAGCCTCGAATGGGCATACTTCCCCGGTCCGGTCCGCATTGGCGAGGCGATGGACCGGCTACTCAAGGCATAACCGTATGGGCAAGTTCACTTTCAACCTCCCCGACATTGGCGAAGGCATCGCCGAGGCCGAAATCGTCGCTTGGCACGTCAAGGTTGGCGACCGGATCGAGGAAGACGGCAAGATTGCCGACGTCATGACCGACAAGGCCACCGTCGAGATGGAAAGCCCGGTTACCGGCACGATCCTGTCGGTCGCCGGGGCCGAGGGTGACATGATCGCGATCGGGTCGGCGCTGGTGGTGATCGAGGTTGAGGGGGATGATGCGGCTGGGGCGGATGTTGCGACAGGGGCTTCGACAGGCTCAGCCGGAGGGGGCGTAGAGGAAGAGCCTAAAGTTGCGGAGCCTGCACCCGATCCAGTCCAGCCCAGAACACCAACTTCCGCTCAGGCTGAGCCTGTCGAAGCCCCGGCACCGCCCCTGCCTCTACCCCCCGAACACCACGCCAAGGTCCTGGCCAGCCCCGCCGTCCGGGCCCGCGCCAACGAGCTTGGGATTGAGCTGGCGCAGGTCAAGCCTGCCGAAGACGGCCGGATCCGCCACTCTGATCTCGATGCGTTCCTGGCTTACAACGCCTCAGGCGGCTTCCGCGCTGCCGGAGCCAAGGGCGTCGATCAGGACGTCAAGGTCATGGGCCTGCGCCGCCGGATCGCCGAGAACATGGCCGCTGCCAAGCGCGCGATCCCGCACTTTACTTATGTTGAGGAATGCGACGTCACGGCGCTGGAAGAGATGCGCGCCCAGCTCAATTCAGCGCGCGGCAGCCGCCCCAAACTGACCATGCTGCCGCTGCTGATCACCGCGATCTGCCGCACCTTGCCCGACTTCCCGATGCTCAACGCGCGCTATGACGATGAGGCCGGGGTGGTCCACCGCTATGGAGCGGTGCATCTGGGCATGGCGACGCAGACACCGGGTGGACTGATGGTCCCGGTGATCCGCGATGCGCAGGACAAGAACCTGTGGCAGCTCGCGAACGAGATCGTCCGCCTGGCCGAGGCCGCGCGCAGCGGCAGCGCCAAGAGCGAGGAACTGAGCGGTTCGACCCTGACGATTACATCGCTCGGGCCGCTTGGCGGGGTTGCGACCACGCCCGTGATCAACCGGCCCGAAGTCGCGATCATCGGCCCGAACCGGATCGTGGAGCGCCCGATGTTCGTCAGCGACGGGATGGGCGGCGAGCGGATCGAGAAGCGCAAGCTGATGAACATCTCGATCAGCTGCGACCACCGTGTGGTCGACGGCTGGGATGCCGCAAGCTACATTCAGGCGGTCAAGCGGCTGCTCGAGGTGCCGGTGCTGCTGTTGGCGGACTGAGGAGAGGGCGATGGCGAGCGATCCGAGAGTCGATGCCTACATCGCCAAGGCGGCACCGTTCGCCCAGCCTATCCTCACCCACTTGCGCAGCGCGGTGCATGCCGCGGTCCCGGGACTGGATGAAGTGATCAAATGGGGCATGCCGCACTTTACCTACAAAGGTAAGAACCTGGCCGGGATCGCCGCGTTCAAGGCGCATTGCGCATTCGTGATCCACGGCGATGGCCGCCAAGGCGATGCCATGGGGCAATATGGCAAGATCGCCGCGATGGCGGACTTGCCCGGCGACAACGAGATCAAGAGCAAGCTGGTCGCGGCGGTGGAGCGGATCGATTCCGCCGGGACTGCGCTCAAACCCAAAGCTGCGCCGCGAACGGCCAAGCCGGAGCTGCCAATCCCGCCCGAATTCGCCGCCGCCCTCGCAGCCAACCCGCAGGCCAAGGCGACACTAGAGGCCTTCGCGCCGTCGCATCGCCGCGAGTATCTGGAGTGGATCAGCGAGGCCAAGCGCCCTGAAACCCGCGACAAGCGCATCGCTCAGGCGACCGAATGGCTGGCCGAAGGCAAGAAGCGCAACTGGAAGTACGAGAACTGCTGAGAGTTTAGCGCACGATCGCCGAGTAAGTGATTTCGCCAGCGCCGCGTGCGGCCTGGTTGGCGGGGACGTGCCAGCGCACGTGAGTCACGTCTTCGGGCGTGGCGATGCGGGTACCAACGCGCAGATCATCAAGCTTGCCCCAGCGCTTGCCGCCGTCGATCGAGACTTCCTCTTCGCCGTCGGCGCTGCCCTGGTAATAGACCGTGCGGGGCAGGGGATTGGTGACGGTAAAGCTGCCGCTGCCGCCCATCCGGTACCAGGTGACCACATAAACCACCCGGTCGCCGCGGTTGAGGCGGTTGGCGGGCTGGAGCATGCGCCCCTTTCCGGGCTTGACCTTTTCGACATAGACCGCGCTGTCGAGCGCGATCAGCGGTGCAGCCACAGCGATAGCCGGCACAGCAAGCGCAAGCGCGCCGGCCAGGTTCACGAACGAACGGCGAAGTGACACGAGTTATAAGCCCCCGATTGCGTCCACACCGGGACGGAACGGCTGTGCTTGTCGCAAGCGGGGGCAAAGATATGGTTAACAGCGGCATTTCGAAGTGCCCATTGCCGCAGCTTAAGCGCCAGAATACGGGCGCGCTGGGTGGTTTATGACGCTTTGCTCAAGGCCCCAAAAAGAGTCGCGCGTAGGCAGTTGACAGCCTCTCGATGCTGGCCTAGTGGCGCCTCTCCTAAGTGGCTACGCGGGTGTAGCTCAGTTGGTTAGAGTATCGGCCTGTCACGCCGAGGGTCGCGGGTTCGAGTCCCGTCACTCGCGCCATTGGGAAGACGAAAAAGGC
>CAZOSI010000102.1:11004-11257 GCA_964582485.1 uncultured Novosphingobium sp.
TTTCCTTACCACGCTTCGCTGAATTTAATGTCCTTGCCGCCAGCCGGCAGGCTGATGATCATGCCGTCGTGGCTGACCTTCAGCGTGCCCGAAAACACCTTGGGTGCATCACCCAGGAACATCGGCTCGATCAGCTTGGCTGGCGGGGCCGGGACCAGGTGATAGAGTACCAGCGCCTGCACTCCGGCCTCCTTGGCTGAGCGCGCGGCGTCTTCGGGGCTGGCGTGATAGTTCTGGATGTCGGTCATGATCT
>CAZOSI010000103.1:0-10924 GCA_964582485.1 uncultured Novosphingobium sp.
AGCTGCGACAATGGCAGCAATCATGCCGAACCGGACAAGGGCTGTGGCGCGATCATCGCGCCACAGCCAGGTATCGTCCGGTTGGAAGAAAACTGCGGTCAGTTGCGACCCATCCCCGTTATCTGGTTCCGCCAAGCGCGACCCGTCAGACCCAGAGGGTGGAATACTTTCCGCGCCATAGCTCTTGCCTTTTTGGTTGATGTCGGGAAGGTGAATTTTCTGCCATGTTGACGATGAGTCGTTCAAAATCAATTCTTTAGGCGCAAATTCCTGACGGTACAGGCGAGCCAGTTCGCCCCTGGGAAGCCCACCAAGGCGTGCTCGAACCATTTCGATCCGCTGATTCACAGCACTTTCAGAAATTCCTAGCCGCGCTGCAATCTCTTTACTGGTGCGGTTGTCAGCGACTAGCTCCAACACGTCGCGCTGCTTTTTGGTAAGCTGCGGTATAGGCTTGGCGGTGTGGGTCATCAGGTTCCCTTTTCGCCGGCGAAGGCTAGCCCAAAGACTCACCCTGGGCAATGGTGGGCAATGTATTGCCTCGGTAAAAACGGACGAACCGAGATCCAAACGATGCCGCAACGAGCAATGTTGCAATTGCCCAGCAACCGATTGAAATGCCGCGCCTCGCCAGATCAGGGATCCCTAGCCCGACAAAATTCAGCAGTGCCGCAGTAGTTGCGATAAGCGAAAAAGCGCAAATCAGGATTGGCAGCCAGCGCTCTTGATCGTTGACCAGGCGCAAGAGCAGCACAAGAGCGCCAGCCTCCGCCAATAAAAGCGTGAAGGATGGGGGCGGAAACGCGGGTAAGAACGCGGCTTCCGCGCCAAGCCAGCCTAACGAAGGAAGCAGCACCGCCATGGCGCAATCACTAAGCAACAACCAGCGGCGTTTGAAGCAATAGAGGAAGGCGCCAGTGTTCAGGAAAGCAAGGAACAGGTAAGCAGGTGCCATGTCATCGCACCTCTGCAAAACCAAGTATCTGGAGCAGGTTGTGGCTGACGACAATCAGCAGCAAGGCCAGACTGACCATCCCGACTGCGATTGTAACAACGGCGGCATGGCGCCACCGCCTGCCGGTTTGTCCGCGTAACGCTGAGGGAAAAGTGGAGGGTTGCAACTCGCCGTCGGCCTCGTCACCAGGTGCGTTGAAGATTTCGGCACCCTCCGGGGACAAGTGCTGGGCCAACTCCTCTTCGGCCTGAAGCTGGATTGCATTACCTGTAAGAGAATTACTGGTTGGAATCGTAAATATCAGCGCATTGGTATCACGATAAAGCCGGGCGATGCTGGCCCTTGACATTCCGCCAAGGCGCTGCCGGATCACTTCAATCCGCTGGTTTACCGCGCTCTCAGAAATGCTGATCTTTCTGGCGATTTCCTTGCTGGTCATACCCTCAGCGACCAACATTAGCACTTCGCGTTGCTTGCCGGTCAAGCCATCAAGCATGGCGGTCTGTTTGAGTAGATCAGACATCGCCAACCTACTTAGCTGTAATTCGACCAGGTATCAAATTTGCATCGCGATTGCTTTCCGAAGGGGCTGTTGGCCTGTCGCCCGCGCTAGAGTCGTTCAGGTCCGGCGCGAGAAAGCCTTTCCGGTGTTTGATGGGCTTACAATCTTTCACTTCCTCTGCCGTTCGTTTGTGCCATCATGATCTATGATCGTGGGAAGCGGGAAGGATTAGCGATGGGATTGGGTGCCTGGTATGACGAGAGGGTCGTCCCGCGGATTATCAAGTGTGCTTGCTCCTCACCCGCAATTGCCGCTTTGCGGGAAAAAGTTGTGCCCAAGGCCAGCGGCAAAGTGTTCGAAATCGGCTGCGGCGGCGGGATTAACCAGCAGTTCTATGATCCTGGCAGAGTCGTTTCCTATTCAGGTATGGATCCATCCACCAAGGGCCTCGACTTCGCTGAGGCCGCAATCGCGAAGAAGGGCTGGAAAGCAGATATCCGCAAGGGTTTCGGCGAATCGATCCCTTTCGAAGACGAGAGTTTCGATTGCGTGGTCTGCACATTTACGCTGTGTTCGGTTGGTGATCAGGCGCAAACCTTAAAGGAACTTCGCCGGATTTTGCGACCTGCGGAACGATGTTGTACGCAGAGCACGGCCGCGCGCCCGATGAAGCAGTCCGCAAATGGCAGGAGCGAATTGAACCGGTTTGGAAGCGGATTGCGGGTGATTGTCACTTAACCAGACCCGTCACCAGCGCGATCGCGGCAGCAGGATTCATCCCGGAAATGACCGGAGAGCGCTATGCACCCCAAACCCCACGCTGGGTTGGATGGATGGAATGGGGTGAGGCGCTGAAAGCAAGCTAGTTACGCTGGCTCGGTTAGGGCAAACCGGTGACCGGCAGCAGTGCTGCCGGTCACCGGTCCTATTTTCATTCGCCGAAAGTGCGCTGCCACCAGCCGCGACGCGGAGTTGAAGGCGAATCGTCGGTTCCCTCGACGGTGGGCACTTCTTCCGTCACCGTTTCGGCGGCCGGTTCAACGGCTTTCTTGCGGCTCCGTTTTGGCTTGGCCGGGGCCTCCTCAGCAATTGCAACTTCAGATGCTGGGGCTGGAGCATCCTCGACGGGCGCTTCCTGCTCGGTTTCAACTTCCGCCTTCTTTTTACGAGTCCGCTTGGGTTTGGTCGGAGCCTCGTCAGGCGCAGCAGCCTCTTCGGCAACCGGGGTTTCCGCAATAGGGGCGTCAGCATCGGCTTCAGCATCGACCTTCTTCTTGCGACTGCGCTTAGGTTTGGCCGGAGCTTGCTCTGCCGCCGATTCGGTTTCAATCCGTGCGCCTTCCGCAGGCTCATCGGCCTCTACCGCTTCAGCAGTACCGCCATCGCTGTCATCGTTGCTGGCGTCGCCATCACCGCGACCGCGACCTCCGCGACGACGACGGCCCCGACGACGCTTCTTGCGCGGCGTCTCGCCATCTTCGTCGGAGAGCTCATTGGCTTCACGATCATCGCTGGATTCGTCGGTATCCTCATCGCCTTCGCTATCGCTATCGCTGCGGCCATCTTCATCGCCTTCGCGTTCGCGTCCGCCGCGCCGGCGACGTTTGCGGCGGCGTTTGCCGCGGCCTTCGCCATCATCGCGGCGTTCTTCGTTCTCGGCCTCGAAATCGTCCTCGTCCTCGACGAAATCGTCCGCGTCATCCTCGATCACGATCGGTTCAAACTTCGGGGTGAATTCGGGGCGAGGGCCGGACGAAGCGACGCGCATCTTGGCGCCTTCATTTTCCCCCTCGGGCAGAACTTCGACCCGCACGCCATAGCGGTCTTCAATTTCAGCCAAATCGGATCGCTTGGCATTGAGCAGGTAAACCGCCGCTTCCGTACTGGCGAAAAGCGAGATGATCGATCCCTTGCCCTTGGCAGCTTCGTCCTCAATCAGACGCAGCGCGGAAAGTCCGGCACTGGATGCTGTGCGGACCAGGCCGGTGCCATCGCAGTGCGGACACGAGCGGGTGGTTGCTTCAAGCACGCCTGTGCGCAGGCGCTGGCGGCTCATTTCCATCAAGCCGAACGATGAAATTCGGCCGACCTGGATCCGCGCCCGGTCGTTCTTGAGCGCATCCTTCATCGCCTTCTCGACTTTGCGGATGTTGGAATTGTATTCCATGTCGATGAAGTCGATCACCACCAGCCCGGCCATGTCGCGCAGGCGAAGCTGGCGGGCGATTTCGCGTGCCGCTTCAAGGTTGGTATTGAGCGCGGTCGCCTCGATTCCGTGTTCCTTGGTCGAACGGCCCGAGTTGATGTCGATTGAAACCAGTGCTTCTGTCGGGTTGATGACGATATAACCGCCACTCTTCAGCTGGACGACGGGATCGTACATCGCGGTCAGCTGATCTTCGGCGCCATAGCGCTGGAAAAGCGGTACCGGATCCGCGTATGCCTTCACCTTCTTCACATGGCTGGGCATCAGCAGCTTCATGAAATCGCGAGCGGCGCGGTATCCATCCTCTCCTTCAACCACCACATCCTCGATCTCGCGGTTGTAGATGTCGCGGATGGCGCGCTTGATCAGGTCGCTGTCGGAATGGATCAGCGCCGGGGCAGAGCTGCCCAAAGTTGTTTCTCGGATTCCGTCCCACAGGCGTGCGAGATAATCGAAGTCGCGCTTGATCTCAGTCTTGGTGCGCTGAAGTCCGGCGGTGCGAACTATGCAGCCCATCGATTTGGGCAAATCCAGCTCGGCAATGACGGATTTGAGGCGCTTGCGATCGGCGGCAGAGTTGATCTTGCGGCTGATCCCGCCACCGTGGCTCGAATTGGGCATGAGTACGCAGTAGCGGCCGGCCAGGCTGAGGTAAGTGGTCAGCGCAGCGCCCTTGTTGCCGCGTTCTTCCTTGACGACCTGAACCAACAGAACCTGGCGGCGCTGGATCACATCCTGGATCTTGTAACGGCGGCGAAGCGCCATGCGCTTGGCGCGGATATCGTCGGCTTCCTTTGCGTGTCCACGATTGCCGCCCTGACGGCGGCGCCCACGGCCGCGACCGCGACGCGGTTCGTCGGAATCGCCATCTTCGCTTGATTCTTCGCTGTCGTGGTCAAAGCCGTTCTCGACATGGCCATCTTCGATCGTCGCGACTTCATCCTTCTCAGCGGTATAGACCTCGGTCACACCACCAAAATCGTCTTCATCGTGATGGAGTTCATGGGTCGTTCCGGCCATTTCGTCGGCCAGAGTCTCACCCAGTTCGTCATCGCCTACGAAATCTTCCTCTCCCTCGGCAATCGCACGCAGTGCGGCTTCCTCTTCAGCGTGAGCGGCTTCTTCAGCCAGCAACGCTTCACGGTCTTCCTTGGGGATCTGATAGTAGTCAGGATGGATTTCGCTGAAAGCCAGGAAACCGTGTCGATTGCCACCAAAGTCGACAAATGCCGCCTGCAGTGAGGGTTCAACCCTGGTTACCTTAGCTAGATAGATATTGCCTTTGATCTGCTTGTGTTCGGCAGATTCAAAGTCGAACTCTTCAATCCGGTTTCCTTTGAGCACCGCCACCCGGGTCTCTTCCGGGTGGCGCGCATCGATCAACATGCGCATTGTCATTATATATTCTCCGTGCGCGCCAAGCGGCGACCGGCCCCAATGGGGCGATCGTCTGGCCGGCGCGGCTGTTTGCGGAAACTCCACACCAGACCGGGATTGCCGGATCAACTGGCGAGGACCTATCGATAGAGCCGAGGCCAGCAAGGGCCCGGGCGGCGATGTGCGTGTCTGCAGCAACAAGATCGTGCGGCGAATTGGGTCGCACAGCGAAAGCCGCCAGCATCGCCGCATGCCCATGGGCATTCGGCAAATTGGACGGGGAAACGCTTCTCATTACGGCATCAACCTGTTTGATCCGGTTGCATTTAGTCCGGATTCTCTCCCTGGAAAGCGGTTCAGGCGCAGCCTATTCGCGTTCCAGTTGGCGGTTGACTAGCATCGCTTGCCAGTGGCGGCAAGGCGATTGCGCGCAAAGCCCGGTCTGACTAAGTGCAAGCACATGCGTCGCATTCTGCTCGTTCTGGCTATCGTGCTACTGCCCGTCGCGGTCTTTGCGGTGATGGTGCTAGCCGACCGCAGCTTTGGCCGACCGGGACGGGGATTCGATTATGTCGTGCGGGTAGACTTACCCGCTCCGGACAGCTTGGTTGCCCTGCCGAAGGTCGACGGCCCCTTGGATTCCTCGCGCCCATTGGTGGTGATCGACGCCGGGCATGGCGGCAAAGACCCCGGGGCAGGAAGTGGCGGTACGCGCGAAAAGGACCTGACCTTGGCTCTGGCCAAGGCACTGCGCGACGATTTGCTGAGGAAAGGCGGGGTCCGGGTGGCTTTGACCCGCAGCGATGATCGTTACCTGTTCTTGCCGGAACGCAGTTCAATCGCCCGTCGGCTCGGCGCAGACCTGTTCATCTCAATTCATGCCGACAGCACCGAGGTGTCAAGCGGGGCGATCGGCGCGACCGTCTATACCCTCTCGGCCAAAGGGAGCAGCCAGGTTGCCGAGCGGATGGCAGCACGAGAGAACGCGGCAGACGAGATCGGCGGGGTGAAGATCGAAGAGCAGGGCGGCTCGGTCGGGGCGATCCTGGTCGATCTGTCGCAACGTGAAACCCAGGCCAAGTCCGAAGAACTCGCGCGATTGATCCTCCGCGAAGGGCAAGGCCGAATGCCATTCAAGGAAACCGGCTCACAATCAGCGGCTTTCGCCGTACTCAAATCACCCGATGTCCCGTCAATCCTGTTTGAAAGCGGCTATATAAACAATCCGGTCGATTTGGCGCGGCTTACCTCTCAAGCTGGACGAATCGCCTTTGCGGAGGCGGTGGGTCAGGCCATTCGTGCCTTTTTTGCGCGAACCGGATCATCCACAAATGGCGTGTAGGATGCCGCTGGATATCTGGCCCGCCGTCGTGCTAGGGCCGCACAGCGATGCCTGATGACGACGTTCCTGAATCTGTTCACTTGCGTATCCGCAGGGAAGCGCGCGGCCTGTTTTCCGGGTTCAAGGCGTGGTTCGGAACAGTCTGGGCCTGGTTGCTGGGGCTCCGGTCCCGATTTCAGGAAAGCCGCGTTGGCCGCTGGCATGAGCGGCGCTGGCATGAAAGCAAGCGCTTTCGAATCTTCAACTATACGCTGGGCGCAGGGTTTGTCGCGTTTCTGGGCTTGTGGGTTGCTGTAACCTGGAATTTGCCATCTGCTGATCGCCTGCTGACCTATCAGCCGCGGCTCCCGACCATCGTCCGGGGTGTCAACGGTGAGATAGTCTATGCTTTTGCGCGCGAACGTCGGGTACAGCTGCGCTTCGTCGATTTCCCGAAGCCCCTGATCAACGCTTACCTGTCGGCTGAAGACAAGACATTCTGGACTCACGGCGGGGTCGACTACAGCGGCCTTGCAGGCGCTGTAGTCGACTTCGCCTCTAAGGTTGGTTCGGGGGAGCGCGCCAAGGGCGGCTCGACGATTACTCAGCAGGTCGCCAAGAACATCCTGATCGGCAACGAGTATTCGATCACACGCAAACTCAAGGAAATGGTCTTGGCGCGGCGGATCGAAGGCGTGCTGAACAAGCAGCAAATCCTTGAACTCTATCTCAACGAAATCCCGCTGGGTCGACAGAGTTTTGGTGTCGAGGCGGCGGCGCAAGCCTATTTTGGCAAAAGCGTGGGCGAACTCTCTTTGGCTGAAAACGCCTTTTTGGCAGCACTGCCTCGCGGGCCTGAAATCTATGGCCGTGAAAAGTATGCCGACAGGGCAATCGAGCGCCGCAATTGGGTGCTCGATCAGATGGTCAAGAATGGCGCGGTTTCAGCAGCCGAAGCGGCACAGGCCAAGGCCCTGCCGCTTGGTATTATCCCCCGCCGGGCAGCCGCTTATGATCCGTCGACCGGTTATTTCGTTGAAGAAGTTCGTCGGAACCTGATTGAGAAGTATGGCGAAAACGCCGAAGCAGGACCGAACAGCGTATACGATGGCGGACTTTGGGTGCGCACGTCACTTGATCCGCAGATCCAGAAAGCGACGCAGGATGCCTTGCGCGCGGGACTTCTTCGATATGGCGGTGGCCGGGCTTTTTCAAAGCCGATCGAACACATCGATGTCGATGCCGACAAGTGGCAAAGCCAACTGATCGCGCTAGGTAAGTCAATCAATTACCAGGATTGGCGGATCGCGCTTGTGACCGTTCGGGCAGGAGCAAGGGTCACGGTCGGATTTGCCGACGGAACGACCAGTCCGCTGGTCGGTGCGCCCGACGCTTTGCGGCAAGGCGACGTAATTGCCGTAGCGCCCTCTGGGAACGCCTGGGCCTTACGAGTTGTCCCGGAGATCGCTGGCGGAATGCTGATGCAAGAAGCGTCATCGGGCCGGATTCTGGCTATGCAGGGTGGGTTCGATTCCGGACTTGGCAGCTTCAACCGCGCAACGCAGGCGCAGCGCCAATCGGGCTCAACGATCAAGCCTTTCGTCTATGGGACAGGGCTCGACTTCGGAATGAGCCCGTCGAGCGAAGTGGTTGATGGTAAATTCTGCGTCTATCAGGGATCCAAACTGGGGCAGAAATGCTTTCAGAACTTCGGCGGCGGGGGCGGCAGCGGCGCCCACACAATGCGCTGGGGGCTGGAGCAATCGCGGAACCTAATGACCGTCCGGATCGCCAACGACGCGGGCATGGAAAATGTGGTCCGTTCGATTGAACGGGTCGGGATTGGCAAGTACCCGCCCTATCTGGCGTTTGCGCTTGGGGCGGGCGAAACAACTGTTGAAAAGATGGTCAATAGCTACGCGGCACTTGCCAATAACGGAGTGCAATATCCTTCGTCGATCATCGACTATGTCCAGGATCGCAATGGCAAAGTGATCTGGCGGGCCGACAGTCGCAAATGCGACATGTGCAACATGCAGGAATGGGACGGCAAGGCGATGCCGCGCCTGACAGCGCGTGGTAAGGAAGTGCTGGATCCCCGGACAGCCTACCAGGTCGTCCATATGCTGGAAGGCGTGGTGACCCGCGGGACCGCGATAACGTTGCGTGACCTTGGCGTCCCGTTGTTTGGTAAAACCGGGACGACCACCGGTCCGACCAATGTCTGGTTTGTAGGCGGAAACCAGGAAATCGTGGGCGGGGTGTACCTCGGTTATGATCAGCCGGTGCCGATGGGCGGATATGCCCAGGGCGGGACGATTGCCGCGCCAATATTCAAACAGTTGGTCCAGGCGACCAAGCCGCGCTGGAGCCAGCGCCCCTTCGTGGCGCCCAAGGGTGTTTACATGGTTAGGGTTGATCGGATCAGCGGCAAGCGCGTTCTGGATGGAATGCCCGGAAGCGATCCCAAGTCGTCGATCATTTGGGAAGCATTCAAGGCGGAGGCGGAGGCCCGGACCGGGCCGAGCACTGAGGAACTGGCCAAACAACGCGATGCCCTTATCGCGGCGATCCGGCGCGGCAGCTCACGTACGAGTAGCGCGACCAATACCGTGGAGAGCCCAAGCGATGATGCGCCGGCACCAGGCCCGACGATTGCCCCTGACAGTTCGGTCGGCATTCAATAGGACAGGGTGGACAGACCGCCCAATCACGCGCAGATTGTCGTACATGAACCGCATTGCTTTTGCCGTACTGGCCTCGCTCGCAACGCTTGCCATCCCCGCCGCCGCGCCAGCCGTCTTGCTCAATGGGGCTCGCGCGCCGCAAATCGTCGCGCAGGGCGCGCTGGCGGGGAAACCGTTCACTTTCAATCTCGACCAAGCGCTCAAGAAGGGGCCGGTCGTGCTCTATTTCTACCCAAAGGCATTTACCCAGGGCTGCACGCTTGAGGCCCACGCCTTTGCCGAGGCAAGCGCTGATTTCAAGGCTGCCGGGGCAACCGTAATCGGGATGTCGGCCGATGACCTTTCTTCACTGAAACGCTTTTCCGTCGAGGCCTGCCGCGACAAATTTGCAGTCGCAACCGCTTCTCCGCAGGTCATGGCTGCCTATGACGTTGCACTCAAGAAGCCCGATGGGACCAATGCCGGGGTTTCAAGCCGAACCTCATACGTCATCGGCAAAGATCGCCGGATCAAGTTTGTTCATTCCAACATGGACTACCGCGACCATGTCCGTCTGACCTTGCGAGCCGTGCGCGCTTTGCGCCGCTAAGGCTGCGCTTTACAATCGGAAGGCTTGCGCTAAGCGGGGCCGGTGGCGCCAAGCGCGCCTCCGTGTTCTAGTGGAGTAGCAATACCATGCGTGCCGAAGGGCAGGCTTATATCGAACGGATCGAGGCCGCGCTGGCCCTTGTTCGCAAATTCCTGGACTGGGATCGCGCGCTGCGGCGCCTCGACGAGCTTAACGCCCGGGTCGAGGACCCGAAGCTGTGGGACAATCCCAAGGAAGCCGAAGCCGTAATGAAAGAGCGTCGTCGGCTTGATGCAGCGGTCGGCACGGTCAAGGATATCTCGGCCAAGATGGCCGATGCGATTGAATTCATCGAACTTGGCGAGATGGAAGAGGATGAGGCCACGGTCGACGAAGGTGTCGCCGCACTGGCCGCACTGGCCGAACGCGCCGATGCCGACAAGGTTCAGGCGCTGCTCGGCGGCGAGGCGGATGGCAACGATACCTATATCGAAATCCATGCCGGGGCAGGGGGAACCGAAAGCCAGGACTGGGCTGAAATGCTCTTCCGGATGTACACACGCTGGGCCGAAAAGCGCGGATTCAAAGTCGATACAATCGAATATCAGGCAGGCGACCAGGCCGGGATCAAGTCAGCCACGATCTTGTGCAAGGGTGAAAACGCCTATGGCTATGCCAAGACCGAAAGCGGCGTCCACCGTCTGGTCAGGATCTCGCCCTATGACAGTTCGGCCCGCCGCCATACCAGCTTCAGCTCGGTCTGGGTTTACCCGGTGATCGATGACACGTTCCAGATCGAGATCAATCCCGCCGATCTCAAGATGGACACCTACCGAGCGTCCGGGGCTGGTGGCCAGCACGTCAACACCACCGATTCCGCCGTTCGCCTTACCCACGTTCCCTCGGGAATCATCGTTGCCAGCCAGCAGGACCGCAGCCAGCACAAGAATCGCGAAATCGCGATGGGAATGCTGAAATCGCGGCTCTACGAGGCCGAGATGCAAAAGCGCGAGGAAGCGGCCAGCGCCGAGCATGCCGCCAAGAGCGACATTGGTTGGGGACATCAGATCCGGTCTTATGTGTTGCAGCCATATCAGATGGTGAAGGATCTACGCACCGGCGTAACCAGCCCGACTCCGTCCGATGTACTCGATGGCGCGCTTGACCCGTTCATGGCAGCTGCCTTGGCGCAGCGCGTGACGGGTGAGAAGGTAGAGGTGGAGGACGTCGATTGATCCGGCGCGCGGCTGCCTTGCTGCTCATGGTTGGAGCATTGGCCGGTTGCAACCGGCAAGTGGCTGATCCAGC
>CAZOSI010000103.1:10934-11231 GCA_964582485.1 uncultured Novosphingobium sp.
AGGGCGCGCGTAATTTTCCGAAGGCATTTCGACCGGTTTCGACTGTGGTTGGCAATGAGTTCTCCGACGAGGACCAGCGAGACAATCTGGGTGAAGCTAAGGTTG
Source organism: uncultured Novosphingobium sp. (assembly GCA_964582485.1). Lineage (GTDB taxonomy): Bacteria > Pseudomonadota > Alphaproteobacteria > Sphingomonadales > Sphingomonadaceae > Novosphingobium. The sequence goes on from CAZOSI010000103.1 coordinate 11,040, forward strand.
TGATGGACCTCGCGAAGATTGGTGCCGGCACGACTGTTGCCGATATTGGCGCAGGTGAAGGATATTATACCGTCCGTCTTGCCGAACGGGTTGGCTCCAAAGGGCGGGTTTTGGCGCAGGACATTGATCCGGGCGCGATCCAGCGACTGGGCCAGCGGGTTGAGCGCGAGCGGCTCGACAATGTTTCGATCA
>CAZOSI010000104.1:0-11174 GCA_964582485.1 uncultured Novosphingobium sp.
CGACGTTGAGCATGATCCGGTTGGGGCTTTGCGCCTCGACCGAGAATACCGCCTCGCTCGGGCCCGAGAGGATCCCGGCGCCATAGGCCCGCACGTCTTCGCCTTCGAGGATCAGTCCGAACTCGACCGTGTACCAATAGAGCGCGCCCAGCGCCTTCAGGCGGTTGTAGCCCATCGCCTTCCACCCGGCGCGGCCATATTCCTGCATGTAATCGGCGTACACCGGGTCAGCCAGCATCGGGACGTGACCGAAGACATCGTGGAACACGTCGGGCTCCTGGATGTAGTCGAAGGTCTCGCGGGTGCGGATGAAATTACCGGCCGGGAAGCGGCGGTTGGCGAGGTGCCAGAAGAACACATGGTCGGGAATCAGCATCGGAACCGGCACCACCGACCAGCCGGTCAGCCCGCCAAGTTCTTCCGAAAGGCGGCCGAAATCCGGCACGCCGCCGCGCCCAAGATCGAGCCTTTCGAGCCCGGCCAAAAATGCGCTGGCGGCGCGACCGGGCAGTATCTCGATCTGGCGCGCGTACAGTTCGTCCCAAATCGCGTTCTCGTCAGCGTTGTAGGCGTGCTGAACCGGCTCGAGCCAGTCTTCGCCGACGTGGGCCGGGCGCTTTAGCGGAGCGGTGAACACCGCCGGGCCGGGGTCGGGCAGGCGGGCGAACAGGGTTTCAGACATGGTTGCAACTGTAACCATTCCAATCCGGGACAGCAAGACTGTGCGAGTGGCTTGATTGCGCGGCCCGGCAGGCGCACCAAGGCTGGGAAAGGGAATCGCAGCCCATGAAGAAACTCAAGAAGAAGAAATTCGCCAAGCTCTATGCTCCGATGGAGGAAGAGCTGGTGGCGATGGCCCGCTGGGCAGCCAAGACCGGGGTACGGATCGTGGTGCTGTTCGAAGGGCGCGATACCGCCGGCAAGGGCGGCGCGATCAAGGCTTTGGCAGGCCCGCTCAACCCGCGCCAGTGCCGGGTAGTCGCGCTGCCCAAGCCGAGCGAAGCCGAGCGCACACAATGGTACTTCCAGCGCTACATCGCGCATCTGCCAGCCGCAGGCGAGATCGTCCTGTTCGACCGCAGCTGGTATAACCGAGCTGGCGTGGAAAAGGTCATGGGTTATTGCACGCCCGAACAGGCAAAGGCGTTCCTGGCCCAGGCCCCGGACTTTGAGGAGTTGTTGGTCAAGGACGGGATACTGCTGTTCAAGTACTGGCTGACCACCGACCAGGCCCAGCAGGAAAAGCGCCTGGCCGAGCGGCTGGCCGATCCGCTCAAGCGCTGGAAGCTGTCCCCGGTCGATCTGGCGGCGCGTGAGAAGTATGACAGTTATACCGCAGCGCGCGAAGCAATGCTCAAGGCCACCCATTCCAAGGCCGCGCCCTGGACGCTGGTTGACTTCAACGACCAGCGCCGCGGCCGTTTGACACTGCTTCGCGACTTGCTTGACCGCCTGCCCGACACCCATGTCGACCCGGAACCGCTTGAACTGCTACCGCTTGATCATGAGCCAGTTGACGAGAGCTTTGCCGTTCTCGGCCCGATCGCACCCTATGAGGGCAAGGAAAAGCGCGCGAAGAGTTGACTTTGGCGCGCTTCTGACGCATTGGCGCGGCCTTCCGGGGCGGCGTCAAGTGCCGCCTTCGCAGTTTTTAGCGCCTTCGGGCATCGAATCGAAAGTTCAGGACAAGCGCCATGGCGAAGCCCGCAACCGTCAAGATCCGTCTCGTGTCGACCGCCGACACCGGCTTCTTCTATGTGACCAAGAAGAACCCGCGCAACACGACCGAGAAGATGAGCTTCCGCAAATATGATCCGGTCGTGCGCAAACACGTCGAGTTCAAGGAAGCCAAGATCAAGTAAGGTTCATTGCGAGTTCAAGGCGCGGCGCATATCGTCCGTCCCATGAACCTGATGAAACCCCTCTCGAGATCGCTTGCAGGTGCCGCCGTTTCGGCGGCGCTTGTCGTTTCCGCCCCGGCCGCCATGGTTGCCATCGCACCGGGGGCGCAGGCGCAGTCCGGCGATCTCGCCCGGGCCGTTTCCGCGCTGCGCGAAATCTCGACGATGCGGGCTAATTTCGTCCAGATCGATCGCAACGGCAAGCGCATCGGCGGGGTGATGACGCTCAAGCGCCCCGGACGAATCCGCTTTCAGTACGAAAAGGGCGTGCCGTTCCTGATCGTGTCGGACGGCAAGGCCTTTACCTTCGTCGATTACCAGGTCCGCCAGGTGCAGCGCTGGCCGATCAGCAACAGCCCGCTGGGGGCCTTGCTCGATCCCAAACGCGACGTAATGAAGTACGGCAAGCTCGCCCCGGTCAGCAGCCCCAACCTGGTCAGCGTCGAAGTTCGCGACAAGGGCCATCCCGAATTCGGCGTGATCACTCTGGTCTTCGTACGCAAACCCGGCGCGCCGGGCGGGCTCGAACTGACCAGTTGGGCCGCGCTCGACTCGCAGAACACGCTGACCCGCGTAAACCTGTCGAATCACCAGTACGGGCTGGCAGTGCCCGACAACACCTTCCGCTTCAACGATCCGCGCGGAACCACTCGTCGATGAGGGCGCTCAGCCTATCGCGGACTGTGCGATAGTTGCGACAATTTGCGACAAGGCTTTCGCGATTGTTCATGGCCGAGCAAGGGAATTCGGCCTAGAAATGTCCTCGACGGCGCGGCTTGAGACGGGTTTCCCCCCTGTTGCCCAAGTCTCCTGTAGAGCCAGACCGTCAAAGCGTGACGAACGCACAAAGGAACCCTCGGTCCACTGCCCCCGGACCGAGGGTTTTTCTTTTGCTGGCCGCCAACCGCGACGCCTGGGGAGTTGCGGCTCCGGATTTCGGCTCTAAAGCCATGGCCATGGTTTCTATCGCCACCTGGAACATCAATTCGGTCCGGCTGCGGATCGATCAGGTCTCACGGTTTCTGACCGAGCAGGCTCCTGACGTACTGTGTCTGCAAGAGATCAAGACTCAGGAGAGCCTGTTCCCGCATGATGCGTTCGAGCAGCTCGGCTATGTCCACCGCGCGGTCCATGGGCAGAAGGGTTATCACGGGGTCGCGACAGTCAGCCGGATCCCGCTGCGCGAGCTGACGCGCAACGACTGGCAGGCCAATGGCGAAGCACGGCATGTTGGGGTTGAGTTGCTTGGTCCCGGTCAGGGTCTGGTGCTGGAAAACGTCTACATCCCCGCTGGCGGCGACATTCCCGACCGTGAAGCGAACGCCAAGTTCGGGCAGAAGCTCGATTTCCTCGAGCGGATGGCCGCCTGGGCCGATGGGCTTGACCGGCCGACGCTGCTGGTAGGCGATTTCAACATCGCTCCTCTGGAATGCGACGTCTATGATCACAAGGCCTTGCTCAAGGTGGTCAGCCACACCGCGATCGAGATCGAATCGCTCTACCGGCTGCGCGATGCGCACGGCTGGATCGATCTGGGCCGCAAGCACATCCCCGCGCCGGAACGGAACTGGACCTGGTGGTCCTACCGCACTTATTGGCAGGAAAAGGATCGCGGGCGGCGGCTTGACCATATGTGGGCTTCGCCAGAGCTGGCCGCGCAGTCTCGCAGCCACCGCTTCGTCGAGGAAACTCGCCGCTGGGAACAGCCAAGCGATCACGTGCCGCTGATCACCGAGTTCGATCTGTGAGCAGTCCGGCCCGCCGGACCGCGCAGGCGCTTGATGCGTTGCGCCACGGCTGGCCGATTGCCCTCGATGGGGCTCTTACCTTGCTTCCCGCTGAAACCGGGCTGGGCGGGGTGCAAGCCAGAACCATGCTGATCTCTGCGGCGCGCGCGGTTACGCTCAAATTGGCGAACCAGCGTGAGGCCGCCGTACCCGAAGCGCCAGTGCTGATTCGTGGGGCCGATCCGTTCGATCTGGCTTCGGGGCGCGCGCTGGCCGATCCCGCGCTCGACCTGACCTGGCCGTTGAAGGGGCCGTTCCGGGCCGAGCTGCTGGCACATCAAGATGCAGCCCGTGCTGCGATGGAACTGGCCCGGCTGGCCGGAATTCTGCCGGCCTTTCTTGTCGACCCGGATCCGGCCGGGGAGGCCGTCGTGCTTTCGGCTGCTGACCTTGCTTCCTGGAAGGATACCGCGCAGCTGTCCATTGCCGCCCGCGCGCGGCTGCCGGTTGAGGCCTGCGATGAGGCGGAGATCATTGCCTTTCGCTCGGCCGATGACCTGCGCGAGCATGTCGCGCTGGTGATCGGCTCACAAAGCGGTGACAAAGCTCCGCTGGTCCGGCTCCATTCAGAATGCCTGACCGGCGATATCCTCGGCAGCCTCAAGTGTGATTGCGGACCGCAACTAGATGCCGCGCTGCGGGCCATGGCGGACGAAGCCAAATCGAACGGCGGCTGGGGCCTGTTGCTTTACCTGCGCCAGGAAGGGCGCGGGATCGGCCTGATCAACAAGTTGCGAGCATACGAACTGCAAGACCAGGGCTTTGACACGGTCGATGCCAACAACCGGCTGGGCCTGCCGACCGAGGCGCGCGATTTCCCCGTTGCGGCGCGGATGCTTGATCTGCTGGGGGTGCGTGCAATCCGGCTGATGACCAACAATCCGGCCAAGGTTGACGCCCTGGCTGCTGCAGGGGTCAACGTAGCCGAACGGGTTCCGCACCAGTTGCCACCCAATCCCCACAACGCACGCTATCTCGATACCAAGCGTGATCGTACGGGGCATTTGCTGTGAGCGATTGGCTGATCCGTCAGGAACTGCCGGAGGACCGCGCGGCGATCCGCGATCTGGTCAAGCGGGCGTTTGCGTCGATGCCGTTTAGTGAAGGCGACGAGCAGGACTTGGTCGATGCCCTGCGCGGCGATGGCGATCTGGTCCACTCGCTGGTTGCGGCCAATCCCGCTGGTGGGATCATCGGCCACATTTCGTTCAGCCCCGTGACGATCGAAGGAGAATTCTGCGGCTGGTATCAAATGGCGCCGGTCTCGGTCTCGCCCGAAGTGCAAAGGACCGGGATCGGTTCGGCGCTGATCGCAGCGGGAATTTCGCGGTTAACAGCCGATGGCGCGCGCGGAGTCGCGGTGGTTGGCAACCCGGTCTACTATGAACGCTTCGGCTTTACCGAGGCGGAAGGTCTGGCCCCGCTGGCCGATCACGATGCGCCCTATTTCAGGGTGCTTGTTCTGGCAGGGTCGATCCCGCGCGGCACATTACGCTACGCCCGGGCATTTGGCTGACTGGGGCCATCAAGCCGGACTGTAGGCAATCGCCATGCTTCCCGGGGACGGTTGTGGCTCTGGCAAATGGATTGCCAACCAGCCCAGGCAGACAGTGGCCAGCAAGGCCGCTACTGCCAGCGCGGCGATCTTGTGCGCCACTGACACGATCACGATCAGCGTTCCGGCCGATCGTCTTGCTTGCCCCAGCCCCAGCCCCAGCGTGGCCCGCGCTCGGTGCGCTTGGCAACAAGCACGATGAAGGTTGCCGTGCCAGCGATCAGGATCGCGAACCCGGCCGTTCGGGTGGCGCCACTACCGCTGCGATCGAGCAGCCCGACCCCGGCTAGCAGCACCAGCCAGGCCGCGATCAGAACCCAGCCCTGCCAGGCAATCGGCATTCCAGCGCCGAAGCCAAATCGCTTTGCAGCGAACCACGGCCGGGGTGCGTCTGGGTCAACCGGCTGCGAAGGCGCGCGATCAGGCTTTTCCAGCAGCACGACGGTGCTGTGCGCGCGGGACCATTGGATAAAACCGATCGTCCACATCGCCACGATCAGGAGATAAAGCGAAACGGCGGCAATCGTTTGCGGCTGGTTAGGCTCCCCGATCATGTAGAGGGTGAAAGCCACGGTGAACGGCGCGAGCAGCATCACCCAGGCCAGGATTGCCCACCACCCGGCCGCGCGGCGCGGGACGATGTTGGATTGCCAGCCGCGCTTGTAGAGTGTGAACAGGGCGTCTTCTTCGCGCATGGATCAATCCCCTTCCTTAACCGGCCGCCCGCGCTTGACGGGCTCGCTCGCCTCGACCTTGATTCCGCGCTTGGCGAGCGCCTCACGCAGCAGCACTTCGACCTCGGCGTTGACTGAGCGGAAGTCGCTCGCCGCGGCCCGCTCCAGCGCCTTGTAAAGCGCTGGATCGAGCCGGAGGGCGAACGACTTCTTGCCTGGGGACGCCATGAGTCAGCTCACTGGTACAGCGTGCCGGTGTTGACGACGGGCTGGGTATCACGCTCGCCGCACAGCACGACCATCAGGTTCGAAACCATCGCGGCCTTGCGCTCGTCGTCGAGGTTTACCACGCCCTTCTCGCTGAGCTGGTGCAGCGCCATCTCGACCATGGTCACTGCGCCTTCAACCAGCTTGGTGCGGGCAGCGATCACGGCTTCGGCCTGCTGGCGGCGAAGCATCGCCCCGGCGATTTCCTGGGCATAGGCCAGGTGGGTGAAACCGCATTCGTCAACCGTAATCCCGGCCATGGTTAGCCGTGCGATCAGTTCCTTGCGCAATTCTACTCCAACCTCATCGTGGTTGCCACGCAGGGTGATCTCGGCATGGGCAAAGTCGTCGTAAGGATAACGTGAGCCGATCGTGCGCACCGCTGCCTCAATCTGGACCATCACGAAGGCCTTGTAGTCGTCGACGTCATAGAGCGCCTGCGCCGTGTCGACCACGCGCCAGACCACTTGTGCGGCCATCTCAATCGGGTTGCCGCGCAGATCGTTGACCTTGATCTTGTCAGAGACCAGGTTGTTGGCGCGGACCGAGATCTTGGTCTTGCCCATCCACGGCCAGACCCAGCGCAGCCCGGTGCTGCGATCGGTTCCGCGATAAGAACCGAACAGGGTGATTGCGGCGGCCTGGTTGGGCTGGATCATATAGAACCCGCTGGAAAGGATCACCAACGAGATCGTCAGCAGGCCGGTCGAGACGACGAAGCCGAGGATTTCGCTGTCGAGCGGCTCGCTCGCCGCGAAGCTGATGATGCGCCAGACGGTCAGCGCCAGCAGCACCAGAAAGGTGACGAAGATCAGGTAACCGCTGGTTGACCAAGCGCGGCGTTCGGCGCTGGCGGTCATGACATAATGCGAATCAGACATTGGCTTTCCCCTAAAAGTGATATCACTTTAATATCGCATTCTCTGGTGATGTCAATTGGGACTTGAAATCAGAGCGAATCACTCGTAATAAGGGCCTCGCGGGACCGGGCCCCTCTGGCGCGGCGCAATGACCAAAACCCCATCCTTGGTCAGCGCTGCGTGATGTCGGACCGCATCGGATACACCGATGCCAGGGTCCGGGTTATTCCCCCTCCCAACCCAATCAGGCCTTTGGCTCGGTGTGTCCGATCGTACCAACCAGTGCGAAAGGGAGCTTACCCATGTCCGACCGTCTGTTCCGTTTGCTGGAACGCCATCAGAAGCTGGATGAGGCTTTGCGCCAGGTCCAGACCCGCCGCTGGCCCGATCCGTTCGAGATCGCCCGGCTCAAGAAGCTGAAGCTGGCGATCAAGGACCGCCTCGCGCGGCTTTCCGCCAAGAACCGCCGCGTCAGTGCCTGACCGACCATGACTGCCTTGCCGGCGCTCCCTGAAGCGGGAGCGCCGGCCCTTTCGCATTTCCGCAACAGGGGACCTTTCCAATGGAATTTCTGACCGCCGACTGGCTCGGCACGCCGCTGTGGTTCTGGCTGTCGTTCGCGGGGATCGTACTGGCTTTGACCGCATTCGATCTTGGCATCCTCCACAAGGAGGACCGCGAAATGGGGATTGGAGAAAGCCTCAAGCTGACGGCGTTCTACATCAGCATCGCGTTGGCCTTTGGGGCCTGGATCTGGGTCGCGCGTGGCGCGGACCTGGGGATGAAATACTACACCGGCTTCTTCATCGAAAAGGCACTGTCGATCGACAATGTCTTCGTGATCAGCCTGATCTTCACCTTCTTCGCGATTCCGCCAAAGTATCAATATCGGGCGCTGCTGTGGGGTATCCTGGCGGTAATCGTGCTGCGCGGCGCGATGATCGCGGCTGGCGCGGCGCTGGTCGAGCAGGCCTATTGGGTGCTCTACATCTTCGCTGCCTTCCTGGTCTTCACCGGGATCAAGATGTTCTTTGCCGGCGATCACAATCCCGATATCGCCAAGAACCCGGTGGTGCGGTGGATTTCCACCCACATGCGGGTAACCAAGGAGCTGCATGACCAGCACTTCTTCGTGAAGGTGCCGGACGAGAAGACCGGCAAGCTGGTTCGGGCCGCGACCCCGCTGTTCCTGGCGCTGGTGGTAATCAACCTGGCCGACCTGGTCTTCGCGGTCGATAGCGTCCCGGCGATCTTCGCGATCACCACCGACACCTTCATCGTCTATACCAGCAACATCATGGCGATCCTGGGCCTGCGCGCGCTCTACTTCGCGCTCTCGGCCATGATCCACCGCTTCTATTACCTGAAGTATGCGCTGGCCGCGGTGCTGGTGTTTATCGGCTCGAAGATCTTCGTTTCCGACTTCTTGCTGGGCGGGGCCAAGTTCCCGCCGGTGCTGAGCCTGGCTGTGACCTTCGGGATTATTGCCATCGGGGTGTTCTACTCGCTGTGGGCGACGCGCCACGGCGAGGACGCGGCGCCGCATATCCCACATGATGAAATCCGGCCGTGAATCTTCAACAAAGAAGGAGAGTACCTACCATGAAGCCTATTTTTGCAATTGCCCCGGCGTTGGCGGCCGCTGCCTTTATCGTGACCGGAACTCCAGCCGAAGCCAAGACCAAGGCCTCCTGTGCCAAACTTTCGGCGGCGCAGCTTGATGCCAAGTTCGCGCAGTTCAATGGCGCCTGGGCGACCGGCAATCCCGATACAGTGACCGCACTGTTCGATGACGATGCGGTTCTGCTCGCGACCGTTGCCAACGTACCGCGTACCGACCACGCCGGGGTCCGTGACTATTTCGTCAAGTTCCTGAAGGGAAAGCCGGTTGGCAAGGTCGATACTGCCGCGATCAAATCCGGCTGTAACTGGGCCCTGCAGATGGGCACCTGGACTGTGACCCTGACCGACGCCAACACTGGTGCCAAGACCGACGTCAAGGCCCGCTACACCTTTCTCTACCAGTTCGAGGACGGAAAGTGGAAGATCGAGCACCTGCACTCCTCGGCGATGCCGGAGAAGTAAGGGAACGGCAGGGGGCGATATCGCCCCCTGCCAACCACCCAGCGACCAACTGTCAGGCGAGTAGAACATGACCCCAGATCAAGCCCTGGCCCGCCTGATCGAAGGCAACCGCCGGTTCGTGGCCGACCGACCGGCTATAGCCGACATATCGACGCAGCGCCGCCTTGAACTGGCCAAAGGCCAACAGCCCTTTGCAGCTCTTGTCGGCTGTGCGGACTCGCGGGTCGGCCCTGAGCACCTGTTCGGGGCAGGGCTGGGCGAGCTGTTTATCGTCCGTACGGCCGGGAACTACCTCGACGACGCCGGTTTCGGCTCGGTAGCCTTTGCAGTTTCCCAGTTGGGCGTCTCGCTGGTCGTGGTCCTGGGGCACGAACAGTGCGGGGCAGTGGCAGCTGCCAGCGCGGTGGTGGGTGACAATGCCCAGCTGCCGCCTGCGCTGACCCGCATGGTCCAGCCAATCTTGCCTGCGGCCATCGATGCTCACGCCCGCAACAGTCCGGAAGGCGATGTGGTTGACCTTGCAATCCACCTCAATGTCCGCCGGGTGGTTGAGGGATTGCGTTCGGCTTCGGACCCGATCATCGGCGATCCGATCCGGGCCGGCCGAGTCTTGGTGGTCGGCGCCTATTATGATCTTGCTTCCGGCGCGGTCGACTTCTTCGATCGCTAATGCTGCCGGATCACCGCCAGAAACGATTCGCCATAGGCTTCAAGTTTGCGGGCGCCGACCCCGCCCAGCTCGCCCAGCGCTGAGAGCGTGGCCGGGCGGCTCTGGGCCATTTCGCGCAGGGTTGAATCGTGGAAGATGACATATGGCGGGACCCCGGCCTCGGCGGCAAGATCGCGGCGCAGACCGCGCAGGGCCTCGAACAGCGGATCGCCGGTCGGGTTGACCCCGGCCGAACGGTCACGCCGCGCCTTGCGCCCGCCTTCACGCTTCGGCGCGAGCGCGATCAGCACCGCCGTATCGCCCTTTAGCACCGCCTTGGCATCGCCGCCCAATGCCAGTCCGCCATGTTCGGTCGGAACCAGGCTGCCGCGGGCCTGCAACGCGCGGGCCAGCGGGCGAAGCAAATGCGCTTCTTCGCTCGGCACAATCCCGAATACGCTGAGTTGGTCATGCCCACGCTGTGCGATCCGGTCGTCGCTGGCGCCTGTCAGCACCTTTTCGACATGCCCGAAGCCATAGGTCTGTCCAGTCCTGTACACTGCCGAAAGCAGCTTCTGCGCCAGGGTAGTGGCATCAACTACGCCCGGTGCTTCCAGGCAGTTGTCGCAGTTTCCGCAAGTCTGCGGCGGGTCTTCGCCAAAGTGGCGCAGCAGCAGCGCGCGGCGGCAGCCGGCGGTCTCGACCAGTTGGGCCATCGCGTCAATCCGCTTGCGCTCGCTCTCGCGGCGCGCTTCTTCCACCTCGCCTATCCGATGGCGGGCCCGAGCAAAATCGTCCGCTGCCCACAGCAGGAGCGCGACCGAGGCATCGCCATCGCGCCCGGCGCGGCCGGTTTCCTGGTAATAGGACTCGATCGACTTCGGCACGCCGGCATGGGCGACAAATCGCACATCGGGCTTGTCGATCCCCATTCCAAAGGCGACCGTTGCGACCATCACCATGTCTTCGCTGGCAACGAAAGCGGCCTGGTTGGCGGCGCGGACCTCGGCAGGAAGGCCTGCGTGATAGGGTAGCACCCGGCGCCCGGTTGCCGCACTCAGCTTCTGGGCCAGATCCTCGGTCTTCTTGCGGGTCTGGGCGTAGACGATCCCCGGCCCCGGCTGCTCGGCCATCAGTGCGGTCAGCTGGCGGGTGGCGACATCGCGGTGGCGGACGATGTATCGGATGTTGGGCCGGTCGAACCCGGCGACGATCAGGCCTTCCTCGGCAATCCCGAGCTGGGCCAGGATATCGGCACGGGTTGCGGCATCGGCAGTTGCGGTCAGCGCCAGACGCGGCACATCGGGGTGCGCGTCCATCAGCGGGCGCAGCAGGCGGTAATCGGGGCGGAAATCGTGGCCCCATTCGGAGACGCAGTGCGCCTCGTCGATCGCGA
>CAZOSI010000105.1:0-7109 GCA_964582485.1 uncultured Novosphingobium sp.
GCGCGCCGATAGTGGTGATGAAGTTCAGGATGGGCGCACAATAGGGATGAATCTGGATCGTGTGGTAATGGGTGGCGAGGCCGACGCTGGGTTCGACATAGCCGGCCAGCGCTGCCGCAGCAGTGCGCCGTGCACGCTCCCAGAAGAAGGCGCTGGGCTTGCGCCCCAAGGCCCCATCACAAGTAAAGCTGAACTGGCAACCGGTGGTCCGCTCGCTGCCCTGATAAACCACACCGCAGACCGTGTTGGGATAGGCTGGATGCGCGACCCGGTTAAGCACCACCTGGGCAACCGCGCGCTGGCCATTGTCTGGTTCGCTGGCCGCTTCGTAATAGATCGCGGCGGTCAGGCAATCGAGTGCGCGGCTGCGATCGACGCCGGACAGGTCCATCCGCATCGCTCGCGCTACCGGTCCCCCGGCAAAGTCGGTCAGGTTGGCAAAGGCGCCATCGCTGGCGAACTGATCCTGAGCCAACAGGTCAGGCGCAGTTTCTTCAGTGGCAAGATAGTAGAACGCCGAACCGGGAAAGCTTGCGCCCTGCTGTTCGAACGGCATCGCTTCCATCGTGAAGTCGGAACTGCCAGCGCTGCCGATGTTGAAATCACCCCAGTCGTCCGGCGCCGCAAGCGCGGGCACGGCGACCGCGACCAGCAATACCAGCGCGCTCCGGCCGATGTGTTTGCGCTTGCCCCGCGATCCCAGCTTGCGCAGCCCGCGCTGCGTCAACCGCGCGGCAAAGTCGCGTGGGCGGGGTTCATAGGGCAGGGCGAAGGCTTTGCTCATCAGTATTCACAGGTCTCGCGTTACGCGCGTCCGCGCGTAAATCCGAAGCGCCCTGCATGCCACCACGCATTACGCGCCGTGTCGAACCGGGACGGTCCCGGCCATAGCGGTGAAGCCTTCAAAAAAAGCTAAGGTACCATCAAAAACCTGTCACTTGCGCATAAGAGGCCGCAGGACTATCGAACGCGCCACGTCACGGGTTGTCCGGTTTTACCGGACCTAAGAGGGAAGCAGGTTCAAACCCTGCGCTGCCCCCGCAACTGTGACCGGGGAGCGATGGGCCCATTGTGCCACTGGTTTCGGCCGGGAAGGCGGGTTCAAAGCGGTGATCCGGGAGCCAGTAGACCTGCCCATGACGGTCGTTCCGCAGCCGGGCGGGGTGTACCGGAATGCAGCGCAAGGCCCGCAATGGTGCGGGCGCTTTCGCCATGAACGGCTTGTTCATGACGGGAGTATTGCGCGTGAAATATCTGTTTTTGCTGGGTTGTTCGCTGGTTGTTGCCTCGCCTGCATTGGCGCAGGAAAGCACGGAAGAGGCTGACTCACAGATCAGTCCGATCATGACGGGGGACTCGCGGGGGCGCAGCGAGGAGATTACCGTCCTTGCCACCGGTCAGCGGCAGCGCGTTGACCAGAGCGGCCAGTCGATCAGCGTGATCGGGCTCGATGAAATCAAGCAGATTCAGGGCCCGGACCTGACCCGCGTGCTTGAACGCCTGCCCGGCGTCAGCCTGGCGCGCAGCGGGCCGCTGGGCAGCCAGACCAGCCTGTTCGTGCGCGGTGCGCCATCCGAACAGATTGTGGTGATGATCGACGGCGTGCGGATGCAGGATCAGGCTTCGCCCTCGGGCGGGTTCGATTTCGGCACCTTGCTGACCGGCGGGATCGGCAAGATCGAGCTGCTGCGCGGGTCCAACTCGGTCGCCTGGGGCAGCGACGCGATGGGCGGGGTGCTGGCAGTGACCAGCCGCGAATTCAGCGGTGTTGAAGCGGGGCTGGAATACGGCGCCAACGATACGCTCAGCGCCACTGCAACGCTGGGCAAGGCGGGATCGGGATACGATATCACCGCATCGGGCGGCTACGTTTCGACCGACGGGATCTCGGCCTTCGCCCCGGGCACCGAGCGCGACGGGTTCCGTCAGTGGCAAGGCGCGCTGCGCGGCCGGGTTGATCTGGCCGATGGGCTGAAGTTCACCGCCAATGCCCGCTATGCCGATAGCCGGGTCGATTTCGACGGCTTCCCGCCGCCGACCTATGCCTTTGCCGATACGCTGGAATACCAGACCACCCGCCAGGCCAGCGGTCGCACCGGGCTGGAATATGACAGTGAGGGGCTGAGCCTGCGCGGCGGCGTGGCGCTGTCCGATACCCGCCGCTCCTATTTCGATCGCAGCTTTGGCCCGGCCTCCTCGTTCGACACCGTCGGGCGCAGCTGGCGCGCCGATTTTGCGGGCAAGGTCAATGCCGGGGACCGGCTCGCACTGTTGTTCGGCGGCGACAGCGAATGGACCCGGTTTTCGACCACCTTCGACAGCGAAAAGACCGCGCGGCTCTCCAGCGGGTTTGCCATGGTGCAGTTCCAGCCCGGCCCGCTCAGCCTCGCCGCCGGGGTGCGGCTGACCGATCACGACCGCTATGGCAGCAACTGGACCTTCGGGACCAACGGTACAGTGCGGCTGGGCAATGCCTGGCGGCTGCGGGCCAGCTTTGGCGAAGGCTTCAAGGCGCCGACGCTGAGCCAGCTTTACGGGTACGGAGGGAATGCCGGACTCAAGCCGGAAACGTCGACCGCCTTCGATTTCGGCGTTGAGCACGGCAACCGCACCGGCGGGCTATACTTCGCCGCCACCGTCTATCGCCGCGACAGCACCAACCTGATCGATTACGTTTCGCCTACCGGCTATTTCAACATCGGCCGGACCCGCGCGCAGGGCTTCGAACTCGAAGGCGGCGCGCAGGTTGACGAGAACCTGAGGGTCGGGGCGGTCTACAGCTACCTCGACGCCATCAACCGCATCACCGGCAAGGAGCTGGCCCGCCGACCCAGGCATGCGCTGACCTCCTCGATCGACTGGACCACGCCGCTCGCGGGACTGAAGCTCGGGGCCGATATGCGGATGGTGGGTGACAGCTTCGACGATGCCGGCAATTTCACCCGGCTCGATGGCTATGCCCTGGTCACGCTGCGCGCCTCGGTGCCGTTGGGCGACAAGCTGGAGCTGTATGGCCGGGTCGAGAATGTGGCCGACGAAAGCTACCAGACGGTTGCAGGCTACGGCACCTATGGCCGCTCGGCCTATGCCGGGATTCGGCTGAGGTGGTAAGGCCGACCAAGATCCTCCCTGTCGGCATAGCCGATGGGGAGGTGGCAGCGCGAAGCGCTGACGGAGGGGTCATGGCGCAGTGTCGCAAGGCCCCTCCGTCAGGTGCTTCGCACCTGCCACCTCCCCATCGCTTTGCGACAGGGAGGATTTTTGGCCTGCTTTTGCCTCTGAGCCTCGCCGCCTGCACCCCCGCCGCACAGCCGCAGGCCCGGGCGCAGCAAGCGCACCCCACAATCGTCAGCCTTAACCCCTGTACCGATGCGATCCTGGCCGAGGTGGCCGATCCGCAGCAGCTGCTGGCGATCTCCAGCTACAGTCAGGACCCGGCTTCAAGCTCGATGGACCTGGCCCGCGCTCGCGCCATGACGGGAGTGAGCGGCACGGTTGAAGAGATACTGGCGCTGCGCCCGCAAGTGGTGGTTGGTTCCAGTTTCACCGCGCCGGGCACGCGGATCGCGCTGGAGCGGCTGGGCTATCGGTTTGAGGCTTTCGGGCTGGCCGGGACGGTGGACGAAAACATGGCCCAGATCCGCTCGCTGGCCTTGATCGCCGGGCACCCGCAGCGCGGCGAGGCGCTGATCGCCCGGATCGATGCCGCGCTCGCCGCCGCTACGCCGCCGCCGGGACCGCCGGTCCCGGCCGTGGTGTGGCAGGCGGGCGGGATCGTTCCGGGACAGGGGGCCCTGATCACCGAACTGCTGACCCGCACCGGCTTCGTCAATTTCGCTGCCCAGAAGGGACTGCATCAGGCCGACATGCTGCCGCTGGAAGTGATGCTGGCCGATCCGCCGCGGCTGATCCTGGCCGCCGGCAACACCTATTCCGAAGAAGACCGCCTGCTGTCGCATCCCGCGCTGGCCGGCCTGACGCAGACCAGGCGTGAGCGGCTGGAACCGGCGCTGCTGTGGTGCGGCGGGCCGACGATCATCAAGGCCGCCGGACGGCTGGCGCAAGTGCGGAGGTCGCTGTGAGCCGGCCCAACCTACTTCTGCTGATCGGCATCGTGCTGGCCTTGCCGCTGTCCTTGCTGGCGGGCCGGGTCTGGCTCGATCCGTTCGCAGATATTTCTCCCAATGCTTTGATAATCCTGACCGAGCTGCGTCTGCCGCGGGCCGTTCTGGCACTTGTGCTAGGTGCCGGGCTGGGCGCGGCGGGGGCGGCGATGCAGGGCTATCTGCGCAATCCGCTGGCCGATCCCGGGCTGTTCGGGATTGCCCCCGGCGCAGCGCTGGGCGCGGTGCTGAGCTTTTGGACCGGCCTTGCCGGGACTCCCTGGATCCTGCCGTTGTTCGCCTTGCTGGGCGCGGCAGGAGCCATGGCCTTGCTCGGCATGATCGCCGGGCGGACCGGATCGGCCCTGCTGTTCACGCTCGCCGGAATGATCATCGCCAGCCTGGCTGGCGCGCTGATGAGCCTGGCGATCAGCCTCTCACCCACGCCCTTCGCGATGAGCGAGATCGTCACCTGGCTGATGGGCGCGCTGACCGACCGGTCGTGGCACGAGGTGTGGTTTGCCGCGCCACTGACCCTGGCCGGGATCGCGCTGCTGCTGCGGGCCGGCAAGGCGCTCGACGCACTCACCTTGGGCGAGGCAGCGGCGCGCTCGCTCGGTGTCGATCCGAGGCGGCTGCAATGGCTGATGATCGGCGGGGTCGGGCTGACGGTCGGCGCGGGTGTCGCTGCCGCCGGGATCATCGGCTTTGTCGGGCTGATCGTGCCGCACCTGATGCGCCGCTACACCGACCGCCGCCCGTCGCAACTGGTCGTGCCGAGCGCCCTCACCGGGGCCTTGCTGCTGCTGGTCGCCGATTGCCTGTGCCGGGTCCTGCCGCTGCAAAGCGAGCTGCGGCTGGGGATCGCCTTGTCGCTGCTGGGCGCGCCGTTCTTCCTTGCGCTGTTGCTGCGGATGCGGAGGGAGCTGGCATGACTGTTTCGGCCGAAGACCTCCGGCTTGGGAACCGCCTGCGCGGAGTCTCGCTGACCCTGCGGCAGGGCGAGGTGACCGCGATCTGCGGCCCCAACGGCGCGGGCAAATCGAGCCTGCTGACCGCGCTCGCCGGAATCCTGCCGCTGGACGGCGGGTCGGTGCGGCTCGACAATGATCTGCTGGCCGATCTCGATCCGTCTGACCGGGCCCGGCGGGTCGGCTACCTGCCGCAGCAGGCCGAGCTGGCCTGGGACCTTTCGGTTGAAGTGTTGGCCGGATTGGGCCGTCTGCCGTGGAACCTGGGTGCCGAGGCTGACCGCGCGGCGATCGACCGGGCCCTGGCCGACATGCAACTCAGTGACTTCCGCGAGCGTCCGCTATCGCGCCTTTCCGGCGGCGAACGCGCCCGCGCGATGCTGGCGCGGGTCTTGGCGGGAGAGCCGTGCTGGCTACTCGCCGACGAACCGCTCGCCAACCTGGATCTGGCGCATCAGCTGACGCTGCTGCGGCATTTTCGCAAGCTGGCCGGGCAGGGGCTGGGCGTGGCTTTGGTGCTGCACGATCTGGCCCAGGCGATGAACCATGCCGGGCGTGTCGTGGTGTTGCAGGACGGATGTGTTGCTGCAGACGGCCCCCCGGAAGAGGCGCTGTCAATCGATGTGATTGACCGGGTCTGGGGCGTGCGGGGGCGCTGGCTTGGCGATCCCGGGGCGCGGGCGCTGGTAATCTAGCGCTGCAGAGACATGAAAGGGGGACCACCTTTGCGAATGGCCCCCCGGTTAGCGATTACTTCAGTCCGCGCGCCTTCAGCATCGGCTCGACGCTGGGATCGCGCCCGGCGAAGTTGCGGTACATCACCGCGTAGTCCTTGGAATGGCCCTGCGACAGGATGGTGTCGCGGATGTGCTGGCCGTTCTGGCGGGTCATGCCGCCGTTTTCCTTGAACCAGGCATAAGCATCGTGATCGAGCATCTCGGTCCAGCTGTAGGCGTAATAGCCCGCCGCATAGCCGCCGCCCCAGATGTGGCGGAAATAGCTGGTGCGATAACGGCTCGGTACCAGGCTGGTCTGCAGCCCCTTGGCATCGAGCGAGGCCATGGTGCTCTGCTCAAAGGCGTTGACGTCGCTGGGGGTCATGCCCGCGCCCATCGAGTGCCATTTCAGATCGAGCAACGCCGCAGTCATCACTTCGCCCAGCGCATAGCCCTGGTTGAAGGTGTTGGCCTTTTCGATCTTGGCGATCAGCTCGGCCGGCATCGGCGCTCCGGTCTTGTAGTGTTTGGCAAAGTTGGCCAGCACCTTGGGCTCGGTCATGAAGTTTTCCATGAACTGGCTGGGGAACTCCACGAAATCGCGCGCGGTGTTGGTGCCCGAGATCGAGGGATAGCGCTGGTTGGAAAGCATCCCGTGCAGCGCGTGACCAAATTCGTGGAACATGGTGTTGGCATCGTCCCAGGTGACCAGCGCGGGCTGGCCGGCCGCGGGCTTGGTGTAGTTCGAGACGTTGAAGATCACCGGCTTGGTTCCGGTCAGCCCGTTCTGGTCGACGAAGTTCGACATCCACGCTCCGCCGGACTTGTTGTCGCGCTTCCACGGGTCGAAATAGAATAGCGCCAGCTCGCTGCCGTCCTGATCATAGACGGTATAGACCGTCACGTCCGGGTGATAGACCGGGATGTCGGTGCGCTTCTTGAAGGTCAGGCCATAAAGCTGGTTGGCGGCATAGAACACGCCGTTTTCCAGCACATTGGTGATTTCCAGGTACGGCTTCACCTCGTTCTGATCGAGCGCGTAGCGCTGTTTGCGCAGCTGCTCGGCATAATAGTCCCAGTCGCCCGGGGTAACGGTGAACTTGCCGCCCTGCTTCTTGATCAGCGCGTTGAGATCGGCCGCGTCCTTCTTCTGCGCAGCGCCCAGCGCGGGCAGAAAGCCTTCGAGCAGGCCAATCGCCCGTTCCGGGGTCTTGGCCATCTGGTCCGACAGAGCATAGGCCGCGAAGTTTTCAAAGCCGAGCAGCTTGGCCTTTTCCGCCCGCAGCGCAGCGATCTTGGTGATCAGGCTGCGGGTATCG
>CAZOSI010000105.1:7119-11164 GCA_964582485.1 uncultured Novosphingobium sp.
CGCGCTCGCTGCGGTTCCAGCTCTTTTCGAACAGCGCCAAGCGGGTCGCGCGGTTGGTCAGCGACGGGGCGAGCGGCTGCTGGGTGGTGTTCTGCATCGAAAGCACGAAGTTGCCCTTGGGCAGGCCGCGATCGGCCGCGGTCTTTTCGGCGGCGGCAATGTCGGCATCGGAGAGGCCGGCCAGCGCCTTGCGGTCGGTCACGACCAGCGCGCCTTCCTTCGTGCCCTTGGTCAGCTTCTGGCCGAAATCGGTCTGAAGGGTCGAAAGCTGTCCGTTGATGTCGGTCAGCCGGGCCTTGTCTGCGGGCGAAAGGTTGGCACCGTTACGGACCATGTTTTCGTAGGCCAGGGTCAGGACCTGGAGCTGGTCGGGCGCGAGGCCTAGCGTGTCGCGGGCATCATAGAGCGTCTTGACCCGGGCGAACAACTTGGGGTTGAGCGTAATCGAATCCCGCGCTGCGGTCAGCTTGGGCGAGGTGCGGGTGTCGATCGCATCCAGCGTATCGTTGGTGTTGGCCGAGGTCAGCGCACCGAACACATAATAGACCCGGGTCAGCATCTCGCCCGAATTTTCCATCGCCACCATGGTGTTCTCGAAAGTCGGCGCGGCCGGATTGCCGGCGATCGCGTCGATTTCGGCAAGCCAGATCGCGATGCCCTGCTCAATCGCAGGCTCGTAATCGCTTTCTTTGATCTTCGAGAAGTCCGGGGCCTGGAACGGCAGGCTCGACGGTTCGGCAAAGATCCCGGTGCCCTTGGGGATGGCCGGGGCATAGGGGGCCGGGGTAGCGGTCGCGATCGGGGCGGGAGCGGGTTCGGCGCTGGAGGCGGCACAGCCGGTCAGAGCCAGGGCAGAGATCGAAACGAGGGAAAATTTGCGCATGGATCGGGTCCTCACGACGGGAAAAGGCAATGGGGGCAGCCTAAGCGCCGCCCCCGTGACTGGCAACTGAACGCGCTGGGCGCTCACCAAATGCGGGCGCGCATTTCCGGAGCAATGTAGAGCTTTTCGCCCTGCTGCACATTGAAGGCAGTATACCAGCCATCGATGTTGCGCAGCGGAGCAAAGGCCCGATACATTCCGGGGCTGTGCGGCCCGGTATTGACCTGGTTGCGCAGCGCGGCTTCGCGCATCTTGGTCCGCCAGACTTGCGCCCAGGCCAGGAAGAAGCGCTGATCGCCGGTCAGGCCATCGACAACTGTGGCGTCCTTGCCGCCCAGCGAAGTGTGAAAGGCTTCGCGCGCCACCGACAGGCCGCCAAGGTCGGCGATGTTTTCACCCATCGACAACTTCGGGTTGATGAACGCACCGGGGGCAACTTCGAATTTGGCATACTGATCGCCGAAGATCTTGGCCTGCTCTTCAAATCGCTTGGCGTCTTCCGGTGTCCACCAGTCACGCACGGCACCCTTGGAATCGATCTTGCGGCCCTGATCGTCAAAGCCGTGGATGATCTCATGCCCGATCACGCCGCCGATCGCGCCATAGTTGACGGCATCGTCGGCATTGGGATCGAAGAAGGGGGCCTGAAGGATGGCTGCCGGAAAGACGATCTTGTTTTCCAGGCCGCCGTTGTAGGCGTTGACCGTCTGCGGGCTCATCGCCCACTGCTTGCGATCAACCGGTTTGCCCAGATCCTTCATCTGGTATGCTGCGTTGAACCGCCCGGCGCGCTGAACGTTGCCGTAAAGGTCACCCGGAGCGATGACCAGGCCTTTGAACGAGCGCCATTTGTCGGGATAGCCGACCATCACGTCCATTTTCTGCAGCTTTTCAAGCGCAGCGGCCTTGGTCTTCGGGCTCATCCAGTCATTGGCGTTGATCCGCTTGGCCATGGCAACTTTAAGGTTGGCAACCAGCACTTCCATCTTGGCCTTCGATGAGGCGGGGAAATAGCGGGCGACATAGTCTTGCCCCAGCAGCTCGCCGAGAGACCCGCCGACAAGGTCAACGCCGCGCTTCCAGCGGGGACGGTTCTCGGTCACTCCGGACAGCGACTTGGTATATTCGAACCGGCTGTCGACCATTGCTTTGTTGAGATAGGGCGCGGCCTGCTGGGTAAGGTGGAAAGCCTGCCACAGTTTGAGCGTTTCGAGCGGTGTCTGCGCGTAATAGGCCGAGATTGCCTTGACCGCGGAATTCTCGCCCACGATCATCCGCTTCTGCGCCGGAATCCCCGCTCCGGCGAAAAAGGCCGTCCAGTCGATTCCCGGGGCGAATGCCATCAGCTCTGCTGTGCTCATCGGATTGTTGAGCTTTTCGATCTGGCGGCGATCCGCAGCTTTCCAGCTGCGTTCGGCGATGCCGGTCTCAAAGGCCATGACTGTATCGGCGGCCTTTTCCGGATCGGCATTGCCCAGCACCTTCATGGTGCGGGCAATGTAGGCCCGATAGGCTTCGCGCTGCTTCTTGAACTGGTCGGCGAAGTAGTATTCACGCTCTGGCAGGCCCAGTCCCGACTGGCCGAGATAGAGCACATTGAGATCGGGGTTGGCGGTATCCGCACCTATGCCGAAATCGACCACGCCGCTGCCAAACACGCCGTTGGTCTGGCCCATATAGCGGCTGAACTGTGCCTTTGTCTTGATCGCCCGAATCTTGGCGAGATCAGCCTGCAGCGGGGCCAGGCCCAGTTTCTCCAGCCGCGCTTCATCCATGAAACTGGCATAGAGCCCGCCAATCTGGCTGGTCCTGGGCGCCGCGGTAACCAGGGTCTTGAGCTGATCCTGGGTTCTTTCGCGCAGATCGTCAAACGCACCAGTCAGCGCCTTGTCAGCCGGGATCTGAATGCGATCATCCCACTTGCCCGAAGCGAACCGGAAGAAGTCGTCACCCGGCTTGACCGAGGTGTCCTGGCCGGAAATATCGAAGCCCCAATTGCCGATGGTGGCCTTGCCGGCAATCGCGGCAACCTCGGCTCCCAACTGGGCGGTGGCGAACGGAACGGCCAGCGCGGCAAGCGCGGCCCCGGCGATAAGCAGGCGTGATTTCATGACAGCAAACTCCCAGAAACGACATGCATCCGGTCATTGCCGGACCCGAAAAGACTGCCCCTGCCCTCGCGCGCGGGGGCAGGGGAGTCAATGTCGTTCGCCGAGAGGCGTCGGGCGTTGGTGGAAGTCAGAGCTTCAGGAATCCAAACGTCTTGCCGACGAAGATGCCGAACTGCACGTCTTTTTCCTTGCTATCGTAGGCGGCTCTTATTCCGCCAGTCAGGCCACCATCCTTGTCCATTATGAAGTATACAGGTAGCTCTATGCCCCATGAGTCGTCGTGCGCGTCGTAAGCTCCTGCCAGTTCCAGTCCCACGCCTCCACCGATTTGATATCGTGCCTTCAGCGCGAACTTGTAGTCGATCTCTTCCTCAGGCGGCCCGAAAGGGCCAGTCGTGCACTTGACGGTTGGGGTCACTGCGCCGGTCGGACAATAGGTGGCTTTCTTGGCGTCCTTGTAGCTCTTTTTGGCCTCGAATCCGCCCACCAGGAACAATTTTGAACGAAGCTTTGGCAGGTAGCCGACCCAGACTCCGCCAGACCAGCTGTACTTGCGCAGCTTGCTTTCCGCCAACGTGTTTGATTCATAGAAACTGAATTCCTGCGTCCCGACATTCGCGGACAGATTGACCAAGGCGAACGGCCGCTTTTCAAGGTCATCCAGCACAGCTTGCCGATCATTGTTGAGCGCATTCAGATCATCTTCGTTGAGGTAATCGCCAACTTGCGATTCCATCAGATCGCATTTGCTAGCGCGTTCCTCCTCGCTGAGCCTGGCATTCTGTTCGGCAACCAAGCAATTCTGCTTCGCCTTTTGCAGGTAGCCGCTGCGCGATCCGATCCTCTGATTGATGCCATTGAAGTCCAGGAAGCTGAATGAGAGCTTCCCTCCGACCGACCACTGGCTGGGAAGTCCATCGACAGTGAGGAAATCACCCCTGCCAGTGTCCTCATCAAGCGGTGCAGTGAACGTCAACGAGAAATCCGAATTTGATGGCAGACTGCGGCTTTCACTATGCGTCGAAATCGTGATCTGGACCGAAGTGTCGGT
>CAZOSI010000106.1:0-10920 GCA_964582485.1 uncultured Novosphingobium sp.
TTGCTGCTGTTCCTCGACGTCGGCGGATCGATGGACCCCTTTATCAAGCTGGTCGAGGAATTGTTCAGCGCGGCCACGGCCGAGTTCAAGAACCTGGAATTCTTCTATTTCCACAACTGCCTCTATGAAGGTGTGTGGAAGGACAACAAGCGTCGCTGGTCCGAGCGGACGAACACCTGGGACATCCTCCACAAATACGGTCATGACTACAAGGTGGTGTTCGTCGGTGACGCGGCGATGAGCCCCTACGAGATCACCCATCCTGGCGGCTCGGTCGAGCATTTCAACGAAGAAGCAGGAACAGAGTGGCTGCGCCGCGTTGCACATGTCTATCCGGCGACTGTGTGGATCAATCCGGTCCCGGAAAAGCAGTGGTCCTATTCGCAATCCACAAAAATGATCAAGGAGCTGGTCGGCGGATCAATGTATCCGCTGACGCTTGCCGGACTTGACGATGCCATGCGCGAGTTGACCCGCAAGAAGCATTGATGAGGGTTACCGCTGCGTAACCGCAGCGCCGCTTGTGGCGGATCAACATATGCTGCGATTGCAGTCGGCTGCCTTAGGGCCATATTGGCGCCATGACCCAACGCCTCCCTGCCCTGTTCCTCGGCCACGGTTCGCCGATGACCGTCATCACCGATGGACCCGAACGCCGCGCCTGGCAGGCGCTGGGCAAGTCCCTGCCCCGCCCGCGCGCGATCCTGGTGATCTCGGCCCATTGGGAAACCAGCGGCGCGAGCCACCTCACCGTCGGCGAGCAACCGCGCACGATTCACGATTTCGGCGGCTTTCCCGATGAACTGTTCGCGATCCAGTATCCGGCCCCCGGTTCGGCCGAACTGGTCGATCGCGTCGCTGCGCTGCTCGGTGAAGGTCGCGTCCGCCGCGACGAAAGCTGGGGCTTTGACCACGGTTCTTGGGGCGTGGTCCGGCCGATGTACCCCGATGCCGATGTGCCGATGGTCCAGTTGAGCCTTGATCGCAACCTTTCCACTGAGCAGCACCTCGCTCTTGGTCGCAAACTCGCGCCGCTGCGCGATGAAGGCGTGCTGATCATCGGCAGCGGCAATGTCGTTCACAATCTGCGGCTGTGGCGCCAATTGGCCGGGACGCGGCCGGACTGGGCTGTTGATTTCCAGCGCAGGATCAACATGGCCATGGCCACCGGCGACGAAGCCGCGCTAACCCGGTTCACCGCAGAGGATCAGGCCGCCTTGGCCGCGATCAACAGCGCCGAGCACTACCTGCCGCTGCTCTATGTCGCAGGCACGCGCCTGCCCGGTGATGAAGTCGGCGTGTTCAGCGACAGCATTGATGGGGCATTGTCTATGACCAGCTACCTGATCGGCGACACAGCCCTGCTCAGCACCTAACCCTGCTTGTCGAGCTCATCGTTGAGGCGCAGGCTGGCACGCCAGAAGAAGAATGCGGGGATAAAGCCAAGCCACGCCGCGCCAAACAGCACCCAGCGAACGCTTTCGGTGCCCGCCATTGGTTGCAGCCAGTCGGACAGCGCACCGAAAACGAACGGGCCCAGGCCAAGTCCAATGAGGTTCTGGCCGAACAGCATCACCGAAGCAGCAACAGCGCGCAATTCCTTGCGCACCAGCCCCTGTACGCAGGCATAGGCAGGGCCGTAGTAAGCCGCATTGAGAATCGTCGGAACGAGGATCAGCAGCCCCGCCACCCACCAGATCGGGGCGCCATAGCCAAGGAACTGGATCGGCGCGGCAACCGCCATGCCAACCGCAGGAAGCGTCAGGATGTGACGGCGGCTAATTGCCCCGAACCGGTCCGCCGCCCAGCCACCCAGCCAGGTGCCGAACACCCCGGCGATGCCGAGCGTAACCGAACCCAGGATGCCAACTTCGGTGGTCGTCATACCGTGGCTGCGGATGAACAGGGAGAGCGTCCAGAGCCCCTTGCCGTAACTGAGAAACGCAGCGACCGAGGCGGCGACGAGCAGCAAGACGTAGGCGCGAGATGCAAAAACTTCGGCGACCGCCTTGCCAACCGGCATCTGGGCGGGGCCTGAGGGGCTGGCTTCCCCCTTCATCAACCCGACGCGGCGCGGCTCGATAAGCAACTTGGGCAGCAAGAGCGCTAGCAACAGCCCGGGGGCACCGACCAGCATCAGCGCGACCCGCCAGCCCCAGATATCGTTGACAACACCGCCGATAATAAGCCCCAGCAGCGAGCCAATCGGCACGCCCATGCCATAAAAGGCAATTGCCGAAGCGCGCTTTTCAGGGGCAACCGTGTCGCTGATCAGGCTGTGCGCGGAAGGCGTGCAGCCGGCCTCGCCCACCCCTACGCCAATCCGAGCCAGTGCCATCTGCCAGAAATTCTGAGTAAAGCCGCAAAGCGCCGTCATGCCGGACCAAATCACGAGCGATACCGAGATCAGCTTTGAACGATTGGTGCTGCCCCGATCAGCAAGGCGCGCGATGGGAATGCCGAGGACGGCATAAAATACCGCAAATGCGGGGCCGGCCAGTAGGCCAAGTTGCGTATCGCTGAGCCCAAGTTCACTCTTGATCGGTTCGGCCAGGATGTTGAGAATCTGGCGGTCCAGGAAATTGAAGATATAGACGACCAGCAGGGTCCACAGCATCAGTCGGGTCGAACTGTCGAACTTGCCCGGTGCTGCCTTGCCTTCGTTCATGATCTCTCCCGTCAGTTCGCGGTCCCGCTGAATCTGTGCCCAGCTGGCTGACCAATTCAACTCGCGTAACTTAATACACCAAAAAGGGCCGTATCATTTCCGACCAGGCAAATTCATCGGCGCTGGCCACGCGGTCCAGATCATCCGGTTGAGCAGCGGGATCATCGACCCATTCGCGCAAGGCGGGGCCGCCGTTGATCACATCGATCGCCAGCCGCTCGAACTCGTACTCATAAGGAAAATCCCGCCAGATCTCATAATCGGGATAAAGTCGCCGGATCGCCTTGAAGGCCAACGCCTGCAGCCGCCAGGGGCGGAAGGCGTGGTGATCGTAGAACTTGCCTTCGGCGTGGATCATCAGCCCGTTGCAGAGCTGCCCGGCATGCTTGTGGAACGTCGGCGTGAACCAGCATTCACGCAAGGCACAGCCCGCCAGCCATTGGGGTGCGAAGCGGCGCATTTCGGCGAGCACCGCCTTGGCGTCTACATCAGGCGCACCGAACAGAACCTCGAGCGCGCGGGTGGTCCCCCTGCCCTCGCTCAGCGTCGCGCCTTCAAGCATCACTGTCCCGGCATAGGCGCGCCCCATGTTGACACTCGCAGCATTGGGGCTGGGGTTGATCCAGATCCGGCTTTCGGGCCAGCCAAAGCCGGGCCCTTCTGGCTCCCAACCCTCCATCGCGATCACGCGGTAGGGCACGTCGAGCTTGAAGTGCTGGATGAACCAGTGCCCCATCTCGCCCAGCGTCAGCCCATGACGCATCGGCATCGGCCCTGCCCCGACAAAGCTTTCCTGGCCCGGCAGCAAGGTTGTGCCCTCCACCGGGCGTCCCGCGGGGTTGGGCCGGTCGAGCACCCAGACTTCCTTGCCTGTGCCTTGCGCCGCTTCCAGCAGATAGAGCAACGTGGTGACGAAGGTATATATCCGGCAACCCAGGTCCTGAAGGTCAAACAGGAACACGTCGGCCGTGCTCATCATCTGCCCGGTCGGGCGGCGGACCTCGCCGTAGAGGCTGAACACGGGGATGTTGTAGACCGGGTCGAGCTCGTCCTCGGTCTCAACCATGTTGTCCTGCTTGTCACCCTTCAGCCCGTGCTGCGGGCCAAACGCCGAGGTGACGTTAAGCCCCGCCGCGATCAGCGCGTCCAGCGAATGGACCAGGTCCTCGGTCACACTGGCCGGATGCGCCACCAAGGCGACGCGTTTGCCCTCGAGCGGCTTCCTGAGTGCTGGATCCGCCAGCAGGCGGTCGATACCAAACTTCATGTGTTGCTGGGTGCAGGAAGTGTGGCCGCGAAGCAAGTGGGGTGATGGAAATCGGGTTGGCCGGGCGGGTGCGCCAATGCCCAATAGCTCTTGGTGCCGTCGAGTTCCTCGATGACAGCGGAGAGTGCCAAACTGGTTGTCAGGTCAAATTCCGGAACCGAAAGCTCGATGTCAGCGCCTACCGCGAATAAATTCATGATCCCCGCAGTGCTGATCACAGGCGCGGATTGGTCAAGGTTCTGCATTCCTCCGCGGTAGCCTTCAAAGCTGTATGCGGCCCAATGTGAAGCCGGGGACAGGTTGAATTCCAAGTAGCCACCACTGCGTAAACCAATGAAAGCCTCGAAGCAGGTATGCTTCCAAAGCTCGTCCCGGCGTTCATGTGGTGCCAGTGCTGGAATTGAGACGGCCTCGACTTCTCCGGTCATTGTGAACCAAAGCCGCAAGAGGTCACGCGACGGCCTGCTCACTTCAACAATCAGCCTGTCCAGAGCCTTGCAAGGAGTGTCTGGGTGGCAGGCAAGTTGATATGTTTCCAATTCACCCTTCCCCATGCTAGGCGCGCCGCGCCATGACATACACCTCAACCCTGCTCCGCCTGCTCGACGAACGCGGCTACATTCACCAGCTGACCGATGCCGAGGGGCTCGACAAGCTTGCGAACACGCAGGTTGTGCCCGGCTATATCGGCTTCGATGCCACCGCGCCATCGCTGCATGTGGGCAGCCTCGTGCAGATCATGCTGCTGCGCCGTTTGCAGCAGGCCGGGCACAAGCCGGTGGTGCTGATGGGAGGCGGGACCACGCGGATCGGCGATCCCACCGGGCGCGATGAGAGCCGCAAGATGCTGACCGACGAGGTGATCGACGCCAACATCGCCTCGATCCGCACCGTGTTCGAACGCTACCTGACATTCGGCGACGGGCCGACCGATGCGGTGATGGTCAACAACCACGATTGGCTGGGCCAGCTGGGCTACATCGAATTGCTTCAGGAAGTCGGCACGCACTTCACGGTCAACCGCATGCTGACTTTCGATTCGGTGCGGCTGCGGCTCGATCGCGAACAGCCGATGACCTTCCTTGAGTTCAATTACATGATCCTTCAGGGATACGATTTCCGGCACCTTGAGAAGACGGCTGGCGTGCGCCTCCAAATGGGCGGCAGCGACCAGTGGGGCAATATCGTCAACGGCATCGAACTGGCGCGGCGGATGGACGGGGTCGAGGTGTTCGGGGTCACCACCCCGCTGCTGACCACCGCCGACGGGACCAAGATGGGCAAGACCGCCGCCGGCGCGGTCTGGCTCAACGAAAACGCCCTGCCCAGCTATGATTTCTGGCAGTACTGGCGCAATGTGGATGACCGCGATGTCGGCAAGTTCCTGCGGCTGTTCACCGACTTGCCGCTGGACGAGATCGCCCGGCTCGAAGCCCTGCAAGGCAGCGAGATCAACGCGGCCAAGATTGTCCTCGCCAATGAAATCACCCGCCTGTGCCGCGGCGAAGAGGCCGCCAAGGCTGCCGAATCAACCGCTTCGGCAACATTCGCAGGCGGGGGACTCGGTGCGGACTTGCCGGTTCTTGAAATCGATTCGGCTGGAATCAGTCTGGTCGATGCCCTCGTCGGGATTGGGTTTGCCGGCAGCCGGGGTGAGGCAAAGCGCCTTGTCGCGGGCGGCGGAGCCAGAATTGATGGCACCGCGTTAACCGACGAAGCTTTTCATATTGCTGTCGAAAATGAAGTAAGGATTTCTTCGGGTAAGAAGAAGCACGGTATCTTGCGCCGGATTTAACCTAAGGGATTTCACAGATTTACCCAATCTTTGCCTTTCGCCTCCATTGTATGCGCTACAGAGCTTAATCCGGGAGGCGTGCGCTGATGGGCGCTGGAGCACAACTGACCGTGACCGATCTGCGCCGAGCGGCGCGGCATCCGGTTGATCACAAGGTAATCGGCGAACACCGCCGGCTTGGCGATGTGCATCTGCACATCGTCAATCTCTCGGCTCATGGCTTCATGGCCTCTGGTGGTCTCGACATGGAACGCGGCGAGCGGGTTGTCATCCGGCTGCCGGAACTCGGCCGGATCGAAGCCCACTTGATCTGGGCGGCCGAAGGCCGGGCCGGTTTCCAGTTTGAGCGGATCATCCGCTTCGATGATTTCATGCGAATGATCGATGCCATCCAGCCCAACCCGCGTTTGCGCCGCAGCCGCTGATTTCAGCCCCCTAAAGACTGGGTATCAACACCCAAAGCATCTGATCGCTTGGCAAGTGCCGGGGCCGCTGCCATTCCTTGGCGATGAACATCCCAACTCATCCATTGCGAGTCCGTGATTATCGGCTGATCTGGCTCGCGCGGTTTATCAACACCGCCGCAACGACTGCCATGGTGGTGGTCATTGGTGCGCAGGTCTACCAACTCGCCCGGCAGCAATATGGAATGGACACCGGTGAGGCAGCATTCCTGCTTGGAATGCTCGGCCTGGTTCAATTCATACCCTTCCTGCTGCTTACCCCGGTTGCCGGGGTCCTGGCCGACCGGATGGATCGGCGCCATCTCGCCGCTTTAGCCGTCTCGGTCGATTTGATTATCGGGCTGGCACTTGCTGGGGCGAATACCTGGGGTTTCCTCTCTCTCCCGCTGCTGTTTTCGCTTGCCGCGCTGTACGGTGCGGCCCGCGTTTTCATCGGCCCGGCGATAAGTGCGATCACTCCCAATGTCGTGCCTGCCGAGCTTCTGCCCAAAGCAATCGCCACAAGCTCGATCGCTTGGCAATCGGCGGCTGTGATTGGGCCTGCGCTGGGCGGACTGTTGCTCGCGCGGGATGCGTCTCTCCCCTATTGGTGGGCCTCGGGCATGCTGGTTCTGGGGATCGGCTCACTTCTGGCAATCCGCCACCGCGCACCGCCGGCGGCAGAGCCAGACCATCCGCTCAAACTGATGGGGGACGGCGCCAAATTCGTATGGCGAGAACGCTTTTTGCTCGGCTGCGTCTCGCTCGACCTGTTCGCCGTCTTGCTTGGCGGGGCGACCGCGATGCTTCCGGCATTCGCTTATGATGTTCTGCACGTTGGCGATGAAGGTCTTGGGCTGCTCAGGGCAGCTCCTGCTGCTGGAGCGATGGTGATGGCATTCTGGCTGGGGATCCGGCCAATTGCCCGAAATGTCGGCGTCAAGATGCTCTGGGCCGTGGCTGTTTACGGCCTTGCAACACTGATTTTCGGTCTTTCGACCAGCTTTCCGCTCAGCCTTGCGATGCTGGGACTGCTTGGTGCGGCGGACGCGATTTCGGTATTCATCCGCAACACACTCGTCCAGCTTAACACACCCGATGAAATGCGCGGGCGTGTCTCTTCAATTTCAGGACTTGCGATCTCCGCCTCAAACGAGTTGGGAGAGATGCAGTCGGGTCTGGCCGCCGCGTTTTTCGGAGCGGTAGGGGCGGTTGCGCTTGGCGGCGCGGGGGCTATCCTGGTCACTGCAGTCTGGGCCATAATTTTCCCTGAACTTATCCGGGCAAAGACATTCGCCCCTCAGTATCGACAGAAAGAAGTGCTCCCATGAAGGTAGACAGCATCCTTGCCACCATTGGTAACACCCCGCACATCCGCCTCTCGCGCCTGTTTCCGGACCACGAGGTCTGGATCAAGGCCGAGCGTGCCAACCCCGGCGGTTCGATCAAGGACCGGATCGGCCTGGCCATGATCGAGGCAGCCGAAGCCGACGGCAGCCTTCAGCCCGGCGGCACGATTGTTGAGCCGACCAGCGGCAACACCGGGATCGGCCTGGCCATGGCGGCGGCGGTAAAGGGCTACAAGCTGGTGCTGGTCATGCCCGAATCGATGTCGATTGAACGTCGCCGCCTGATGCTGGCCTATGGCGCAACCTTCGACCTGACCCCGCGCGAAAAGGGCATGAAAGGCGCGATCGAACGCGCGCATGAGCTGATTGCCAGCACACCCGGATCGTGGATGCCGCAGCAGTTCGAAAACCCGGCCAACATCGCGGTCCACGTGCGCACAACTGCGGTCGAGATCTATGAGGACTTCAAGGACACGCCGATCGATGCACTGATCACCGGGGTCGGCACCGGTGGGCACCTCACGGGCTGCGCCGAAATGCTCAAGGCCAAGTGGCCAGCGATGAAAGCCTGGGCGGTTGAGCCGACGCTGTCCCCGGTGATCTCGGGCGGCCAGCCTGCTCCGCACCCGATCCAGGGCATCGGCGCGGGCTTCATCCCGGCCAATCTCCACACCCAGGCAATCGACGGTGCAATCCAGGTCGATCCGGCTGACGCCAAGGAAATGGCGCGGCTTTGCGCCACCAGGGAAGGCATGCTGGTCGGGATCAGTTCCGGCGCGACTCTGGCCGCGATCAAGCAGAAGCTGGCCGAACTGCCCGCCGGCAGCCGCGTTCTCGGCTTCAACTACGATACCGGCGAGCGCTATCTCTCAGTCCCGGACTTCCTGCCCGAATGAGCGACTTCATCCGGATCGCTTACCACGACGGTGAAACCCCGCTGGCGGAATTGCACATGCGTCCCGCCGGTGCCGCGCGGGCCGCTGTCGCAGTCTATCCTACCTTCATGAACGTCACCGAAGGGGTGAAGGACAAGGCGCGCGCGCTGGTTGCGGCGGGCTATGCCGTGCTGATAGCCGATTTCTATGGGCCAGACAGTCCGCACGATTTCGAAACCGCAAATACTGTCATGATGCGGTTGCGGTCCGATCCAGCGGCGATGCGCGCCCGTGTCAGGGCGACGCTCAACACACTAAGTGAACTGGAACCGGGTCTGCCGATCGCCGCGATCGGCTTTTGTCTCGGCGGGATGGCCGTGCTCGAACTGGCGCGCGACGGGCAGGATTTGGCTGCGGCCGTCAGTTTTCACGGCTTGCTTCAAACCCCATTGCCAGCGGCGCAACCGATCCACCCGCGGATCCTGGTTTGCCACGGCGACGTCGATTTCCTCGTCCCGCGCAGCCATGTTCTTGCTTTCTGGGAAGAAATGGACGGAGTTGGCGCGAACTGGCACTTCCACAGCTATGCCGGGGTCGATCACGGATTCACCAACCACTTGCGCCCCGATGGCACGCCCAATCCGGCTTATGATGCCAGCGCCGACCGCCAGAGCTGGGCTGCGATGCTGGGCCTGTTCGACGAAGTGTTCCCGCCAGCATGAGCGAGCAACTTCAGCAGCGCTACCTTGACCTGATCAAGCGGACGGTCACCAATTACGTCCAGCTTGGCGATGACGCGCCGTTGAACCGTTACAATCCGGCCGGTTTTTATGACCCCAAGGTTTCGGAATGGACGATCCCGCCGATCGCCCGCCCGCTAACGCTGCAGAATGTCCAGATGCTCGAACTGATCGAGCTGCACTTCGAGCGAATCCTGAGCGAAAACGTGCCGGGCGATCTGATCGAGGCCGGCGTCTGGCGCGGCGGCGCTATCGTGTTCATGCGCGCCTTGCTCGAGGCGCACGAGGCAAGCGACCGCCAGGTGATCGCGGCAGACAGCTTTGCCGGCATCCCGCAAAGCGAGAAGTTCAAGCACGACACGGTCAATACCTGGACCGACCGCTGGGAGGCCGGCCTGGCCGAAGTTCGCGCGGCGATTGCCCGGTTCGATCTGCTCGACGATCGGGTCGAGCTGCTCGAAGGCTATTTCGCCGATACCCTGCCCAGCCTGGCCCAGCGCGAACTGGCCTTAATCCGGCTCGATTCGGATTCCTTCGAATCGACCGAGACCTCGCTGGTCCACCTCTATCCCCTGCTCCATCGCGGCGGGGTGGTGATCATCGATGACTGGCACCTGATCGGCTGCCGCATCGCGGTCGACAACTACCGCAAGAAGAACAAGCTGAGCGGCGAAGTGCAGGTGACCGCAGGCAACGGCTGGTGGATCAAACAGGAAGAGCGCGGGCAGCCCGTGATGCCTCCCGCCTGATTGCTGCTGGGGTGGTGGCGAGGGCTGCGACCGGCAGCGCCATCCGCGCGTCGCCATCAGGGCCAAGGCCGCGGTGGGCATGAATTGGGGCAGCAACATGCTGACCCCTGAAGACCCGTTCGAAGCCCCTGAGCGGTTCCGCCAGGCCGCGCTTGAGCAGCAGAATGGCGAGGGGAATGCGTGGGTTATGTAGGTGGGTGAGGTAAGGACCTATTAGGCTGGGAGTTTTCCCGTCGAACAGGACGTCCGCCATTGGCTCCTTCTTTGCGTCCCTCTAACGGCAGAAATGTTGGGGAGTCCGGAACGGCGGGTTTTGAGCGCAAAAGGCGGTAAGCGGTCGGAAAGCTTATTCGCAAGCAGCCGGCAATTTCGCTAACATTGCGCACGTTCGGAACAATCAAGTCGATCGGAGCCGTTCTACACGACACCAATCGTTAAGGCTCAAGTTCCGTCGTTAGTCTTCCCATTCTTGTTCGACAGGGAACGGGCCTGCTTGGCTCTAATCGCAAGTAGGTCGAGCGCTGTGGCCCGCATGCTGTCTGTGCGGTCAAGAATATCTTCCAAGCTGTATGTCAACAGGATGTCAGGCCTGACCGCTTCGTTGATCGACAGGCTGGGCGCGGCAGCATCGAACCGCATTCGTGCGACGTGATATTTGATTCCGCTGTTTGAAGCCGAGAACTGAATCTTTCCATCATTTGTGGATTTGCCACCGCCTGCTGGTTCGCCAACTAGGGTTGCAAATTTGTTCTGCTTTGCGAGTGCATAGAAATGGGGAACCGACGAAACGGTCATTCCGTCCATCAAAATGAATGTTGGGCCGGCAAACTGCGTTTTGATCGGAAGCTGAGGAATGAAAGCACTTTCAGGACCGCGCCGATCAGATGTCGCCGCGTCAAAATATTCGAACGGTTTGTCAGCTAGGTGGCGCAGTAAATAGCTGCCGACAGCCCCCGATCCGCCGAGTATACCCCGCGTGTCGATCAGCAGGCCGAGTCGCTTGCCCTTCTCCAGATCATCAAAAACTGTCTTGG
>CAZOSI010000107.1:0-10897 GCA_964582485.1 uncultured Novosphingobium sp.
GTTGCAAACCCACAAGTACTTTGCCCCCACCCCCCCCCCCCCCGGGGGGGGTGGGGGGGGGGGGGGGGGGGCGGCGTTGGCGATGAAGCGCATGCGCTTGACCGTCGAACCCCCACCCCTCGATCCCCTCCCCGCCGGGGAGGGGAGGAACGAGCGGCTCACTTCGCCAATTCGCGCAGCGCCCGCTTGCGCCGCGCCATCACCTCACGCGCAGCCGCCATCTGCGCTTCGAAATCGGGTTCCTCGGCCGAAAGCTCAATCCCGCGCGGGGTGGTAACCAGCGAGAGCGAATCCCCCACCTCTGCGCCGAGATGGGCCAGCACATCCTTGGGCAGGATGACCCCGGCGGAATTGCCGATTTTGGTGATCTTGAGCGGTGCGTTCATACGGACGTTATAACGGATTTTGTGGGTGGAGGCAAGGTGGGGGAGATTGGGGGTTTTGTAAACTGTCACCGTAACCCACCATAACCCGTAAACCAGAAGGGGCTCGATTAAAGGCTCGCTTTTGTTAGCCCGGATACATGGTGGCTAAGTGCTGGCAGACCTTAATTGAGGTGGCTCATGCCCCTTTAACTAAAGGCTACCCTTGACTATCAGCTAAATCCGGGTTTTAACGCAGGGTAGACCTTAATTAGAGGCGCAAATGGCGACGCAATTCAGGGCTGGCCGCTATATCCGGCAGCCCAACCACTATTCGGCCTTCATTCCTGCGTCCCTCCCACCGGTTCCGCCGGTGGAAATCGGCGGGGCGATGCAAACCATGCTTTCCAAGGCGGATCGCGCACTCGGAAGGCTGGACGGATCGATCCAGACGCTGCCCGACCCCGATCTGTTCGTCTTCATGTACGTCCGCAAAGAGGCAGTGCTATCCAGCCAAATAGAGGGAACCCAGAGTTCGCTAAACGACCTGCTGGAGGCGGAGGCTGCGATCCACGATGCGGACCGGCCCAGCGATGTCGGCGAAGTGATCAACTACGTCAACGCGATGAACTTTGGGTTGGAGCGCCTGAAAGACCTGCCCATCTCGGTGCGCTTGATCCGTGAGCTTCACGAAAAGCTGATGCACGGCGTGCGCGGCAACAATGCCAATCCCGGCGAACTGCGCCGCAGCCAGAACTGGATCGGCCCCGATGGATGCACATTGAGCGAAGCCGCATTCGTGCCGCCACCGCCGCATGAAGTTGAACGACTGCTCTCCGATCTGGAGCGGTTCATCCACACCGACAGCACCATCCCGCCGCTGATCAAGATTGGGCTGATCCACGCCCAGTTCGAAACGATCCACCCCTTCCTTGACGGAAATGGCCGGATCGGGCGTCTGCTGATCGCCTTCTTCCTGTGCGAGAAGGAAATCCTGCTGAAACCGGTGCTGTACCTGTCCTACTGGTTCAAGCTCCACCGCGCGCGCTATTACGAATTGCTCCAAGGCATCCGTGACCGGGGCGAGTGGGAGGAATGGATCCTGTTCTTCCTCGAAGGCGTGGCCGCCGTCAGCCTGGAGGCCACCGACATCGCCCGTTCCATCGTTGCGCTGCGCGAAAAGCACCGACGGCTGGTAACCGACCGCTTCGGGCGGGCGGCGGGCAATGGGCTGCGCGTACTGGAAGACCTCTACACTACCCCATTTACGTCAATCAGCGCCGTGCAAGCCAGGCTGGACCTGAGCTTCCCCGCCGCTTCGGAACTGATCTCGCGCTTCGTCGAGCTTGAGCTGTTGGCAGAGATCACCGGGCGCGAGCGGTATAGGGTGTGGCACTACTTCCCGTATGTGCGGCTGTTCTCGGATTTGGGGTGAGGCCGAGGGTTGTTACCGTAGGACAAGTTTCTTTCGAGCTCTTCGGAGAAAGAAGTAAGTTTGCATGCGCCTGCGAAGTGCCCTGAGACCCCAGTATGTTTGCCAGTGCGTCCCGATGTGAAGCTCCCTTTTTACATCTTCAATTTCACTCGGATGATATCGCCCAAAGCTGTCTTCTAGGACAAAGCAACGCCATGGATCGAAGTGGACAGTCGGATCCTCAGGATCAGTTTGATTATGCTCAAGAGCTGAAACAGCAAGAGGGTGAATTCTGAGACAATCCCCCGCCTCGATCTTCGCGGGAAATCTCTGGTCATCGATGCCAAGAGCAGCTGCAGGCTCATCGTGTATCCCCATACAAAAGCCGCTAGCCTCACCAAACGCTCGGAATCGAACCAATATGATTGGCCGATATCCGACATTGCAGATCAAGATTCTGATTTGCCGCATTTCTCCAAAATGTGGTACATTGGTAAATGTGACGGAATTCACATAAAACCTAAGTCGAGGTCGATCACGCCAAGTTCGCCAAAGCTCCCGACCGAACGATAGGGCGGAGAGAACAATTGCGATCATTGAGAGGACGATCTCGGGTTTCAAGAACTATGACCCTTGTCAAAAAATGCGAGACCACTTGGTGCTACATGAACGTGCATCAATCCCGCTCCCGGTCCCCAGCCCCCATATAGAGCTCCCGCCCGCTCTCGTCATAAACCTTGCTCATCTCAGCCATCCCCGCCTCGGCCTCTTCGGCGGCCACAAACGTATCGGCGTTCTGGTTCTGCAGCCGGGCGAATTCGCGCACTTCCTGGCTGATCTTCATCGAGCAGAATTTGGGCCCGCACATCGAGCAGAAGTGGGCGGTCTTGGCGCCTTCGGCCGGCAGGGTCTGGTCGTGGTATTGCTCCGCCGTGTCCGGGTCGAGGCTGAGGTTGAACTGGTCGCGCCAGCGGAATTCGAACCTTGCTTTGCTGAGCGCGTCGTCGCGGACCTTGGCCGCTGGATGCCCCTTGGCGAGGTCGGCCGCGTGGGCGGCGAGTTTGTAGGTGACGACGCCGACTTTCACGTCGTCGCGGTCGGGCAGGCCGAGGTGTTCCTTGGGGGTGACGTAGCAGAGCATCGCCGTGCCGAACCAGCCGATCATCGCCGCGCCGATGCCGCTGGTGATGTGATCGTAACCCGGCGCGATATCGGTGACGAGCGGCCCGAGCGTGTAGAACGGGGCCTCGCCGCAGACCGCGAGCTGCTTGTCCATGTTCTCCTTGATCTTGTGCATCGGCACGTGGCCGGGGCCTTCGATCATCACCTGGACGTCTTCCTTCCAGGCGCGGTGGGTCAGCTCGCCCAGGGTATAAAGCTCGGCGAACTGGGCCTCGTCGTTGGCGTCGGCGATGGAGCCGGGGCGCAGGCCGTCGCCCAGACTGTAGGCGATGTCATAGGCCTTCATGATCTCCGTGATCTCGTCGAACCGCTCGTAGAGGAAGCTTTCCTTGTGGTGCGCCAGGCACCATTTGGCCATGATCGAGCCGCCACGGCTGACGATCCCGGTGACGCGCTTGGCCGCGAGCGGCACGTAAGGCAGGCGCACCCCGGCGTGGATCGTGAAGTAATCGACCCCCTGTTCGGCCTGCTCGATCAGGGTGTCGCGGAACACCTCCCAGGTCAGGTCTTCGGCCACGCCGCCAACCTTTTCGAGCGCCTGGTAGATCGGCACGGTGCCGATCGGCACGGGGCTGTTGCGGATGATCCATTCGCGGGTGTCGTGGATGTTGCGGCCCGTGGAGAGGTCCATCACGGTGTCCGCGCCCCAGCGGATCGACCAGACCATCTTGTCCACTTCGTTGGCGACGTCCGAGGCGACGGCGGAGTTGCCGATATTGGCGTTGATCTTGACCAGGAAGTTGCGGCCTATCGCCATCGGCTCGCTCTCAGGGTGGTTGATGTTGCTGGGGATGATCGCCCGGCCGCGCGCGACTTCATCGCGGACCCATTCGGGGGTGACATAGTCGGGGATCGATGCGCCCCAGTCCTGCCCGTCGCGGATGTGGCCGATGATCTGCTCGCGCCCCAGGTTCTCGCGGGTGGCGACATATTCCATTTCCGGCGTGACGATCCCGCGGCGGGCGTAATGCATCTGGCTGACATTGGCGCCGGCACGCGCGCGCAGCACCGTGCGGCGGACGTTGGGGAAGGGCGGGACGCCGCCCGAGCGGTCCGGCCCGAGCTGGCCGTTGTCTTCGGGCTTGACCTCGCGCTGGGTCACTTCCTCCACATCGCCGCGGCCGCGGATCCAGTCGCGGCGCAGTTCGGGGAGGCCCGCGGCAATGTCGATCACGGCGTTCGGATCAGTGTAAGGGCCGGAGGTGTCATAAACCCGCACCGGCGCCTCGCCGCTCGACGGCTCAAGGTGAATCTCGCGCATCTTCACGCCCAATGGGCCGACGTGGATCTTCTTGCTGCCGCGGATCGGGCCGGTGGTGACGCCGATTTCGAGCTTGCTGGGAATGTCGGCCATGATGCGCAAAGTCCTTCTGGGGACAGACGGAGAGCGCGATGTGCCGGCCCTCCCTCCGCCCGTGCTAACGGGTTCAGGTTCGACGGGTCGGGCGGTGCCATCCGCCCCTCTCAGCGCAAGCACGCTCCCCGGGGATGGGCTGGTTCTAGGCTCTCGTCCTGTGCGCGGCAATCCGCTTATTCGAAAATCCCGGCGGTCTTGTTCTGGTCGACAACGCCGTAAGTGTTGCGGACCCGGACCGAGAGCTTGAAATAGGCGATCCAGATGGACGCATAGATCACCCCGCGTACAAGATCAGGAGCCATCTCCGGCCACATCAGGTCCAGTTCGATCTGGCCGATCAGCACTGTCCCGGCCATATCAAACAGGTTCAGGCCCAGGCTGAGCAGCACGATCGCCGCCATGGTGATCTTCACCGTCAACCACTCGAACCGATTGAACAGTCGCCAGGTGGTATAGCCGATCGCAGTCAGTCCGATTGCGACCAAGGTCCATGCCCATGCCTGGAAGACCGGCCAGCGATCACCGAGGATCGCTGCGACCTGCGGGTCATCATAAAGCCCGGAATAGGTCGCGTAGATCAGCCGCAGCGGCGACACGAAAGAGAAGCCGAACAGGAAGAAGGCCAACCAGCCGCCGATTCCGTGCAGTCCCTCGCGCTCGTCGTTGGCCATGCTCAGTCCCCCCTGAGCCGTTGCCTAACCTGCGGCCAAGCCTCTGTCCAGCAACGCCTTTCGGGTCAATCTGAGGCGGGCTATCCCAACGGAATGTGGGCGGCCAACGCGATCACCATCACGGCGAACAGCCGGCGGGCCAGCGGAGCGCGGCAAGCGTGTCAACGCCCGCTGGTGCGCCGAACAGCGACGACTAGGCCGGCTGCGGAGCCGACACATTTAAATCGTATACAAATAAACATCCTGTTGCTGGAATCATAATATCCGATAAGTTCTGAATAAGGGTCGAGTCGCAGAATATCACGGAAAATGAATCCTTGTGATATTAATGTCTTAATCAAAAAGATGGAGAACGACGGTGCCCGAAACCTTTACAAAAATGGAGCTGCCACCGGCAAATCCGCACAACGTAGAAGCAACAAAATTCTACATTTTTAATGAAACCGGAAATATCATGATGGTTTCGACTGACGCTTTGGGGACAGAAATACCACAAAGCGTTCGAGATATCTTTAGCGAAGTATCGGTGTTTTTTGCAGCCATGACTCGGGCAATTGCAACCACCGAAAACCCGGATACAAACAAACCATACTCGATTTACAACTATGCTGCTCTGCGCAAGATAATCGCCGGCTCTGGGCTGTTTATTCATGTTACGCAAAGCGACATTTCTCACGTGACCTCTTCGGTCGGGGTCACGCTCAGCAAGGAACTGCTCGAAGGTTTGCTTGGCCTGGCTACTGGCGCTGGAGCCCTGTCCTTCGCTCAAGGCATGCTCGCTTCGATCGGCAAGGAGGGCTTGCGGATCGGGATCAGTCGCAACGACCAAAAAGCCGAAGTCGCCAACATCATCTTCGTCTGCGAATACCTGCTGGGCATGCCAACGATCAGTGCGATGGTGGTTTATGCCAACGTCATGGAGAACAAGGAAGTTTTCGAACTAGGGCCGTGCATAAACGTGACAACTGGCGGCCAGACATTCAAGATGCACAAGGACACCTACTTGTTTGTCACGCCCAAGTTTGTCCGGGATTATTCGGATGATCTCGGCTCGATCGCTTCGAATGCCGCATTCAACGATTTCGTCGAATATCTGCGGGCGATCCTGACCAACCATCCGCGTGTTGAGAGCGTGCTCAATGCAGCAGACCAGCCCGTTACCGGTGATATGAAGCTCATTCCAGGTAAGACCTACAAGGTGATGGGGGTAAACCTTTCCACCGTGACCGACGTCAAGTTCCGCGACAATGCAATTCTTTCGTTCATATCGTCGAGCTATTCGGAAGTGAAATTCTCGGTCAACGCCGATGCGATCACAACGCAAGTAAAGCCAGTCGATCTGATCAACGCCGACGATGAAGTCGCCGCCAGCACGGACGCGTTCGGAATTGGGCAGCGGCCACCCGAGGATGACTTGTCTGATCCGGATCCCGGTCCCGATGACGGCGCCGATGGTTCTGGGCGATCGCCGCTGACCGGGCTTCCGCCCAACAGCCCGAGCGTGCCGCGCCGACGCACCTAAGCAGTAATGAGATTGGCCCGGGCCCCAAGCCCGGGCCAACTGTCCAGGAAAGAAGGCGACCCGATGCGGACCGTCAGAAATCCGCCGAGGCTCATCCCGCAGCAGACCGGAGCCTGGTGCTTTGCGGCCTGCGAATCTATGGTCCGCAGCTATTACCAGCTGCCCGGTCGCAGCCAGTACCAGATCGCGCGGGCCTATACGGCTGAACGGGCCAATGTCGAACCAGACCTGAATCTGCGCTGGCAAATGGCCTGGGCAACCGATCAGGGCCCTCCCGTTCAGCATGAACAGAATGGCGACAATCCGAACAGCCAGATCGTGGCGCTGGTCAGAAGCGAATGGGGTGTGGTCGATGCGGATGCCACCAACGGCAGGTATATTGCAGCTCTCGACGAGGCGGTTGTTAGGCGCGAAATCGATGCCGACCGGATCCTCGTGATCGGCAATCCGATCCACTATTATGCTGTATTCGGATACGAAGGCACCGGGCCCAAGTTCACGATGCTGGTGCTCGATCCCTGGCCGGTCGGCAATGGTGGAGCGGTCGATCAGGTTTCGATGACCGAATATCGCGGCTGGCAGGGACCAGTTGCAATCCTCTTCGCCACACCTTGAGGGTGAATTCACAGCGGATCAGGACGGAGTTGAGAGTAATGCCAAGCACCTATCTAATTGTGATCGATGTGGCCGGTCGTGCACTGTTGCTGCGCAAGAAGGTCTACGGTCAATTCTTCAATCACAAGCCAATTGGCAAAGAGTCACCGCCTTTTCAGGTGCTCAATGCGGCCGGGCAGTTTGTTTGTTCCGGCGGTGAATTGGCTGGCGGGGAGAAGCCAAGTGATGGAGCGATTCGTGAATTTTGGGAGGAAACCGGGATACAGCTCGCAAAGATAAGGGCCAAGGTTATCGAAGAAAAGAAATTCGACGGCTATTATCTTACCGTTTGCAAAGCCGATACGGTCCAAATTCTCGACGATCTGGTGGCTCAAATTGTCGCCAACCGCCAGGCCGGCAACAAGATCATTGCCGATGATGAGATTGAACAGGTCATGGTGGTAAAGATCACCGCGCTCCCGGAATATCTTGGAAAGTCACGGACACTGACCGACCCGGAACAGAAAGATGTCAATTTCTATGTAACTGGAACTGGACCATACGCGGGGCAGAAGCCCAAGAAGTATTCGCAAGCGATTGACTGGTACGGCGAGATTGCCAAGTATATGCAGAAATTTGCCTGATCCTGTCGTTCAGCCCAGCAGAATATACCCCGCGACCGCGATCACCAGCACGGCGAACAGCCGGCGGGCCAGCGGGGCGCGGCTCGCCAGCCGCTTGGCCAGCGGGAGCGCCACCAGTGTCCCTAACGCCCCGCCACCGACCAGCGCACCAAACAGCGGCCAGGAGATCTGCCCGGCCATGGCATAAGACGCGCTGGTCGCCGATCCGAACAGCACCACCGAAACCAGCGAACTGGCCCCGGCATTGGCGAGGGTCATGCCGGTCGAGGCCATCAGTCCCGGCGCGATCAGGAACCCGCCGCCGATCCCGAAGAACCCGGCGGCAAGGCCGGTGAAAAGGCCCACGGGGGCGAGCTTGAGGATCATCGGCGCGGTCAGGTGGACTGCGGGATCGCCCTCGTCCTTCTTGGGCAGCAGCATCGACAGCGCGATCGCGATCATCGCGAAGGCGAACCACATCAGCAGCGCCTGGCCGTTCACCCGCTTGCCCAGCTCCGCGCCGACCAGTGCGCCGGCCAGCCCGGCTGCGGCAAAGACCGTGGCGCAGGGCCACTTGACCCGCCCGGCCCGCGCCTGTCCGGCCAGCCCGGTCGCGGCGTTGACCGCTACCGCCGCTGCCGAAGTGCCGATCGCGGCGTGGACATCGGTCAGGCCGACGACATAGAGCAGCCAGGGCGTGGCCAGCACCGATCCGCCGCCGCCGAACAGCGTCAGCAACAGACCGATCAGCGCGCCGCCCAGCGCGGCAAGAAGAAGCGGTTCCCAGCCCATGCTTTTGGTCCTTCGCCGTCAGGCGGCCTGTGCCCGGTTCCACGGCATTAGCATAAGCAGCCGCGCCATGCCGCAAAAGCCGGTGGCCCCGGCAAAGGTCAACCCGGCCCCGACGAACCCGGCCAGGCCATACCAGGGCGCGGCGACGAAAGTGCCCAGCACCACGCCGGCCAGCACCAGCAGCCCGGCGGCGATCTGGACCTGGCGCATGATCTCCAGCGGGGCCTTGCGGTTTTCACTCACCGGCAGCCCGGCTTTGAGCCAGGCATTGAGCCCGCCGTCGAGGACATAGGCCTCGCCGGTCACCCGCCCGGCCAACCGGGTGCAGGCGCCCTGGGTGCGCATGCCGGAACGGCAGGTGAAGATCACATCGGCGGCGGGATCGACCGAGAGGTGCGCCTTTTCCCACTGTGAGAGCGGCTGCGACACCGCGCCGTCGACATGCAGGCGGGCGAATTCGTCGGCTTCGCGGATATCGACCAGCACAGCCTTGCCCGCGGCCAGGCGCGCGCGCACTTCGGCCGGGGCGAGGGGGTGAAGGGAGGCGGTCATTGCTTGTGAGGTCCTTTCAATGGTGCGAGACGGTCCGGTGGGGGAGTGGCCCGCCTCGCCGCCTCTATATATAACTTGCATCTAAAGTAGCAAGTGCTAATATATAGACAAAGGAGAAATGACCATGTCACCCCATCCGCTCGTCAAGGGCTTCTTCGATCCAGCGACTTTCACGGTCAGCTATGTCGTTCACGATCCAGCGACGAAGCAGGCGGCGATCATCGATCCGGTGCTCGATTTCACCCCGCGCAATGGCCGCACCGCGACCCGCTCGGCCGACCTGCTGCTCGACTACGTCGCCGCCGAAGGGCTCAAGCTTGCCTGGCTGCTGGAAACCCATGCCCACGCCGATCACCTGTCGGCGGCGCAT
Organism: uncultured Novosphingobium sp.; assembly: GCA_964582485.1. Taxonomy (GTDB): domain Bacteria; phylum Pseudomonadota; class Alphaproteobacteria; order Sphingomonadales; family Sphingomonadaceae; genus Novosphingobium. The sequence continues at coordinate 9,440 of CAZOSI010000107.1, forward strand.
TACCTGAAGGAACGGACTGGCGCGCCGATCGTGATCGGTGGCCAGATAACCAAGGTGCAGGAAGTTTTCGCCGCGCTGTTCGAGGCGGACGACGTTACCCCTGATGGCAGCCAGTTCGACCGGCTGGTGCGCGAAGGCGATGAACTGCCGCTGGGCGAACTGGCGATCCGGGTGATCCACACCCCGGGGCACACCCCGGCTTGTGTCAGCTATCTGATCGGCGATGCTGTGTTCGTCGGCGATACGCTGTTCATGCCCGATTACGGCACCGCACGCAGCGACTTTCCCGGCGGCAGCGCCGCGGCGCTCTATGCCTCGATCCGCAAGATCCTGGCGCTGCCGGGCGATACCCGGATGTTCGTCGGCCACGATTATCTGCCCGAAGGGCGCAGCGATTTTCACTGGGAGACCAGCGTTGCCGAGCAGAACAAGGCCAACATCCACATCCATGCCGGGGTCAGCGAGGCTGACTTTGTCGCGCTGCGTCAGGGCCGCGATGCCACACTGGAAGCGCCGCTGCTGATCCTGCCCAGCTTGCAGGTCAACATTCGCGCCGGAGCGATGCCCCCGGCCAGCCCGGGCGGGCATACCTATCTGCGGCTGCCGCTCAACGCGATCTGATCGGGACGGTTGGTCCGGAAGCCTTACCGGGCTAACCGGTCCGGGATGACCGTGCTTTACCGCCTTGCCGCCGATGCTGCCGCGATCGCCGGGCGGTTCGGCGCGCGGCTGTCAGACGGCGATCCCTGGGCCGGCGGCACGATCGCGCCGGGCCAGTTCGCCCCGGTGCTGACCACGGGCCGCGAGTTTGTGGCGGGTCCGCGCGGCGAGCGGCAGCCGCTGCGGATGATCCCGCGGTTGTGGGGCGTTCCGCCCCCGCCTGCCGCTGGGGATACCGGGCGCGGGGTGCTGACGGTCCGCAATCCCGACAGTCCGTTCTGGATCGGCAATCTGCGCAACAGCGAGTTCCGCTGTCTGGTTCCGGTGACCGCCGTGATGGTCTGGGGCCGGGTCGATCCCACCACCGGCAAGCGCCGTCAGCTCTGGCTGAGCCCAACGGACCAGCCGCTGTTCGCGATGGCCGGGGTGTGGAAGGACAGCGAAGTCCCCAGTTTCGCGCTGCTGACCTGCGAGCCGAATGCCGCATGGCGCGACGCCGGGCATCAGGCGATGCCGGTAATCCTGCCGAACGATCCGGACGTATGGCAGGTCTGGCTGCGGGCGGAGTGGAAGCACGCAGGCGAGCTGCTGGCGCCCTATTCCTCCTCGCTGATCGGTGAACGCTAGAAGCAACTTGTGTGTCTTGCAGTATTATGTAAGTAACACACATCGCCGTTGATCAAATGGGGGTCGAACCGATGCGTATCGCCTTGACCGCGCTTGCTGCGCTTGCCCTGGCCGGGCAGGCTGTCGAGTTGCCCGCTCAGTCTGCACCGCCGCCGTTCCATTCGGTCGCCC
>CAZOSI010000108.1:0-10886 GCA_964582485.1 uncultured Novosphingobium sp.
GGACTCTCGCTTTCTACCTGGCAACTTTGTGCGCCGGGTGCGTGGGTCAACCAGCAGGCAATCACCGCAGAACCGCTCCGGACCCCTGCCTGGCGGGCTTGCCAGGGAAAGGCCGGTGGATGGGTCAGCGGCTGCCAGATCTGGTCCATCGGGAATCCAGCCAGTCTGGGCACCCAATCGGAGGACCGGGGCGCGGCCTTGACTGGTGCCGATCGATAAGGGACGGCCGCTTGTGCCGGGATCGGGCGCTGCGGTTGGGGCCGCCCGATCAGCCGTTCACGTAGCGCAGCGAACTCATCCCGCTGTCGTTCCAGATCATTGGCGTAGAGCAATCGGTTCACCTGGCAACTGTGGGCCAGAACCGCGCTGGCGGACCAGTCCTCCCAACCCTTGCCAGATCGCATCATCACGTCCTTGCTGGCATGGCTGCGGCTGCGGTCTACATTTGCTCCGAACCCGCCGATGGTTACGCCGATGCTGCGAGAACGCTCGCCTTCCGTATCGTTGGTTGTGGGCATTTCAGGACAGTCGATCCTGTCCTTGGCCGGCCGGGCTGCTGCCGGAATGGCAAATGCCACCCCGGCAACAGCGGCCACCAGCGCGATCTGTTTTGCACTGGCGGTCATGGTCAGTTTTTCCTGCGCAGCGCAGCACGCGTGGCCGCCTTGCTGGCGGCATAGGTGGCCGAACCGCCAGGCACTGAGCGCACCGCGCGGGCAATCACGGCATCACCAATGCGCGCTGCGATCAGAGCCCGTTCGGTGTCACGCAGCGATTCATTGCGCAGCCGCACAATGGTCTGTTGAACCGCAACGTCATTCTCCAGTCTCTGCCGCTCTTTCGCGGACAGGGGTTTGGCTTCTGTCGTCGTGGATACGGCGAGGGCGCCAAGAATCAGCGCAGTGATCGTCTTGCTTTGCATCACCATCATTCCTTTGCCGCTCAAACAAGCCCGGGCGACACGGGGCGGACAACGGTGCCCGCCCCACGAACCGGCCAGAGTTCAGAAAGTTATGCAACCAACTGATATTGAACGAATTAGTCTCGGTCTCAAAAGGCGAAAAAAGACAAACTCCGCCAGGTTTCAGGACCTGCAGGCCTGGTCTACTCTTCACCCCAGTTTGCTGAACAGGAGAGGGCAATGCGCAAGATCAGCCTGGATAAGCTTTTGGGGTGGATGCAGGCGGAGCGACCTGATTGGCAGCAGGCCACCGCCGTCAAGATGCTGCAACGTGCTTCCACGTTCAACTCCGCTAGTGCGAAGGACGGACTAAGCCCAAGCCAGATCTACAAAATCTATCGCGGAGAGGTTCAAGGCCGGGATTGGGAAATCGACGAGGAGGATTTCACCGAGTTCTGCCTTTGCTTCGCGGTGGACGAAAAGGATTCCTGGGCCATGCTGTCCAGATGGGCTGGTGAGCGCATCCCTGACAGCCTTAAGAGCCACACCACCATCCCTGTACCATACACAAAGCTGCAGGCCTTGATTGGGGAGCCATATCAGGATCTGTCAGACCCCGATCCGAATTATCGCGATGGGATGCTCCATTTCAAGCAGGGCGATTCGCGTGTCAGCCGGGTTGATCACACGCCATTTACAAAGCGTTCGGTCTTTGTTGAGCAAGTCAAAATGGAGTTTACCAGGCGTAACTGCGATGGTCATTGGATCAAGCAGACTTCGCCCTATGACCGTCCGCGCAATTATATCCGTGTGGCGTACAGTGGCGAAAACCTTGAAAATCAGACACTCCCTGGGGCAATCGGGGTTGCGATGCTGTTGGATACAGCGCGGGTTGCTCTGACGCTGGAGTTCCGTCCGATCGCGCGGACGGCATTGTTTGAATTGCCGCGCGGCTTTCCTGACGTCCGTGATCGGGGCAATGGTGACAATGCGGTTCGCCGTGAGGTCAAAGAGGAATTGGGCATTACCCCGATGATCGTTTCCGATGTCGGCCAGGATGTCAGGACTGCCTATCAGGAGCTTGGCACGTTCTACACGGATTCGGGCGCGCTTTCGGACAAGCCGCGCTTTGCCATGCTGGTCAGTGAATCCATGAACACGGCTCATGTGACGGACGCCATGAAGGCGAACAAGTGGCAAATTGCCACGGTAACGGTTGATGGAGCCGATTTTTTCGCCGCCTGCGCTGACCCGAGCATAAAGCTTTACGCCCGCGAAGTTTTCGCGGCGGATCATGAATTGCTCGATTTTGACGAAGGCTTCCGGCTTGAAGACATGTTTACGATTACAGCCGGAAATCTGGCTCGCGCAGCTTTCCCGAAGTTCGTTGACTATTGTCGGCATCCGGCGATCAGAGACCTGCCAGCCCGGATGGGGCTAGCTTGAACCCTCACTCATAAACGCAGGCATCCAGCGCTTCGCTGCGCACCACGCCGCTGCGGGCAGCGATGGCGTTGCCGTGGCGGCGGGTGAAGCCGCTGGGCGTGTTGACCTCGCGGCGTTTGGGGGCGGGGAGGGCGGCGGCGATGCGGGCGGCCTCGATCGCGGAGAGGCGCGCGGCGGAGTGGTTATAATACCGCTGCGCCCCGGCCTCTACGCCATAGGTGCCCACCCCGGTTTCCGCGACGTTGAGGTAGACTTCCATGATCCGGCGCTTGCCCCAGACGTTTTCGATCAGGAAGGTAAACCACACTTCCAGCCCCTTGCGGGCATAGCGGGTCCAGCCCTGGCCCTGCCACAGGAACACGTTCTTGGCGGTCTGCTGGCTGATCGTCGATCCGCCGCGCAGGCGGCTGGAACTGGCGTTGCGCTGCATCGCCTTTTCGATCGCTTCCTTGTCAAACCCGGCGTGGCTGCAGAACTTGGCATCCTCGCCCGCGATCACGGCGGATACCATGGTGCGGTCAATCCGACTGAGCGGGGCCCAGCTTTTGTCGAACCCGTTGGGATCGGTCACCATGGTCAGGGTGATCGGCACCGGTACCCATTTGTACAGCAAGGTCAGCCCCATGCTGATCGCAAGGAACCAGACCACCATCCGGCCGATCCACCAGCCGAGCCGGTAGGCCAGGCCGCTATTGGCGCGCGGACTGGACGGCGTGAGTAAGCTTCGCATCACAAGCAGTCTAGCGGAGGTGCATGGTGCAGGTAAAGCACCCTTGGCGGCACGGCTTCAGTCGGGCCTTGCTGCCCCGTGCAGCTTCATCAGCAGTTCCAGCAGCAGACGCCGCTCGATCGGGCTGAGTGCAGAAGTTGCTTCGGTTTCGTGCCGGGCGATGATCGCGCGGGCTTCGGCCAGCTTGGCGGTGCCTAGCGGGGTCGGGCGCAGGGTGGTGGCGCGGCGGTCGGTTGGGTGGGGGATGATCTCGATCATCCCGTTGCCCACCAGGCTGCGGGTAAACTGGTGGATCGTGGCGCGTTCGATTTCCAGAAAGCGGGACAGTTCGATCTGGGTCAGGTCCGGATTTGCCTCAGCCAGCCACAGGATCGTGACCTGCTTGGCGGTCAGCCCCAGCGGCTTGAGCTGCGGTTCCAGCTTGCCCACCAGCAGCGAATGGCCGATCCCCAGGTGCAGCCCTACGATCCCTTCAAGACCCGCCAGCCGCAGCGCAATCTGCTTTTGCCCCGCCGCCGCGCGGTTTGGCCGTGCCGGGGTGGCTTCGGCTGTCTGGATCGCTTCAGGACGGATAGCTTGCGACACGACTGAATTCCTGCGGGGAGGGGGAGTTGCCGCCTGATGGCGGAAATCCGCCGCTACCGCAAGCCAGTCAACCTCATACAAAAAATTGCGCTGCGGTGGGAATATGACGCCGCAAACAACGTTGTGGCAGCGGTGGTCCTGTTGGAGGGGGCACCGCAAACTGATTGGAAAAGGACTGCCGAAATGTTCAAGAAGATCCTCACCGCCGCTGCCGTTGCCTCGCTCGCGCTTGGCGGGATGGCCATCAGCGCACCTGCCCAGGCGCAGGAAGGTGCCCAGTCGATCGGGCATGGGATCAAGTGCTATTACTATCTGGGCGTGCGGATCTGCTACAAGGGCGTGTGATCGCGGTTTGATATCAAACATGAAGGCCCCGTCGGCACTGTAGTGCTGATGGGGCCAAGTTCCCCCTGCGCAAGGGAAAATTCATCGCTTGCTGTTATCTGAACCCGGCTGAACGCGGGGGAAACGATGCAGCTGGACGATCTGCGCATCCGGGCAATGGACGGATCCGTACTGGTGGACGGGCGGTTCGCCTTGCAGGGCGATCCCGCTGTGCTGGCGCATTTCGCGATGCCGAAACTGGCTGCGGTGGGCGTCATGCTGGCCCCGCGCTTGATGAGCAACTGGAAGTTCCTCGGCTTTGATCGGGTTGTCCAGGGCGACGACGGATTGTGGGCAGCGAGTGCGCCGGTGCTTACGCTTGATCTGGGCCAGAGCGTCCCCGGGCTCACATCGCTCGGCGATTTCACCTACCTGCCGGCAGAACAGTTCGCGTTCACCCTGTCCCGACAGGGGGGGCACCGGATGGGGTCGATCAATGTGCCGCTCGCCAATCCGCAACCGGACAAGGCAGGTACTGCCTATCTTCAGTTCAGCCAGATCGAACTGAACTTTGATGCCACTCCGGCAGGTCTGCGGATCGCCCTGACGGCGCAAGTGGCGGAGAAGATCAGTCCGATCGAGGGGCTGGACGTGTCGGAACTGACACTTGTGGGCGAACTCCTGATTCCCGCCCTGGCACTGCGATTGCAGGGCCAGCCGCAGTTACATGGACAAGCGGAAGATACCCGCCTGAGTGAAGTGGCTGGCGGGCGGCTCGCAGCCGGCGACCTGGGCCTTGCCAGATACGGTGGCCTGGTGCTGGAAGGGCAGGTGGACTGGGGCCAGGATGGCACTGCACGGGATCCGTATGGTCCGTTCGTTTCAGCCGGTTTCCACGGCCGTTCCATGGGCATGAGCCCTGCCAGCCGGGTGACGCGCTATGCCAGCGGTCTGCTCGAAGCGCACAGACCCACCAGCGACGGGCCTTACCTGCGGATCAATCTGGGGATCGAAGACTTTGCCCGCATGCTGGAATTCGAAGACAGCGTTCACCTGTCACTGCAGGGAGCAGGGATCGGCCATATCGAAGGGCGCACCGGGCGGGATGCCTATCTGGAGGGGAGCCTGCGGCAAGAGATCGACTGGCTGACTCTGAAACTGGAGCGCAGTTCTCAGGGCTTGCTGATTGGCGGCAATGGCGAATTGCACGGCGGCATACGCGGGCAGTCGGCTCGGGTCGGGAAGAAACTGGATTTCGCCATGTTCCTGCCGCGCAAGCTGATTCTGGCCACTGGGCTTAATGTGCCGCGCTGCTGGGACGACTGGAAGCGGGACTATGCTGGCGGGGGCGTCTGGTAGAACGCCCCCGTTTCAGCGTCAGGCCGCGGTCAGCAGGCGCCGGTCGTTGGCGACGCGCAGCATCGCCTTTTGCAGCTTTTCAAACGCGCGCACTTCGATCTGGCGGACGCGTTCGCGGCTGACGTTGTATTCCTGGCTCAGCTCTTCCAGCGTCTTGGGATCGTCGATCAGGCGGCGCTGGGTCAGGATGTGGCGCTCACGCTCGTTCAGGCTATCCATGGCTTCGGCCAGCAGGGCATGGCGCAGCCCGGCCTCTTCGGCTTCGGCGACCATTTCGTCCTGCAGCGGGCCCTGGTCTTCCAGCAGATCCTGCCACTGACCTTCGCCTTCATCATTGAACGAGACGTTGAGGCTGGCATCACCGCCCATCATCATCCGGCGGTTCATGTTGACCACTTCGGTCTCTGACACGCCCAGCTTGGTGGCAATTGCCTTGACCTGATCGGGGTGCAGATCCGAATCCTCGTAAGCGTCGAGGTTCTTCTTCATCCGCCGCAGGTTGAAGAACAGCTTCTTCTGCGCCGCGGTGGTGCCCATCTTGACCAGCGACCAGCTGCGCAGGATGAATTCCTGCATCGACGCCTTGATCCACCACATCGCATAGGTGGCGAGGCGGAAACCGCGTTCCGGTTCGAACTTCTTGACGCCCTGCATCAGGCCGATGTTGCCTTCGCTGATCAGTTCGCTGACCGGCAGGCCATAGCCGCGGTAACCCATCGCGATCTTGGCGACGAGGCGCAGGTGGCTGGTGACCAGCTGTTTGGCCGCTTCGGGATCCTGATGTTCGGCATAACGCTTGGCGAGCATGTATTCCTGCTCAGCCGTCAGCACCGGGAACTTCTTGATCTCCGCCAGATAGCGGTTGAGGCTTTGTTCGCCGCTCAGCGTCGGCAGAGTGCCGGTGCTGCGTGCGGGGAGCTGGGATTCATTGTCCGACATACGACGTCAAAGTCCTTTCATCGTCGGCCCACCCTGATGAGACCCTATAGAGGCATCCCGGCGCGGTGGCCACATAGTTAGGTGTTGTAACAAGATAGATCAGCTTTGGTTCCTCAATTCGACCAACAGCCCCGCCATGTCGGCAGGCGGCTTGCTTTCAAAGCGCAAGGCCGCCCCCGTGACGGGGTGGATGAAGCCCAGCACTGCGGCGTGCAGTGCCTGCCGGGCGAAGCGAAGCTGGGTGAGGATCGGCCGGAGCCGCGGGGGTGTGCGCCCATAGACAGGATCGCCCAATAGCCCATGGCCGATTGACGACATATGAACGCGCACCTGGTGGGTTCGCCCGGTTTCTAGGCGGCATTCGACCAACGAGGCGCCCGCCAGCGCTTCGACCAGCCGGTAATGCGTCACTGCGTGTTTGCCGCGCTTGTTGAGCTCGTGCAGCACAGCCATCTTCTTGCGGTCGTGATCTGATCGCCCGATTTGCCCGCTTACCGTGCCGACTGGCGGCACCGGAACCCCGGCGACGATCGCAAAATAGGCACGCTCGATGGAATGATCGGCGAATTGCCGGGCCAGCCCTTCGTGGGCCTTGTCCGTCTTGGCCACCACCAACAGGCCCGATGTTTCCTTGTCGATCCGGTGGACGATCCCGGGACGAACCACTCCGCCGATGCCTGAAAGCTGGCCCTTGCAGTGGTGGAGCAGGGCATTGACCAGTGTTCCGTCAAGGTTCCCCGCCGCGGGATGAACCACCAGCCCGGCGGGCTTGTCGATCACGATCAGGTGTTCGTCCTCGAACACGATGGACAGCGGGATGTCCTGGGCCTCGGCCTCGGCGGCGGCCGCAGCGGGCACTGCGATTTCGAAGGGGGTGCCGGCGGCTGGCTTGAAATTGGCCTGCGTTGCAGCCTTGCCGCCCAGCAGGACCCGGCCTTCGCCCAGCAGGGCCTTGATCCTTTCACGCGAAAGCCCGCTCGCATCGGCCAGCGCCTTATCGAGCCGCTGTCCGTCTGCGCCGGTCACGCCGGAAATGATGGATTCTCCCCCGTTCATTGCTAGCAAGATGGGCATGGACCCGGTGCTGACAAGTGGCGTTTTGGCCACACTGCGCGAAGAAGCGGCAAAGGCGCATCCGCTGGAATGCTGCGGGCTGTTGCTGGGGCAGGGCGCGCGGGTGGAGGAGGCGCGCCCGGCGGCCAATGTGCACCCCGATCCGGCCCGCCATTTCGAAATCGATCCCGCCGCGCTGATCGCCGCCCTCCGCGCGGCGCGGGGCGGCGGGCCGCAGGTCCTGGGCTATTACCACTCCCACCCCACCGGGCTGGCAGAACCATCCGCTACCGACCGGGCCATGGCCAGCGGCGATGGCCGGATCTGGGCGATTGTCGCGGGATCCGGGGTGCAATTGTGGCGCGATGGAGCGGATGGATTTCAACCGCTTCCCCTGCGACTCGCGGCAGGGTAAGGGAAGGCAAATCGAACAGGGACCCTTGATGACCGACACTTCGCTTGATCTCGCCGCACTGCTCTGTTCGCGGCTGTGCCATGACCTGCTCAGCCCGGTGGGCGCGCTCAGCAACGGGCTGGAACTCCTCGCCGAGGAGAAGGACCCCGAAATGCGCAAGCGCTGCATGGAGCTACTGGAACAGTCGGCCCGGATCAGTGCGGACAAGCTGAAGTTCTTCCGGCTGGCCTTTGGCGCGGCGGGGGGCTTTGGCGAGCAAGTGGCGGTCGAGGAACCGCGCGCGCTGGTCGATGCGCTGGTGGCCAACAACGAACGGATCACCGTGCAGTGGGCGCTGGGGGTGGCGACCATGCCCAAGCCGGCGGTCAAGGTGCTGCTCAACCTTGCGGCGATCGGGATCGATGCGCTGATCCGGGGCGGGACGCTGGATGTCGGCGCGGAAAGCCGCGACGGGGCGAGCGAAATCGTGATCCGCGCCTCTGGACCGCGCATCGCTTTCGATCCGGAAGTGGGCAAGGCCCTGTCGGGCGAAATGCCCACTGATGGCCTGTCCAGCCGCACCGCCCCCGCCTGGATGATCGCCCAGATCGCGGCGGGGCAGGGCGGCGGCCTGCAATATGCGCTAAGCGAGGACGCGCTGGTGATGGGCGCGGTGCTGCCGGAAGGGTGATGGGGAGGCTTTATTGACCGAACTGATCCACTTCGAAGCGCCATCGCCCAACTGGAATGAGCGCAAGCTGCCCATTTCAATGGTGGTGCTGCACTACACGGGTATGCAGAGCGCAGAGGCGGCGTTGGCGCAATTGTGCGATCCGGCCAAGGAAGTGTCCGCGCATTATCTGATCGAGGAGGACGGATCCGTCCACCGCCTGGTCCGCGAGGACCGCCGCGCCTGGCACGCCGGGCGCAGTTCCTGGCGCGGGATCGCCGATGTCAATTCGGCTTCAATTGGGATCGAGCTGGTCAATCCCGGCCACGAATTCGGCTATCGTCCGTTCCCTGACGCCCAGATGGAGGCACTGCTGCCGCTGCTGGCCGACATGGTCCAGCGCCACGACATTCCCCGCGCCAACGTGGTCGGCCATTCCGACGTGGCGCCTGCGCGCAAGGAAGATCCGGGTGAATTGTTCGACTGGGACCTGCTCGCCGCCCACCGCCTCGCCCTCAAGACCCCGCGGGTGACCATGCCCAGCCCGTTCGAAAACGACGGTGCGTTCTTTCTGGCGCTGGAACGGTTCGGCTATGACATCTCCGATCAACCCGCTGCCATGCGCGCCTTCCAGCGCCGCTGGCGGCCGCATATCATCGACGGGCTGGTCGACGGGGAATGCTCGGCAATCCTGTTCGCGCTGCTGCTGGACCGGGATCAGGGGAAGACTAGATAACGCTGTTGCAGCTGAGAGAAATTTCATCCGCAGATAAAAAATCGCTAGAATCTTCTGTCCGGAATAGCGGCTTGCAAATCCGGATACTTCATCCACACTTGGGTTGATGGTCGAATTCGAAAGCGAACTGGTCATTAGATCACGGTCAGGGTTCCTCCGTGACCTTGTGCCAATCTACAGTATCAAGCAGCTAATTCCCAATCTTGTGGTGCTGGGTCTGATTGGGTGGGCGACAGGCTTCAATTGGCCTGAAAATCCGTTCCCCGTAATGGTTATCCTCCTCGGCTGGGTATTTCAGTTCGTCACTCGTCCATCGGTCATGCCCGTTTCAGAGGAGCAGGCGGTCTGGCTTGAAGCGGTTTTGGTCCAGCAAGGTATCTTCACGAAGTCCGATTTGGACGGAAAGTGGCGAGACAGCGGCTCGGCATGGTGGAACCGGTTTCCCCATCAGTGCATCGCCATTTGTCCTGATGGTGAACAGGTCGTTGTTGCACCGCGCGATCAAATGGAGTCGCTCCGCGCGGCCATCGAACTGATGCAGGAGCACGGCGATCTTACGCTGTCCGAGGAAAACGCTCCGTTTGTTTTCGATCCGCCAGTGCCTGCCCCCGCCCTGCCATGGCATATGCAGATCCCTTCGGTTGCGCTGGGCGCAGCCTGCGTCATATCGTTTTTCGCGTTGCTTTTTAGCAATGGCGCTGATGGATTCGTGGGTTGGGGCCTTTCAGTGGCCGCACTCAGGGAAGGCCGGTTCGAGAATCTTTTTCTGCATATGTTTGCGCATGGTGGTGGCATGCATCTGGCAATGAATATGTCTGTCCTAGCGTCTATCGGCGCTACACTCACCTCCCGGCTGGGATCGCCGCCGATGAATTGGCTGCGATTCTTCCTTGTATTCCTGCTGAGCGCGCTGGCCGGCGCAATCTTTTACCTTGCTCTGCATCCCATGGGGGAAGTGCCGATGATTGGCGCATCTGGAGGTCTGTATGGCCTGTATGGATTGTTGATCCGCGTCCCCGCTGATGATGGTCCGATCTTGCCAATAAGGTCCACGAAGATTCGCCGGGCCAGCTGGGATTTTGTCAAAGTGAATGCTTTCCTCTTCGGATTTCTGGCGCTGATTGCGTGGACTGAAGGCAATGCGGGAGGATTGGCGTGGGAATCTCACCTTGGCGGGTTTCTGTTTGGTCTGTTCATTGGTCCGAAATTCTTGCCCCGCGCGAGGGGCACCAATTCCAGCCGTGGGCCAGCAACTGACCCAGCCTCTTCGCCAGCGTGATAAACCGGGCTGGTTGTCTTGCGGTTGCCATCCTTGCCAGCCTACCTCCCATCCCCTACATCCCCAACCGCCAGGGGGCCGGGCAGCCGCGTCATCGCAAGATGCCGAGGAAAGTCCGGGCTCCACGAAACAAGGGTGGCGGGTAACGCCCGCCGGGCGACTTGCTTGCAGGGAAGCCCAGGGAAAGTGCCACAGAGAGCAGACCGCTCCGCTCGCGGAGTAAGGGTGAAAGGGTGCGGTAAGAGCGCACCGGGTGGCTGGTAACAGACACCGCATGGCAAACCCCACCCGGAGCAAGACCGAATAGGGGCGGCGCGCACTTCGGTGCAGATGTGTTTCGCATCGACCGCCCGGGTTGGTTGCTTGAGCCGTGCAGCAATGTCCGGCCTAGAGGAATGGCTGCCAGCGGGGATACGGTCTCTTTTGGGATACCGTCCGCGCTACAGAACCCGGCTTACAGGCCCCCTGGC
>CAZOSI010000109.1:0-10810 GCA_964582485.1 uncultured Novosphingobium sp.
ATGTTGCCGCCGATCACTTCCTGACCGCCGAACTTCTTCACGCCAAGGCGGCGGCCCGCTGAGTCGCGACCGTTACGCGATGAACCGCCTGCTTTTTTATGTGCCATCTCGAACTACTCCGGAATCTTATTCAGCGGCCTTAGCGGCCTTCTTGGCCGGGGCCTTCTTCGCCGGTGCTTCGGCGGCAGCGTCTTCAGCCTTGGGGGCAGCTTCCTTCTTGGGAGCGGCCTTCTTGGCTTCGGCGCCGACAGCCACGATGCGCAGCAGGGTCATCTGCTGGCGATGGCCGTTCTTGCGGCGATAGTTGTGGCGGCGACGCTTCTTGAAAACGATCACCTTCTCCGACTTCGCCTGAGCGATGATCTCGGCCGAAACGACAACGCCCTTGGCGTCCTTCACTTCGCCGCCGTCACCGGCCAGCAGGACGTCCGACAGAGTGATGGTCTCACCGGCTTCACCGCTGAGCTTTTCAACCGCGATCTTGTCTCCGGCGGCAACCCGGTATTGTTTGCCGCCCGTGCGCACAACTGCGAACATGGTGCCCTTATCCGTTCATTTTCATCTAACCACCCGAGAATTCGGGCAGCGCATTGGCCCCCGCCGGACGGCAGGGGTGCCAAAGAAGGGCTGCCCCTAATCGAACCGCTTGGACGTGTCAACGCCGGAACACTAACTCTGGCAAGGATTGTCGGACCTGCTATTGCGCTGGCGATGCGCCGCACTCTACCCCTGCCGTTCCTGACTTGCGCCTGCCTTATTCTGGCCGGTTGCACAAGCGATGAAGGGCCCTATCCCTCGTTGGCCAAACGGCCTGCCGAACGCGTCACGGCAAGCTGGCCGCCAGCCCCTCCGCCGCCGCCGCCGCTGCCGCAGCCGCTTGATCCGGCAAAACGCGACAAGCTTGGCCTGATGCTGGCCGAAATACGCAGTGCCGACGCCCGGTTCCACGCCAAGGAAGATCGGGTTCGCAGCTTGGTAACCGCAGCAAAGGGCGCGCCGATGGGCAGCGAGAGCTGGTCGAACGCCACCGTGGCCGTGTCCGAGCTTGAGGCCGCGCGCGCGCAAGCGATGGTCGCCATGGCCGAACTCGATTCGCTCTATGCCGAAGCGCGGATCACCGGGCTGGACGTGGCCCCGATCGAAGCGACCCGACAACAAGCCGTTGCGATCATCTCGGGCCAGGACCGGGTGCTCGAATCACTGAAGGGTGCGCTGGACCGTTAGTCCCAACGGGCAAGATCGACGTGGTCCTCGCCGCGCGGTTCGATCCAGTGCCATTCGCCGCCGCGCTTCTCGCGCTTCCAGAACCAGGACCGGCTCTTGAGGTGATCCATCGCGTAATCGACCGCATCGAAGGCTGCCCGGCGATGCGCCGCCGCAGCGGAAACGCAGACAATCGGCTCACCGGGCAGCATCACTCCGACCCGGTGCAGGATCATGATCCCCATCAGACCGAATCGGGTGCAGGCACTTTCAGCCAACTGCTGCATTCCCGGCAGAGTGAGCGGCGCATAGTGGCTCAGCTCGAGCGACTCGACCCCGCCCTGCCCGCGGACTTCGCCCACAAAGGTGCAGACCCCGCCGAGGCCGGGGTGCGCGTGGGTAAATGGCCCGACGAACAAGCCGGGATTGAACGGGGCGTCGAGCACGTGGACGTCGATCGCCACCTTATCCCCCGCTGACCGGGGGCAGGAAGGCCAGTTCGTCGCCATCGCTGAGCACGATCCCGCCCTGTTCGGCGATCAGTGCGCCGTTCAGCGCCCAGCGCACCCGCTCGTCGGTTACAGCAAGCGCCAGTTCGGGCGGGAGCTGCGCGAGCACCTGGTCAAGCGAGGTCGCGGCGACTTCACGCTCCGGCCCGCCGGCAAGGTCCTGCAACCGGCCGAGGAACACCAGTCTGGCAGCCATTTCAGCCCCCGGTCATCGACATGTGGCGGGCGAGCGCGGGGGCAGCACCGGCGCGGTCGATCCGGAAGTGATGACGCTCAGGCTTGATCCGCATCGCCTCATCCAGCGCGGCAGCCAGCGCGGCATCCGGATTGGGCGAGCGCAACGCAGCGCGCAGGTCAACCTGCTCGATCCCGCCCAGGCACGGGTGCAGCTGTCCGGTGGCGGTAACCCGCACCCGGTTGCAGCCTTCGCAGAAGTTGCTGGTCAGCGGGGTGATGAAGCCGATTCGTCCGCCCGTCTCTGCCACATCGGCATAGCGCGCGGGGCCGCCGGTGCGGTGCGGACTGGCGGTCAGGGTATAGCGCCGCTCCAGCTCGGCGCGCAGTTCGGTCAGCGGCAGGTAATGGTCAAAGCGGTCCGCCTCGACCTCGCCCAGCGGCATCACCTCGATCAGGGTCAGGTCGATCCCCTGCCCGTGCGCCCATTCAAGCAGCGCCGGGATTTCATCCTGATTGATGCCCTTCAGCGCCACGGTGTTGAGCTTTACCGCCAGCCCCGCTTCGCGCGCGGCGGCGATCCCTTCGAGCACCTGCGGCAGGCAATCGCGCCGGGCCAGCCGGGCAAAGCCGACACGGTCAAGCGTATCGAGCGAGACGTTGATCCGCCGCACCCCGGCTTCGCGCAGGTCCTCGGCGAATTCGGTCAGGCGAGTGCCATTGGTAGTCAGGGTCAGCTCTTCAAGGCCATCGCCCAGCTTGCGCCCCAATGCGCGGACCAGTTCGATCATGTCTCGGCGAACAAGCGGTTCGCCCCCGGTCAGGCGCAGCTTGGTCACTCCCCTGGCGATGAAGCCCAGCGCCAGCTGGTGCAGCTCCTCCAGGCTCAGCACGTCCTTGCGCGGCAGGAACTGCTGCTGTTCGGGCATGCAATAGGCGCAGCGCAGATCGCAGCGGTCGGTCACCGACAGGCGCAGGTAGCTTATCCGCCGCTGGAACTGATCGACCAGGTTCATGCCGCCGAGCTTACCACAGGCCCGGCCCCGGCGCTATCGAGCGGAAGGTACTGACCGGTTATGCCGCCCGCTGCACCGAGATAGTCCAGCGCTGCGGCGATTCCCGCCGGATCAGCCGAGGCCACAGCATTGACCCGGCGCGGCGCATGCTCGCGTGCCAGCATCTGCACTGCGGCCAGCCGCCAGCCGTTGTGGGTGTGGTCGGCGGGCGCGAAGACCAGCGTCAGATTGTCGCCATCCAGCGATGCCTGCGCCCGGCCCAGCCAATCGCGGTGAAAGGCAGCTGCCGCCGCGCTCGGCAGATCGGGCAGCCCGGTCACATCGATCCGCAGCATCAGCGCCGCTCGCGGGTGAGCGTGATGCCGATTTCTTCGCCGTTCTCGCTGATCGCCAGTTTGACGATCTTGACCGTCACTGCCAGCACCCGGTCATCCTGCACGAACAGCGTCTCGCAAACGTGATCGGCAACCGCTTCGATCAGCTTGAAATGGACGCCTTCGGGCAACGCCTGCGAGGCGGCGAACTTCAGGTCCATGTAGTTCTTGCTGGCGTCGAGCGGCGTATCGGGCGCGTAATGCGGCGCGGCCTTGAGCCGAACCGTGATCGTAAAACGCAGCGGCTGTGGGCGGCCGGTCTCTTCCGAATAGATGCCGGTCAGGACATCATGTTCGAAATTGGCGACTTCGAGGATCAGGCTGTCGGCCATGTCTATCCGTTGCTCCAGCGGGCGAAGATCGCGGTGGGAAGAAGGCGGCTATCGGCCCCGATCTCGCGCACCGCAAGGTCGCCGTGTTCGATACTGCCGGGCAGGTCCCGAACCATCTCGTCCATCAGGCCGGCTAATGCCAGCGAGCTCATCCGCACGGCATAGACCGTCAGGAACAGGAACCGGCTTTCAGCATCGAGCAGGCGGCGGCAATCGGCGAGCAGGCCGGGCAGCCCTTCCTCGATCCGCCAAACCTCGCCCTCGGGACCGCGTCCGAACTTGGGCGGATCGAGGATGATCCCGTCATAGCGCTTGCCGCGCCGCACTTCGCGCGCGGCAAACTTGGCGGCATCGTCGACGATCCAGCGGATCGGGCGCTGCTCCATGCCGGAAAGCGCAGCGTTATCTCGGGCCTGCGCGACCGACTTCTTGCTGGCATCGACATGGGTGACCGGGCCGTAGTCCGAGAGCGCAAGCGTGCCGACGCCGGTATAGCCGAACAGGTTCATCGTCTGGGCATCGGTGCGGCCGGCCAACCGTTCCCCCATCCAGTCCCACACCGGGGCCATGTCCGGGAAGAAGCCGAGGTGGCGGAACGGGGTGCAGCTGGCGGTGAACTTCACGTCGCCGCGGGCCAGGGTCCAGCCATCGCGCGGCACCGGCCGAGTCCCATAGGCCCAGCGCCCGCCGCCGTCTTCGTCGGATCCAGGAACGAATTCGCCATCGGCTTCCCAGCGCTCCAGCCGCGGGGTCCACATCGCCTGCGGCTCGGGCCGGATGAAGCTGTAGGGGCCATAGCTCTCATACTTGCGGCCATGCCCGCAATCGACCAGGCTGTAATCGGCCCAGCCGGTGCCGGTCATCACGACCGGCTGCCGGACAAGCTCAGCCACGCGCCACCGCGTGCGCCGCAACGTAATCGGCAATCGCGGCATAGTCGCCCGGCAGCTCGACCAGCCGCTCCTCGCGTTCGAACAGGTCGCCGATCCGCGCCGGCAAGGTCGGCCGCTGGCCGGTCGCACGTTCGACCGCATCGCGGAATTTGGCCGGATGAGCGGTGGCGAGTGTCACAACCGGCACGTCACGCGGCAATCCCGCCACCTGCGCAGCATGGAGCCCGATTGCGGTATGCGGATCGAGCAGTTCACCGCTGTTCTCGTGGGCCCAGCGAATTGCCTGGGCCATGTCATTGGCATCGGCACGGGCCGAACTGAACAGCCGGGCCGCGCCTACGCGCTGCTGGTTGGTCAGCTGCATTGCCTTGGTCGCTTCAAAGCTTGCCATTTGCGCGGTCAGTGCCGCACCATCGCGCCCGCCGAGGTCGAACAGCAAACGTTCGAAGTTGGAAGAGACCTGGATATCCATCGAGGGCGCCGCCGTTGGCGTGACCGTTCCAGCCGAATAGTCTCCGGTCGAGAGCGCGCGGTGCAGGATGTCGTTGACGTTGGTCGCAACGATCAGCTTCGCGACCGGCAGCCCCATCTGCGCTGCGACATAACCTGCGAAGACATCGCCGAAGTTCCCGGTCGGCACGGCAAAGGCCACTTCGCGGTGCGGCGCGCCCAGTTGCAGTCCGGCGGCGAAATAATAGACCACCTGCGCCATCAACCGCGCCCAGTTGATCGAGTTGACCGCGCCGATCGCGAACCGGCTGGTCATCGCGGTATCGCCAAACATCCGCTTCACCATCGCCTGGGCATCGTCAAATGTGCCCTCGATCGCGATGTTGTGGACGTTGGGGGCCAGCACCGTGGTCATCTGTCGGCGCTGGACGTCCGATACACGGCCCTTCGGATGAAGCATGAAGATATCGACCCGGGCGCGGCCCGCCACGGCATCGATCGCTGCCGATCCGGTATCGCCTGACGTCGCCCCAACAATGGTCAGCGGATCGCCACCGCGTGAGAGGAATTCCTCGAACAGCAAGCCCAGCAATTGCAGCGCCACGTCCTTGAAGGCCAGGGTCGGCCCATGGAACAGTTCGAGCAGCCAGTGCTGTTCATCGAGCTGCTTGAGCGGCGTGACCGCCTTGTGCGCGAAGCGGCCATAGGCCTGGCCGGTCAGCTCGCGCAGCCGCTCGGGGCTGAGGCTGTCGCCCACGAAGGGCTGGATGATCCGCGCGGCCAGCTCGGCATATGGCAGGCCTGCCATGGCCGCGATCTCGTCCGCCGAGAACCGGGGCCATTCGCGTGGCACATAGAGCCCGCCGTCGCTGGCCAACCCCGCCAGCGTCGCGCCTTCGAAATCGAGCGCCGGAGCGCTGCCACGGGTGCTGACATATTCCATTGGCCCGCGCGTTAGCGCCGCCGCGCGCAATTGGAAACCCCGAAGCCTCGCGCAGGCTTATCGAAAATTGCTATGCCGCGCGCAACCGCTTGCGCAGGGCGAGGCCATAGATCACCAGCGCCACCCCGGCGAAGAGGAACCACTGGATCGCGTAGGACCAGTGGTTGTTGGGAATTTCGTTGGGGTCCGGCCGGGCGTTGGGCTGTAAACCGCCAAGCGGTGGATCGGCGATTATGCGGGCCGGCGTTGCACCACCTGGGACGACGACACCACTTACTGGGCCGCCATTCCAGACGCGAGCCTGCGTGTCACGCGACCAGCCCAGCACCACTTCGGCGCGCTGACCATTGATGAGTTCGCAGTTCACCAGATGAGCCCAACCGGATTCGCCTGCTGCGTTGCGACCCGCCTTCGGGCTATCCAGTCCGCCCTTCACGCAATTGATCGCGGCGCGGCGGAACAGAACTGCTTGAGCATCCTCATTCGTGGCAGGCCAGAAATCGATCGGCGCGGGATTTCCCTGCGCAGCACTATAGCTGCTGATTGCGGCATTCTTCTCATGCATGCGGTCAATCTGCCAGAACCCCAGGCGGATCATCACAAGGACCGCCGCGAGCACGACCAGCGTCGGCAGCAAGGGCAAGCGCCTCAGCATCAATCCTTCCGAACGTCCGCGCCGCCGGCCTCGCTGGCGCGGCGTTGGTATTCGGCGGCGAGCAAGGCCGCCTTGCTGACCCGCAGGCCCCACAGCGTGGTTACCGCGACGAACGGAATCCACAGTACCGCGTGAAGCCACAGCGGCGGATGGAACGTCACCTCGACCCAAAAGGCCAGGCCAACCACCAGCGCGCCGATCACCATGGTCAGGAATGCGGCCGGCCCATCGCCGACATTGAAGCGCGTGTAATCGAGCCCGCACGTTTTGCAGGCCGGGGCGAACTGCGCAGCGCCGGCGAACAGGCCCTTAGCGCCGCACTGCGGGCACAGACCGAAAAGGGCAGCCGCGGGGATCCCGGGCTGCCCTTTCGTTTCAGGCTTGTCGCCCGTCATGATCAGTGGACCGCGTGACCCCAGCCGCCCCAGACATAGACCGCGACGAACAGGAACAGCCACACGACGTCGACGAAGTGCCAGTACCATGCCGCCGCTTCGAAGCCGAAGTGCTGCTTGGGGGTGAAATCGCCGTTATAGGCGCGCTTGAGGCAAACGATCAGAAAGATCGTACCGACCAGCACGTGGAACCCGTGGAACCCGGTCGCCATGTAGAAGGCCGAACTGTAGGTGTTACCGCCAAAGGCGAACGGCGCGTGGGCATATTCGTAGGCCTGGATCGCGCTGAACAGGATGCCAAGCGCGATGGTCGCCCACAGGCCCTTTTTCAGGCCGTCACGATCGCCATGGATCAGGCTGTGGTGGGCCCAGGTGACCGTGGTGCCCGAGCACAGCAGGATCAGGGTGTTGAGCAGGGGCAGGTCGAACGGGTTCATCACCGCTTCGATCGCCTTTGACGGGAACTGCCCGCCGGTCACTTCGGACAAGGCGCTGGGGAACAGTGAAAAGTCGAAGAATGCCCAGAACCAGCCGACAAAGAACATCACTTCCGAAGCGATGAAGGTGATCATGCCATAGCGCAGGTGCAGCTGCACGACCGGGGTATGGTGGCCCTGATGTGCTTCACGCACGACCTTGGTCCACCACATGAACATGGTGGCGATCACGCCGAGGAAGCCCAGCAGCAGAACGTACTTGCCAGCGCCACCAGCCCATTCCGGGTGCATCGCCATCACGCCGCCGCTGGTCATGGTGACCGCGGACATCGAGCCGAGGAACGGCATATAGTCCGGATCGAGGATGTGGTATTGATGGTTTGTGCTACCGGCCATGGTGCTTGTCTTCCCTGTCAAACCTTTGCCAGGTGGCGCTTCGCCCCCCTGAATTCTCACCGCCCTTATCGCGTGGCTCGCACCGGGTCCAGCCCATTTGCGGCCACTTTCCCCGCAGCGCTTTGATCGGCTGCCGGGTGGAAGGTGTAACTGAGCGTGATCTGCCTGATCCGCGATGCTTCCGGGTCCCTCAGGATCGCCGGATCGACGTAGTACTGCACCGGCATCTCAACCTTTTCGCCCGGCTTCAGCGTCTGCTGGTTGAAGCAGAAGCAATGAACTTTCTTGAAATAGAGCCCGGCGATGTCTGGCGCGACATTGAAGCTCGCCACCCCTGTGATTGGCTTGTCCGAAAGGTTCTCTGCGGTGTAGAACGCCATCTTGCGGCTGCCGATCGCCATTTCCTGAGTAATCTGCGACGGTTCGAACCGCCAGGGCAGACTGGAATCGGTATTGGCATCGAACCGGACCGAGATTCGCGCGGTGCCGACCGCGACCGCATCGGCCTCTGCCGCGCTGGCCCGCTGCGTGGTGCCGCCAAACCCGGTCACCCGGCAAAACAGATCGTAAAGCGGGACCGCAGCAAAGCCCAGCCCGAGCATCGCCAAGGCGCCAAGCGTGGCCAGGAAGGCAGTGCGGCGCTTGCCGGATTCAAGGGCAGCAACGCTGGCCATGGCTCAGCCCATCTTGGCAATGGTTATGAAGAAGAACAGCACCACCAGGCCCAGCAGCACCAGCGCCAGCGCACGGTTGCGGCCGGCGATGATGCGCTTGCGCTCTGCTTGCGGGTCTTTGTCTTGCGGGGCCATTTGGATCATCCAACCAGGAAACGGTCCGCCACCAGCATGGCGAACAGAGCAAAAAGGTAGAGCACCGAAAAGCCGAACAGTCGCTTTTCGGGGCGCATGTCGCCATCTGCAGCGCCGCCGCGGAATACTGCGACGCGCAGCGACAGCAACAGGAATGCGGCCGATAGTAGCAGCGCGCTCAGCCCATAGAGCCAGCCCGCTACCCCCAGCCAGAACGGAGCCATGCTGATCGGCAGCATCAGCACCGCATAGACCAGGATCTGCCGGCGGGTGGACTGGTGTCCGGCCACCACCGGCATCATCGGGATCCCGGCCTTGGCATAGTCGGTCTCGACAAACAGGGAGAGTGCCCAAAAGTGCGGCGGGGTCCAGAAGAAGATGATCGCGAACAGCAGGACCGGCATCAGCGTGACTTCACCGGTCGCCGCGATCCACCCGATCATCGGTGGAAAGGCCCCGGCCCCGCCCCCGATCACGATGTTCTGCGGGGTGCGCGGCTTAAGCCAGATGGTATAGATCACCGCATAATAAAAGATCGAAAAGGCCAGGATCGCGGCGGCCAGCCAGCCAACCGCGAGGCCCATCACCAGAACCGAGCCGACCGAAAGCGCCACTCCGAAATCGCGCGCCGAAGTGCGCTCCATCCGCCCGGCGGGGAGCGGCCGCGAAGCAGTGCGCTTCATCAGGCCGTCAAGATCGGCTTCCCACCACTGGTTAAGCGCTGCGCTGCCGCCCGCCCCCACCGCGATGCACAGGATCGCAACGAACCCGATAATCGGGTCAACCGGCACTGGCGCCGCCAGCATCCCGCACAGCCCGGTGAAGATCACCAGGCTCATCACCCGCGGCTTGGTCAGCGACAGAAAATCGCGCCAGTCGGCGGGCAAGGGAATCGGTTGGGCGGGGGCAGTGCTCATGGCTGCGCGCCCTATAGTCGGGTCGCGGCTCGGTTTGAAGCGAAACCCGTCAAACCGGCACGCGATAATGATAATCGTAGAGATGCCGACCGAAACCGAGCCCGGTGTAGAGCGCCAGACCGGCGGTATTGGCGGCGTCGACTTGCAATGCAGCGACATGAGCCCCGGCCTGGGCCGCCCCGGCCATTAAGGCCGTGACACAGATCGCACCCAGCCCGCGGCGCTGGAATTCGGGCATGGTCCGGATCGATTCGATCACGGCATGGCCTGCGTCGATCGCGACATAACCGATCGCGGCAATCTGACCATCAAGCCGGATGGTAGCGAACAACGCGGGAATGCTCAGCCGGGCTAGTAAGGCCCTGGTTGCAGGGTCACCGGCCGGGCCGACTCGCGCAGCAATCCAGGCGGGCGACGGATCCCCAGACAACTCAAGGCCGGGATGATCCGGCATTGCGCAGCGGTCCAGTGGCGCAGCAATAGTCCGGGTGGTGCCTTCAATCGCCAAGCCCGCCGCCGCCAGCGCCGCGTCGGCCTCACGGCAGAAGTCTGGCACTCGGACGATCTGTCGCAATCCGGCCGCAGCATAGGCCTCGCGAAAAGTCTCCAGCGCCGCACAAACATCACCGGCATCCGGACCGAGCGGATTGATCGCATTGGGCCGGCGGGTATCGCCGCCGGTCAGCCGTGCCAGCCAGCCATCGGCCTCATGCTCCTCCAACGCTGGCCAGGCATCGCGGAAGATCCGTTCGAGCAGCCACAGGTCGGTCAAAGCCGCCTCAGCCAATCAACCAGCAGTGGATTGACTTCTTCCGGCCGCTCCTGCTGGGTCCAGTGCCCGACACCGTCGAGGACGTGGCCCTCAACTTTCGGTGCGAACATCCGCATCATCGCCACCGGATCGGCTACCGCCCCAAACAGCGTGGTCGCGGGATCGCGGTTGCCGCCGATGAACAGGCATGGCTGCTCCAACCGCTTGCCCTGCCAGGGCTTCAGCCATTCATAATCGCGCTCGTGGTTGCGATAGCGGTTAAGCGGGCCGCGAAAGCCGGATGCCTCGAACTCGGCTTCGTAGTAATCGAGATCGGCGGCGCTGAGCCAGGGGACCGCCTGTGGATCGGGCAGACCTTGAAGAAAAGTCGAGCCGGCCGGCGTGCTCCAGTTATCCCCCGGGGGCACAGCGCCGGAAAGCGAATACATCATCCGCGCCACGACATCGCGCGGATCGCGCTCGGCCTCGGCTTCGGCCACGCCGGGCGCCTGGAAATACTCCGAGCACCCAACGACCGAGGTCCTGATGCTGGCCT
>CAZOSI010000110.1:0-10765 GCA_964582485.1 uncultured Novosphingobium sp.
GGCATGCCGATCACGCGTTCCAGTTCCTGGCGGATTTCTTCGCGGCTGTGCCCCTGAAAAACGCGGCAATTGACATTGGTGGTGACGCGCTGCGGCAAGGCGTTCTGGGCATGGCCGCCATGGATCATGGTCGGAACGCAGGTGGTGCCGATCTTGCCGACATAGGTCGGGCTGGCTCGCAGGGTCGCTGTTGCAGCTTCGTCATTGGGGTTGGCAGCAAAGGCGCGCATCGCCGCGGCCAGCTTCGGATCGCCTTCGAACTGCGCGGCCTTTTCGAAATAGGCCTTGGTCAGCGGGCTCAGCTCGGGCTTGAAGTGATAGGCCCCGACCTTGCTCAATGCCGCCGAAAGCTGGACAATGGCGTTCTCGGGCCTCGGGGCTGAGCTGTGCCCGCCGGGGTTGGTTACCTCAAGCTGGTAATCGTCATAAGTCTTTTCGGCACCCTGCCAGGTCCAGTAGAGCGGCTTGCCGCTCGCCTCGTCATAGGTCCCGCCGCCGCCGTCGATGTTGATCACCAGTTCGGCATTTTTGAGCCGCTCGGCAATGATCCGGCCGGTCTTCATCGTGGTTTCTTCATCGCCCGAGAACTGCAGAATGATGGTCCGCTTGGGCCGATAGCCCTGGCGGCGCAGTTCGATCAGGCTGGAGGTGGCCAGCGCGGCGTCAAACTTCATATCGCTGGCACCACGGCCATAGAGGATGCCGTCCTCGACCACCGGGGTGAACGGATCGCGGGTCCAGTCCTTGGGATCGGCTTCGACCACGTCCATATGGCCGGAAATGACCAGCGGCTTGAGTTTGGGATCGCTGCCCGGCCAGGTCGCGATCATGTAGGCCGTGTCCTCCATCGGCACGATCTCTACCTCGCTGGCCTGCCAGCCGCCCGCGACCAATGCTTCCTTCACCACGCCCAAGGCCTTGTCGGTCTGGTTGCCGGTGCCGCGTACCGACCGGATCGCGATCAGCCGTTTGGCCAGATCCAGCGTCTGCGTCTCTGCCTCCGGGTGGCTGGCCAGCTTGAGCAAGCCGCCGGACCGGGCGGAAAGCTGAGGACCGGCCAACAAGGCAAGAGTGGAAGCGGCAAGGACAAGGGCAGTACGGCGCATCGGGCGAATCTCCTTCTCCTGCCCCTCTAACCGATCCGCCGCGGAAATCGAATTGTTCAAGGCTAGCGAAATGTTAAGCTTGATCGGCCTAGACCCGGTTGGTTTCAATCCCCGAGGGGCGCACGGGAATGGTCAGCAAACAGGTTGCGTTGAAAGCCGCCGTTCCGGGAGAATTGCGGGATTGGGTCGATAATCGGCTGATCAGCGCGCATGTCCGAATCGTTCGCGCTCTGACTTTGGGTACGGTCTTCAATGCCGCTGCGATCATCCTCGGCTTGATCGGACAGGTCCCGGCAGGGCTATTGGCCTTGTTCGGAAGTTCGACCGTAGCCGCCTGCTTGCACCGGCTTTGGCTGGCCGAAGGGATCGAGCGCGGGCGGCGGCGGCGCAACACGGCCAAGATCGAACGCGCCTTTTGGCTCAACTCGGTGTGGCTGGGACTTACAATTGGCACGGCAATGGGTCATTGGTTCCCCAGCCTGACGCCCAGCGGCCAGCTTTTGATGGCAACTGGCGGGATCGTGCAGATTGCTGCCGCAGCCTATATGATCCGCACTCTGGTTGGCAGCGCCACGATCTATATCGCCCTGCAAGCAGCCGGATTGGCCGTGGGTCTGGCCCGGATCGGCGATTTCGAAGCCATCGCGGCAATTGCGATCCTGCTTACCGCCAGCGGCTTGCTGATCCGGATGACTCACACCGCCCGCGACCTGTTCGTTACCCGGATCCTGTCTGATCGCGAGCTTGCCGCAAGCACCCGCACTGTGAAGCTGCTGCTGAACGAGTATGAGCAGAACGGATCGGACTGGTTATTCGAGCTGGATCGCAACGGACTATTGATCGGAGTAAGCAAGCGCTTTGCCGAGGCAGCCGGAGGAACTATCACCGGGCTGGAAGGGGCGAGTTTCCTCTCGCTCTTCACTCCCGACGGTTCACGCAGCACCCTGGCCGAGGCCATCACCGATCGCCGGTCACTGCGCTCGATAGTGGTTTCGATCGACGGAGTCGGGAACGGCGCTACCCGCTGGTGGTCGATCAGCGGACGGCCCTGCCGCGCGGGAGAGAAATCGGCCTATCGCGGCGTTATCTCCGACATCACCAACCAACGCCTGGCTGAAGACCGGGCCCAGCGCATGGCCCATTTCGACGCGTTGACCGGACTACCCAACCGCGCGCTGTTCGACAATTCGCTGACCAACCTGCTCGACACCCGCCGCCCGGAAGAGCACGTCGCCTTGTTGCTGTTCGACGTCGATCACTTCAAGTCGATCAACGACATGCACGGCCACCCGCTGGGCGATGCGTTCCTGCGCCGGGTCGGAGAGAAAACCTCAGCCCTGATCGAGACTAGCGGTCTTGGCGGGAGCCAGCCGATGATTGCCCGGCTTGGCGGCGACGAATTTGCCGTCGTCGTGTGTGGCGCCGACGCCTGCGATCATGCCGTGCGCCTGGCCGAACTGCTGCTGGTTGGACTGGCTGAACCGATCGAGCTTGACGGACACGAATTGCACAGCGGTATCAGCATCGGCATCGCGCTGGCTCCGTTCCATTCGGAAAGCAAGCAACAGCTGCAATCCTATGCCGACATCGCACTCAACGCCGCCAAGGCCAATGGCCGGGGTGATTGGGAAATGTTCGAGCCTGGCATGGACGCGCAGCTGCACGAACGCCACACGCTGGCCCGCGATCTGCGCCATGCCGTCAGCCGCGGCGAACTGCGCCTGTTCATCCAGCCCTTGGTCGACGTGGCCAGCGAAGCGATGACCGGGTATGAAGCCTTGCTGCGCTGGCAGCATCCCGAGCGCGGCATGATCGCGCCCGACCGGTTCATCCCGATTGCAGAAGAAACCGGCCTGATCGTGCCGATCGGCGAATGGGTGATCCGCAGCGCCTTGGCCGAAGCCGCGCAGTGGAGCGGTAACGAAACCATCGCAATCAACCTTTCGCCAGTCCAGATCGAAAGCCCCGGCTTGCTGCCGCTGGTTGTCAATGCCCTGGCTGAAAGCGGGATCGATCCCGCCCGGGTCGAATTCGAAATCACCGAGGGTGTGCTGCTCAGCAATTCGGAGGCCAACCTCGAAGTGCTGAAACGGCTGCAATCGCTGGGCGTGAAGATCGCGCTTGACGATTTCGGGACCGGTTATGCCTCGCTCAACTATCTGCTGACCTTCCCGTTCGACAAGATCAAGATCGACCGCCAGTTCATCTCCGAACTGGCGACGCGCGAGGAATCGCGCGCGATCGTCAGCGCGGTGATCGCCCTCGCCAACCAGCTTGGCATGTGCACCCTAGCCGAAGGTGTAGAGGATCAGGCTCAGCTCGATCACTTGCGCGAGGATGGCTGCCGGATGGTACAGGGCTGGCTGTTCGGCAAGGCCCAGCCGAGCGAGGAATACCATCCCCGCCCGGTTCGCCCGGTTCAACGCGGCCGACCGGCCCGGATCGCGGGCAGCCGCAGCCGCCACGCATCACAGACGTATTCACGCGCCAGCGGGGGCTGAGGCACCTTTCCCGGTCTGGCGCCGCTGCCCACCGGCTGCTAACTCGCCGGTTGCTTTCCGCCGCCTGACCGGCGGAGGCAAGAGGATTTGCCATGAGCTTTACTGCTGACCGATTGCTGCTGTTTGGCGCGACCGGAGACCTGGCCCAGCGGATGCTGCTGCCTTCGCTGTGCGCACTCCATGCCGATAAATTGGTGGCCGAGGATCTGGAAATCGTCGGCACCGCGCGCCAGCCGCTCGACGATGCCGGCTTTCGCAATTTCGCCCGCGAGGCGCTAGAAAAGTTCATGCCGGCCGAACGCCGCGGCGGCATGGCCACTTTCCTCAACCGCCTGCGCTACCAGCCGCTCGATGCCAATGACATGGCGGGTTATGAGGCCCTGGCAGCCAAAGTCGGGACCCCCAAGCAAGGGCTGGCGATCTTCCTTTCGACCGCCCCCAGCCTGTTCGAGCCGACCATCGCCGGGCTTTCGCGCGGCGGCCTGACTGGCGACAATGTCCGGATCGGTCTGGAAAAGCCGCTTGGCACCTGCCTGGAATCGAGCCGCGAGATCAACGACGCCGTCGCCCGGGCCTTTCCCGAAGACCGCACCTTCCGGATCGACCATTATCTGGGCAAGGAAACCGTCCAGAACCTGCTCGCCCTGCGCTTTGCCAACATCCTGTTCGAACCGCTGTGGAACGCCGCCCATATCGATCACGTCCAGATCACGGTTGCCGAAACCGTCGGGCTGGAAGGGCGGGTCGGGTTCTACGACGGCGCTGGCGCACTGCGCGACATGGTCCAGAATCATATGCTACAGCTGCTGGCGCTGGTCGCGATGGAGCCGCCGGCCAACTTCGACGCGACCGCGATCCGCGACGAAAAGGTCAAGGTGCTGCGCACGCTGCGTCTGATCGCGCCGGATGAGACCGTTACCGGCCAGTACCGCGCCGGGGCGATCGGCGGCCAGCCGGTGCCCGGCTATGACGAGGAACTGGGCAAGGACAGCGACACCGAGACCTTCGTCGCGATCAAGGCCCACCTCGACAACTGGCGCTGGAAGGGCGTGCCCTTCTACCTGCGCACCGGCAAGCGCATGCCCGAGCGCAAAACCGAAATCGTCGTCCAGTTCCGCCATGTGCCGCATTCGATCTTTGCTGGAAAAGGCGCGCTGACCGTGCCCAACCGGCTGGTGATCGGGATCCAGCCGCAAGAGAACATCACCCTCTCGCTGATGGCCAAGGTTCCCGGGCTGGACCGTGAAGGGATCCGCCTGCGCGAAGTGCCGCTGGATATCGCCATGGCCGATGCCTTTGCCGGGCCGATGAAGCGGATCGCCTATGAGCGGCTGCTGCTCGACCTGATCGAGGGCGACCAGACCCTGTTCGTCCGCCGCGACGAGGTGGAAGCGCAGTGGGACTGGATTGACGGCATCCGCGCGAGCTGGGCCGCCCACAGCCTGCGGCCAAAGAACTATACCGCCGGCACCTGGGGACCCAGCGCCGCGATTGCCCTGACCGAACGCGATGGGGTGCACTGGCATGAGTAAGCTTCATCCCGCAGTCGAGCGCGTTACCCAGCGGATCATCGACAAGTCGAAAGATAGCCGCCGCCGCTATCTGGACCTGATGGATGCCGAGGCGGAGCGGTTCCCCAACCGCAACGCGCTGTCCTGCTCCAACCTGGCCCATGGCTTTGCCGCCGCGCTGGAAGACAAGGGCGCGATCAAGAGCGGGCGCGGAGCCAACCTGGCGATCGTCACCGCCTATAACGACATGCTTTCGGCGCATCAGCCCTATGCCCGTTACCCCGAGGCGATGAAGATCTATGCCCGCGAAGTCGGCGCCACCGCGCAGGTTGCGGGTGGCACGCCGGCGATGTGCGACGGGGTGACCCAGGGCCAGAACGGCATGGAGCTGAGCCTGTTCAGCCGCGACGTGATCGCGCTGTCCACCGCCGTCGCGATGAGCCACGCGATGTTCGACGGCATGGCGCTGCTCGGCATTTGCGACAAGATCGTCCCCGGCCTGGTGATCGGCGCGCTGCGGTTCGGCTATCTGCCCGCCATTTTCGTGCCTTCCGGGCCGATGCCCTCGGGCCTGGCCAACAAGGAAAAGCAGAAGGTCCGCCAGCTCTATGCCGAGGGCAAGGCCACCCGCGCCGACTTGCTGGAAAGCGAAAGCGCCAGCTATCACTCGCCCGGCACCTGCACCTTCTATGGCACGGCCAATTCGAACCAGATGATGATGGAGCTGATGGGGCTGCACGTACCCGGTGCGGCTTTCGTCCCGCCGAACACCCCCTTGCGTTCCGCCCTGACCCGCAAGGCCGTGCACCGTTTGGCCGAGATCGGCCGCGAAGGCGGCGACTATCGCCCGATGGGCCGGGTTGTCGATGAGAAGGCGATCGTCAATGCCGCGGTGGGCCTGCTCGCCACCGGCGGATCGACCAACCATGCGATTCATATCCCAGCCATGGCCCGCGCCGCCGGGATCCGGATCGACTGGCAGGATCTCGACGAGCTCAGCGCCGCCGTGCCGCTGATCGCCCGGGTATATCCCAATGGTGCGGCCGACGTGAACCATTTCCATGCTGCGGGCGGAATGGGCTACGTGATCCGCGAGCTCCTGGATGCCGGCCTTGCCCATGGCGACCTGTTGACCGTGGCGGAACGTGGCATGGCCGCCTATGCCGAGGAGCCGATGCTGGAAGGCGATGCGCTGACCTGGCGTCCGGCCCCGGCCACCAGCCTCGACGACACGATCCTCGCCCCGGTCGCCACCCCGTTCCATCCCGATGGCGGCATGCGGCTGGTTGAGGGCAACCTGGGTCGCGGCACTTTCAAGACCAGCGCGGTCGAACCTTCGCGCTACACGATCGAGGCCCCGGCGCGGGTGTTCGACAGCCAGGAAGCGGTGCAGGCCGCATTCAAGGCCGGTGAGCTCGATCGCGACGTGATCGTGGTCGTGCGCTTCCAGGGGCCGCGGGCCAACGGCATGCCCGAACTGCACAAGCTGACCCCGCCACTCGGCGTGCTGCAGGACAAGGGCTTCAAGGTGGCGCTGGTCACCGATGGCCGGATGAGCGGGGCCAGCGGCAAGGTGCCCGCCGCAATCCACGTCACGCCTGAGGCGCTGGGCGGCGGTCCGCTGGCCAAGGTACAGGATGGCGACGTGATCCGGCTCTGCGCCGAAAGCGGCAGCCTTGAAGTTCTGGCCGATCTTTCGGGCCGCAGTACCGCGAGCCGGACCGAAGGCATGCAGGGCATGGGCCGCGAACTGTTCGCCTTCATGCGCCACCATGCCGATGGCGCGGAGCAAGGCGGATCGGCGATGCTGGCGGAGGCGGGGCTGTGAGCACGGCCCTCGTCACCGTCGATATCGGCGGCACCCATGCCCGTTTTGCCCTGGCCGAAGTGGCAGGCGGCGGCGCGATCACGTTGGGCGAGCCGGCGACGCTCCACACCAAGGATCACGCCAGCTTCCAGACCGCCTGGGAGGATTTCGCCCAGATGCAGGGCGGTAGCCTGCCCGCTGCGGTTTCGATCGCGATCGCTGGCCCGGTTGGCGGTGAGGTGATCCGCTTCACCAACAATCCGTGGGTGATCCGCCCGGCACTGATCCCCGAAAAGCTGGGCGCGCAGCACTATACCGTGATCAACGATTTCGGCGCGGTCGGCCATGCGGTGGCTTGCGCCGGTGAAGAGCATTTCGTTCACCTGGCCGGGCCCGATGCGCCGCTTCCAGCCGAAGGGACGCTCTCCATCGTCGGCCCCGGTACCGGGCTGGGCGTTGCCCACGTCTGGCGCGACGGGCACGGCCATTACCGGGTTCAGGCGACCGAAGGCGGGCACGTCGACTATGCACCGCTCGATACGATCGAGGATGCGATCCTCGCCCGGCTGCGCCAGCGCTATCGCCGGGTTTCGGCCGAGCGGGTCGTGTCGGGCCCGGGGCTGGTCGATATCTACGAAGCGCTTGCCCAGCTGGAAGGCCGCGCGATCCAGCCAGTCGACGACCGGACGCTTTGGCAACTTGGCACCAGCGGGGAAGACAGTCTGGCCGCCGCCGCGGTCGACCGGTTCTGCCTCTCGCTCGGTTCCTTAGCCGGAGACATTGCCCTCGCCCAGGGCGCCAGCGGCGTCGTCATTGCCGGCGGCCTTGGCCTGCGGATCAAGGACACCCTGCTCCGCTCCGGCTTTGCCAACCGCTTCACCGCCAAAGGTCGGTTTGCCGAACTTATGGCCGCCTTGCCGGTCAAGCTGATCACCCATCCCCAGCCCGGCCTGTTCGGCGCGGCTGCCGCCTTTGCCAAGGAACACCTGTCATGAGCCCGATCGAGACCCTGATGCGCAAGGCCCCGGTGATTCCGGTGCTGGTGATCGAAGATGTCGCCCATGCTGCGCCGATTGCCGAAGCCCTGGTCAAGGGCGGCCTTCCGGTGCTCGAAGTAACCCTGCGTACCGCCTCCGCGCTTGAGGTGATCCGCGAGATGAAGCAGGTGCCCGGCGCGATCGTCGGCGCGGGGACCGTGCTCAACGAATTCGCGCTGGAAGATGCGCTTGAGGCCGGGAGCGAGTTCATCGTTTCGCCGGGCCTGACCGACAGCCTCGCCAAGGCGGCGATTGCCTCGGGCACGGCTTTCCTACCCGGTACAGCCACCTCGTCCGACATCATGCGCGGGCTTGATCTGGGGCTGGACCGGTTCAAGTTCTTTCCGGCTGAGGCCAATGGCGGGATCCCGGCGCTGAAGGCGATCGCCGCGCCGTTCGGCATGGTCAAGTTCTGCCCAACGGGCGGGATCACCGCCGCGACCGCACCGGACTGGCTGGCGCTCGACGCCGTGCTGTGCTGCGGCGGCTCATGGCTGGTGCAGAAGGGCGCACCCGATGTCGCCGCCATCGAAGCCGCAGCCCGGGCGGCCTCGGCATTCGGCCAATGACCCTTCTCGGCGAGCTCGACGAGCGGTTGCAGGCGCTTCACGCGCACACCGCCGAGACGCCGCTGTTCAACCCGGTGTTCCAGCTCAGCCTGGAACTGTCGCGGCGGATCGAAAGTGGCGAACTGACGCTCGATCAGGTCGCCGCGCTGGTCGCCGAACTCGATTGCGAGGGGCTGCTGGCCCGCTCTGAGCGGCTGCGGCGGCTGGTCGCCCCAGTCGATCCGGCGACGAACCTCGGGAGTATCGCCCAACTGGCTGCGGGCGACGGTTTCGATGCTTTTGCCGCGCGCTGGAGGCACCCGGGGGTCCATGTGGTGTTTACCGCCCATCCCACTTTCCTGCTTAGCGCGCGCCAATCCGAAGCGGTCGCCGATGCGGCCAGCTCCGGCGAGATCGGCGCTGCCACCGCCTGTGTCGCTCCGCATGAGCGCGATGCGATCACGCTTGATTCCGAACATCGCGCTGCCATGGACGCCATCGCCCGCGCTCAAGCGGCGCGCGATGCGATTGTAAGAACTCTGCTGGGTCAGGCGCGCCAGAACTGGCCCGATAAGTGGCGTAGTCTTAATCCCATGCCGCTGCGCTTCGCCACCTGGGTCGGCTATGACATGGACGGGCGCACCGACATCTCCTGGGCCACCTCGCTGCGCTATCGGATGGAGGAAAAGGCCGAGCGTCTGGGCACTTACGCCCTGACACTGGCCGATGCCGCGCCGGACATAGCCGAACGCCTCCGCGCAGCCTCCGGCTATGCCGCAACCCAGGCGGCCCGCATCGCGGCGACCGACATTGCCGATCCCGCCGCGCTCTCGGCCATGGCCAACCAGCTGACTGCCGATCATCCGTTCAAGCTGACCAGCCTGTCCGCAACCATCACCGAACTGGAGCACGAAGCCGCCCACGCGGATGATGCCGCGGCGGAGACCCTGCTGACCGCCGCCGCCGCGATGCGCGCTGATGGCCTCGGCATGGGCTGGATCCATTTCCGGGTGAATTCCAGCCAGCTGCAGAACGCGATCCGCCGCCGGATCGATCCTGACGGCAAGCTCGATCTGGCCAGTCAGGCTGCTCTGGTGCGGATGCGCGAGCTGCTGGCCGAGGCCAAGCCGCTGCGTTCCAACTTCGCCGCGCTGGCGATCGAGAACAGCACCGCGATCCGGCAGTTCCTGGCCATGGCGCAGATCCTGGCGCATATCGATGCCGATGCCCCGATCCGGATGCTGGTGGCCGAATGCGAGCAGCCGACCACGGTGCTCGCCGCGCTTTACTTCGCCAAGCTGTTCGGGATCGACGGCAAGGTCGATGTTTCGCCGTTGTTCGAGACCGAAAGCGCGCTGGAGCACGGCGGGCGGTTCCTTGACGCGCTGCTCAGCGAAGAGGCCTACCGCGACTATGCCCGGGCGCGCGGACGGGTTTCGATCCAGACCGGCTTTTCCGATGCCGGGCGCTTCGTCGGCCAGATCCCGGCGGCCCTCGCGATCGAGCGGCTGCAAGGCCGTCTCAGCGAGGCGATGGCCAGCAACGGGCTGAGCGATATTGCCGCGCTGATTTTCAACACCCACGGCGAAAGCATGGGCCGCGGCGCGCATCCCGGCGGCTTTGCCGACCGGCTGGCCTGGCCGCTTTCGCCCTGGGCGCGGCGGCGGTTCGTCCGCGCAGGAATCCGGCTGGAGCCCGAAGTCAGCTTCCAGGGCGGCGACGGTTACCTGTTTTTCGGCACGCCCGAACTGGCGCTTGCGACCCTGACCCGCTTCGCCGAAATGCCGCCGGGTGAAGCCGATGCCGAAGCGCCGACCGACCCGTTCTATCGCCGCACCGACCTAAGCCTCGATTTCTACCGCGCGATCCGGCGCTTTCAGGCCGCGCAGCTGACCAGCCGGACCTATCCCCGCGCGGTCACTGCTTTCGGGCTCGGCCTGCTCAACGATACCGGCAGCCGCAAGAGCCGGCGTCAGTCCGACCTCGCCGCTGATCGCGAGATGAGCCTGCGCCAGATCCGCGCGATCCCGCACAATGCGGTGCTTCAGCAGCTCGGCTATCCGGTCAACGTGATCGCCGGCATCGGCACCGCCGCCGACGGCAACCGCGAGGAGATCGCCGGGCTGCTGCGCGAATCCGCGCGCGGCCGCCAGATCGTGCGCCTGGCGCGCGCCGCCAACGCGCTTGCCTCGATCAAAACCGTCTCGGCCTATGGCGAGCTGTTCAACTCCGCCTACTGGGCCAGCCGCCCCTAC
>CAZOSI010000111.1:0-10744 GCA_964582485.1 uncultured Novosphingobium sp.
GCTTCATCCTGCTCACCAATTATCACCGCTATGTCGATGAATTCGTGGACTGGGCAGGCGAGCAGCTGGGCAAGGACGGCAATGTCGCGCTGACCGGAGCAGGCGGCCTGCACCTTGACGTACCGGCATCAAATGCGCGGGAGCGGCTGTCCGATACCGCCTGGCGGCGCCACCAGATGCCAGCCTATCACCTGGTCCGCGAAGACAAGATGGGGATCACCCTGGTCAATATCGGCGTTGGCCCGTCTAACGCCAAGACGATCTGCGATCACCTTGCGGTTCTGCGCCCAGAGGCCTGGCTGATGATCGGCCACTGCGGCGGGCTGCGCGATACTCAGCGGATCGGCGACTATGTGCTGGCCCACGCCTATCTGCGCGACGATCACGTGCTCGACGGGGTGCTGCCGCCGGAGATCCCGATCCCCGCCATCGCCGAAGTCCAGATCGCACTGGCCCAGGCTGCCGAGACGGTCAGCGGCGATACCGGCGCGAACCTGAAGAAGCGGATGCGCACCGGCACCGTCGCCACCACCGACGACCGCAACTGGGAGCTGCTTTACACCGAATCCGCGCGGCGGCTCTCGCTCAGCCGGGCAATCGGGATCGACATGGAAAGCGCCACGATTGCCGCTCAGGGCTATCGCTTCCGCGTGCCTTACGGAACGCTGCTGTGCGTCTCGGACAAGCCGCTGCACGGTGAAATCAAGCTGCCGGGCCAGGCCAACCGGTTCTATGAGGAAGCGATTGCCGCGCACCTCAAGATCGGCACCACCGCGTGCGACCTGCTCCGCGCCGAGGGAGCCCGCCTGCACAGCCGCAAGTTGCGCGCGTTCAACGAACCACCGTTCAGGTAGGGCAAATCCTTCCTGTCGCGCCGCGATGGGGAGGTGGCATTTGTGCAGCAAATGTCGGAGGGGCCTACTGCCCTTGCGCCATTGCCCCTCCATCTCGCCTGCGGTGAGCCACCTCCGCATTTGCTGCGCAAACAGGGAGGATCTATTCCAGCAGGAACTCCCGGATCGCCAGCCCCAGGTCGGGCTTGGTGACGCAGCTCATATGCGTGCCCGGCACGATTGCCTGAACCGCATCGGGCAGCGCCCTGGTCAGCGCAGCGGGATCGCCGTTGTCGCGGTCCTGGTCGCCGTTGACGATCAGCGTCGGCATGGTGATCGCGGCCAGCGCTTCGGGCGGAGTATCGGCAAAAGTCTGCAGCAGCAGCCGCGCGGCAACCCGGTCCACCTTCATGGTCTTCATGAACGACACCGCCGGAAACGCCGGATCGCCGTGCTTGACCGCATCAAACCGGTCGATCGCATCGATGAAGAAGGCGCCGCGCCCGGTCCACCCGGCCAGGCCTTCCAGCCCCATCCCGCCCAGCACCAGCCGCCGCGGTGTCAGTCCGGCAATCACTCCGCGCACTGAAGTCCGCGCGCCCAACGAAAAGCCGCACAGGTCATAGTCGTCCAGCCCCAGGTGCGCGACGACTGCGGCCAGGTCCTTGGCCAGCACATCGTCCGGGTAGGCGGCCGGGTCGTGGGGAGCCTCGCTCATCCCGTGGGCGCGCAGGTCGGGCATCAGGCATTCGAACCCGGCATCAACCAGCAATTGGGCATGGCCCCACTTGACCCAGTTCATCTCGGCAGTGGAGAACAACCCATGGAGCATGACCAGCGGACGGCCGCTGCCCATGCGGTGGAGGGCAAGGCGGGCACCATCGAAGCCGGAGTAGAACTCGGTTGTCATCCACCCGCCCTAGCGCAAATTCAGCCGCCAGCGCCAGACCGTACCCTCATCTGGGTCCTGCGCTTCACCATCGCGTTCGAAGCCGTTGCGGCGCAGGACGGAGGTGGAGGCATTCTCTTGCGGCAAGGTATGGGCAGTCACTGACCTCAGCCCGTGCGACCGGGCAATGGTGATCATGCCAGCGGCAACCGCACTGGCCACACCGCGACCTTCGTGCGCCGGGAAGGTCAGATAGCCGATCTCCACCACCCCATCGGCGTCTGGCTCGCCAACAAAGCCGCCAAAGCCCAATGGCTGGTCCGCTTGCCAGCCGATATAGCCGCACCATGGCGGCACTTGAGTCTGCGCTGAAAGCGCAGCCATCTGCTCGGCAAATTGCCCGGTCAATTCGGGATCGCTGAGTTCCGGTTCAGCGGCGCAGGGCCTTAGCTCCAGCTTCACTCCGGCACCTCAAGCCCGGCAGCCTGCCAGTGTTTGACCACACTGCCGGTCGTCGCGGAGTAATAGCGCGGCAGATCGCGGGTATCGAGCCAAGCGTCGTGCATGGATTCGCAGCCGGCGTGAGCGGCGGGCTTGAACCCCGAAGGATCGTCGAAGCTGCCGACGGTCAGGTCCATTTCGCCAGTGCCGTCGGCCCAGGCAAAGCCCAGCGGCGTACCGCACTTCGAACAGAACGGCCGCCGCGCGACGGGCGAGCTTTCGTACCAGTCGGGCTCAGTCAGCCAGGTAACCTTGGCCGGTTCAATTTGCACGAATGCCGCCGCGACCCCGCCGGTTGCCTTCTGGCACTTGCGGCAGTGGCACCAATAGGCCTCGTCGCCGGCGATCTCGGCAGAATAGCGGATGCGGCCGCATTGGCAGCCGCCGGTCATGGTCTGGGTCATGGCTGCAGCTTAACGCCGCGCGAGGTGTTCGGGAAGCGCCCAACCATCCGGCGCTGGCCAGCGATCACGCGCGGGCCAGTAATCGCAGGGCACCGGATCGCCCGCCACCCGCAGATGCGGCGCGCCGGGCGTGTTCCAGGCGAAAAGGCAAGCATGCCAACCGCCCGCGATCCCACGCGAAACGTCGATGATCCCCTGCGCACCAGCTGCGCGCGCCGCATCGGATGCCCGCCACGAAGGCGGCTCGCGTCCGGAGGCAAGTTCATCGTTCCAGCGGACCTGCGATTGCTCGGGATCGATCCCCAGCGCCGCGCAGGCAGCCGGATCGCGCTGGTCGAACAGTTCGGCCCCATCCAGCTCCAGCGGCACCACAACTCGCGCGATCCCGTCCGACAGCAAGTAACGCCCGATCGCAATTGTCGCCCAATCGGCCTGCGGGGTGATGTAGAGCGCTGGCTCGCCCGGCCGATGGTATCGCCCGGCGCTGTTTGGTCCAGCCGGTTCGAGAACCTGCCCCGCCCGGTCCGCCGCGATTGCCCGCCAGAAGCGGCCTGATATGTGGTGGCGCGGAGTTTCAGCCATTGTCCGCAACAGGGGTAGGTTTCAGGATTTCCAGCCATCCCGCTTGATCAGCGGGCTGTCCTTCCAGATTGATCGCGTCATCGGGGATCACCACCCAGGGCAATTTGCTTGCGGTCCACAAGTGCGAGGCCGGCACCAGATCGCGGCTGTTATCCAGCGTGCCGGCGCGAAGGTTGACGATACCGGGCCGAGCGTTGTTGTCGGTGTAGATCCGGGTCAGGCATTTCGCGCAGGCATAGATTCCTGCCAGCGCACCGCTGGGCTGGACATGCTCGCCTTTGACCAATTCGCCCTCAAGCGACAGATCGTTCGCCAGAACACTTTGCTGAATGCCAAAAGCACTGCCGCTGCGGGTCTGACAATCGGTGCAATGGCAGGCATAGGCCTCAAAGCGGATAGTCTGTTTGACGGAGTAGCGAACGGCACCGCACAAGCAGCCGCCAGTCAATTCTTCGGACATGTGCCTACCCCCTTCTTCCTATGGTTGAGCGACGCCAAGGCGGGACCGCGCGAAAGGCAGCGCCAGCAACATGCCCAGCGCCGCCAGGGCCATGTCCTTCTGGCTGTCAAACATATCGCCCTGCTCACCGTTATAGGCCCCGGCATCGGCGGGTGCGAGGGTCAGGGTCAGCGTCCATTCGAACACCTCATAGAGCCCGCCGACCGCGAGCACGAACAGCGCCGCACCGATCAGCGCGGCGCGGCGACCAAGTCCGCCATAGCGCATGGCGATCTCGGCGAAGGGCAGCACCGCCAGGACCCCGAACAGAAAGTGGACCAACCGGTCGAACATGTTGCGGGCGAACCCTAACCCATTGCCCAGCCCCGGAAGCCACTGATCATAGGGAACGAAGCTGTACGACCAGCGCGCAGCGAACAGGTGCAGCAGCACGAATGCGGCGAGGCAACCCGCCGCCGCGTTCGAGATCGGATAGCGCCGCAAGGCCCACCAGGCCGCGGGCAACAGCAAGGCGACCGGGCCGACCTGCAGCCAGGTGTTCGAAGGATAAAGCGCGCCAATCGCACTCAGCGGGATCGCCAGGGCGATAGCCCCGATCATCCGCTTCTGGGCTTTGGACAGCGCCAAGATCAGCCCTTCTTCAGATGCCGCCGCCCCAGCAGTTCGGCGATCTGCACCGCGTTGAGCGCCGCGCCTTTGCGCAGGTTGTCGGAGACGCACCACAGCGACAGGCCATTGTCCACGGTCGGGTCCTCGCGCACGCGGCTGACGTAGGTCGCGCCGTCGCCAACGCATTCGACCGGAGTGATGTAACCGCCGTCCTCGCGCTTATCGACCAGCATCACGCCGGGCGCATCGCGCAGCAGGCGCTGGGCCTGTTCGGCGCTGATCTCGTCCTCGAATTCCAGGTTGATCGCTTCGGAGTGGCCGACGAAGACCGGCACCCGCACGCAAGTCGCGCTGACCTTGATCTTGGACCCCATGATCTTCTTGGTTTCGACCACCATCTTCCACTCTTCCTTGGTCGAGCCATCATCCAGGAAGCTGTCGATATGGGGGATCACGTTGAAGGCGATCTGCTTGGTGAATTTCACCGGCTCGTTGGCCTGGCCGACGAAGATGTTGCGGCTCTGCTCGAACAGCTCGTCCATGCCCTGCTTGCCCGCGCCCGAAACCGACTGGTAGGTCGCGACCACCACGCGCTTGATCGTTGCGGCATCGTGCAGCGGCTTGAGCGCCACAACCATCTGCGCGGTCGAACAGTTGGGATTGGCGATGATCATCCGGGCCTTGTAGCCGTCGATCGCATCGGGGTTCACTTCGGGCACGACCAGCGGCACGTCGGGATCCATCCGGAAAAGCGAGCTGTTGTCGATCACCACGCAGCCCTGGCTGGCGGCCTTGGGGGCATAGACCTTCGACACATCCGATCCGGCCGCGAACAGCGCGATATCCCAGCCGGTGAAGTCGAAATGCTCGATGTTCTTGACCTTGAGCATCTTGCCGGTTTCGCCGAACTCGATCTCGTCCCCGGTCGAGCGCGAGCTGGCGACTGCGGCCAGCTCGTCGATCGGAAACTCGCGCTCAGCCAGCACGTTGAGCATCTCGCGACCGACATTGCCCGTCGCACCGACGACGACTACCCGATAACCCATGGCTGAAACTCCGTTGTGTCCGGCCCGCCCCTAGCCGCTTACAGCCGCCAGCGAAAGCGCCCGGTCAGGCGGTGAGCGAAAAGCATGTCCTCTTCGCGGGTGCCGCCGCCGATATTGTGGATCACCAGTGGATTGCCGTTCGCCGCCAACCGGTCAGAAACGATCCCGGTATGCGGCAGGCGTCCGCCGATCAGCGCGGTGAACAGATCGCCAGGCTGCCATTCTGCCGCACGCGACGGGATCGCCAGGCGGGCGGACTGGCGGGTCCAGAAGGTCTCAAGGTTGGGAACCCGACGATGGTCGATATTGCGATCGGGGCGGGAAAGGCCCCAGCGGCGTGGATAGCGGGCGAAGCTGCTGGCCATGTCCTCGTGGACATCGCGTTGCAGATCGATCCCGAGGGCATCGCGGTAGGCGCGGATCACCACATCGGTGCAGACACCCTTGGCGCGGGGCACGTCGCCGCCGGGATAGTCCAAGCGAGTATAGGCCGGGTCGTAAGCCAGGGTCACTCCCACCTGCCGCCGCGCCGCCGTAATCAGCGATCGGGCGCGCGGACTGGCCGGGCGCACTTCGGCGCTGGCCGGGCCGCAGCCCGCGATCGCCAAGGCCGCACCGCCCACCAGCACGGCGCGGCGGGGCAGCAGAAACGTCACCGCTTGGGCTCGGGCATATGCTTGCCCAGGAATGCGAAGATCGTCTCCCACAGGTGCACGCCAACCTTTGGCCCGCCGACCCGGTGGGTGTAGCCGGGATAGAGCATCATCTCGAACGGCACCGCCTGAGCCTGAAGCCGCGAAATCAGCATTGAGCTGTTTTCGAACACCACGTTGTCATCAGCCATGCCGTGGATAATCAGCAGCGGGTCCTTGATCTTGCCGGCATCGGCCAGCGCGTTGGACTGCGCGTAGACCTTTGGCTCCTTGTTCGGATCGCCCAGATAGCGTTCGGTATAATGGGTATCGTACAGCTCCCACTTGGTCACCGGCGCGCCGGAAATCCCGGCGGCGTAAAGCCCGGGATCGGCCTGAAGCATCTTGATCGTCATATAGCCGCCATAGGACCAGCCATAGGTGGCGATGCGGTGGCCATCGACGTAGGGCAGGCCCTTCAGGAACAGCGCTCCGGCCTTCTGGTCCTCCACTTCGACTCCGCCCATCGCGCGGTAGAGCGTCGAGGCAAACTTAACGCCGCGATTCTCGCTGCCGCGGTTGTCGATCTGGAAGAAGATGTAGCCCTTGGCGACGATCGCCTGTTCCAGCGCCCCGCCCCAGCCTTTGGTGACGGTCTGCGCTGTCGGTCCGCCATAGTGCTGGAAGAACACCGGATAACGCTTGCCCGGCTCCATCACCGGCGTGGTCATCCGCCAGTGCAGTTCGGTGCCATCAGCGGCCTTGATCGTGCCGAATGTCGGGGCGCGATGTGTGCCTGCAAATGGCCCATAGGGGTGCTTGGCGTCGAGCCTGTTTTCCTCAACCCAGGCCAGCCGCTGACCCTTGCCGTCAGCGATATAG
The DNA here is from genome assembly GCA_964582485.1 of uncultured Novosphingobium sp. Taxonomy (GTDB): domain Bacteria; phylum Pseudomonadota; class Alphaproteobacteria; order Sphingomonadales; family Sphingomonadaceae; genus Novosphingobium. The sequence continues at coordinate 6,839 of CAZOSI010000111.1, forward strand.
ACCTGCGGCGGCTGGTTGTGCGCCGCGCGCGTGACCAGCAAAGTCTGCCCGGCCTTGTCCATGCTGGCGCTGTGGGTGAACCCCAACTCGCTGATCCGTTCGACCTTGCCTAACCCCATGCCGGAAATATCAAGTGCGTAGATCTGGGGCGCCAGGACATCATCCTTGGTGCCGGTGAAATAGAGCCGCTTGGCCTTCTGATCGACCCCGACCAGTGAGGTTACAACCCATCCGCCAGTGGTCAGTTTTTCCCAAATGGCTTGGCCGTGATGGGTTCGCTGAAAGCGATACAAATGCCCGAAGCCGTCTTGCTCGGACCACCAGATGATGCTGCCATCGTCGAGAAAGCGGTAGTCGTTCGACAGGTTGACCCAGCTTTTCGGCGCGGCCTTTTCGGTGAACAGCACCCGGGCCTTGCCGGTGGCCGGATCGACGGCCAGCATGTCGAGCACGGTCTGCGCCCGGTTCTGGCGCTGGACGTAAAGCACCTTGCCATCGGGCGACCAGTTGACGCGGGCGAGGTAAATGTCCTTGTCAGCACCCAGATCGACCTCGACCCGGCCTGTACCATCCGGGTTCATCACGTAGAGCGAGACCAGCGAATTGGGCGAACCCGCCACCGGATAGCGCTGCTGAAAGGTCTTCGTGCTTTCCGCGCCGATCGCGGTGCGGGTGACGATCCCGACCGGGGCATCATCGAACCGCTGAACCGCAACCCGGCTGTCGTCGGGTGCCCACCAATAGCCGGTGAAGCGCGCCATCTCCTCTTGTGCAACAAATTCGGCCTCGCCCCAGTGGACGGTGTCGGACGTTTCTTCGGGCGAAACCGGTTTGGCTTCGCCGCCGACCTTTCCTGCCCACAGCCGCCGATCGCGCACGAACGAGACATAACCGCCCTTTGGGCTGAGCGCAGGATTGAGCTCGTCCTCCTGGCTCTGGGTCAGCCGCTCGATCGTACCGTTCAGGCGGGCCAGAAACAGGTCACCATCGAGCGGGACCAGGATCGCGCTGCTGTCGGCAGTCCATTCGTAGGCCACGATCCCCTTGAGATCGCCGATCCGTTGGCGCTCGCGCTGCATCTTCTCGGCCTCGGACAGTTCCTTGCCCGAACCCAGCTTGAGACTATCGACCAGCATGGTCCACTGCCCGGTGCTGCGGTCGAAGCCCCACAGGTCATAGCGCTCGCGGTCATCGGCGCGGTTCCGCAACACGGTCAGCCAGCGCCCGTCGGGTGAGAGCTTGACCCCGCGCGGCACTGCGCCGTTCAGGCTGGGGCTGGCAAAGACACGCTCGAAATCGAGCGCTTTCACTTCGGTCGCTGCTGCGGGCACGTTCACCGGCTGCTCCTCAGCAAGGGCGGGCGCGGCGGATAGCATGGTTGCGGCAAGCAGGCAGGCAAGTAAGCGCATGACAAGACAAAAACCCCGAAACGTGAAAGGCATCCCGGCCCTGGCCGGGATGCCTCTCTAGTGCCTCGGCAAGGCCTGACGCTAGAACCTTTTCGCCGCTTTCGCGTTCAGGTCACTCAACGCCGGCGGAAGGGCTGTCGGCGCCAGTAGGAAAGGCTGCGCCAGACCCATTCAAGCGGACCGCTGGCAAACAGCCGCATCCACAGGTTGGCGAAGATCAGCAGCCCGATGACGATCATTCCAGCCAGCGCAGAAGTATAAGCCCAGCCCTGCGCGCCCGGCAGGTGCAGCCCGATCGGCGAATACATCACGTAAATGCCGATGAACTGCTCCAGGAAGTAGAGCGAAAAGGCCATTTGCCCCGCCGCGATGAAAGGCTTGAGCGCGGCGCGTCCGGGGGCAAAGCGCATCAGCAGGTTGATCAGCGCCACATGCCCCAGCGATACCGCGATCCGGGCATATTCCTGGGTCAGCCACAACGTCTTGGGGATCGGCAGGAAGGTCATCCGCTCAAGGCCCCCGACATACCGCGCGGTCAGCCCGAAGCCATAGGCCAGGACCAGCACGATGACGTAGTCGCGGGTTCGGCGCTGGCCCTGGATAAAGCCCAGCTTCCACAAGGCGATCCCGATCAGCATCACGCTGAAGGCCTCTACCACCCCGCCGATCAGCGATCCCTTGCCGACGATCAGCACATAGGTTGACGTCAGGAACTCGGCATAGTCGCCAAACGAACCGGCGCGGGCCGCGACCTCTTCCTTGGCCAGCTTTTCGACCACCGGCTCCTTGCCGGTGGCGCGGGCGATAATCTTGTCCCACTCTTTGATCGCCTCGGCCTCTTCGGTGGTCAGTTTCTGGCCTTGCTGCTGCTTTGCGACCGCGACAGTGTGGGTCTGCTGCAATTCGCTGCGGCTGACATATTCGATGCCCCCAATCACCGAGATCAGGGTTGCAAAAGTCAGACCAATGACCAGCAGCCAGCGCACCGCCAGTTTGCGGAACGGGAACAGTGCCAGCGCGCATAGGGCATAGATCAGCAGGATGTCTCCCAACCACAGCAGCACGAATATGTCGATCAGCCCGAACAGCAGCAGCCACAGGTTGCGCCGGATATAGAGGTCGGCCACGCCGACCGGGCCATCGTGGTCCATCGCCTTGGCCGCGGTGACCATCAGCCCGGCGCCGAACAGCATTTCCAGCACCCCGCGCTGGGTGCCTTCCCAGGTGGTTTCCAGGAACAGCCAGACCTGCTGGTCTGCCGGGCTCCAGCCAAGGGTGCGGAAGTCGGCGAGCAAGGCGGTGAGCGGGCCCGACATGGCGGGCAAGTTGATAATGAAGATGCCCAGGATCGCGAACCCGCGCAAAACATCGAGGACCGCAATCCGATCCTTGCCGCGCACTGGGGCAAGGACGGGCGCTTCAGGCTCCACCGGCAAGGCTGTCATGAATATCTCTCCCTCTCGGGCGAGGTTGTATCAAGGTGTATCAATGTTGCAATACACTAAATCGCCTAGCTTCAGGCCAAAGCAAAAGGGGCCCCGACTTGCGGTCGGAGCCCCTTCTAACCGAAATGATGCTGCTGCCTGGCTTATTCGCCCGGACGCGGATCGCGGCGTTCGGCGATACGGGCGCGCTTGCCGGTGCGGCCACGCAGGTAATAGAGCTTGGCCCGGCGCACCACGCCCTTGCGGACCACGGTGATGCTGTCGATGTTGGGCGAGTAGAGCGGGAATACACGCTCCACGCCTTCGCCGAAGCTCATCTTGCGGACGGTGAAATTGCTGCCGATGCCCTTGTTGGCGCGGGCGATGCACACGCCTTCATAGTTCTGCACACGGGCGCGTTCGCCTTCGATCACCTTCACGCCGACGCGGACGGTGTCACCGGGGCGGAAATCCGGGATATCCTTGGAAGCCTTGGCAATTTCCTCGGCTTCGATCTGTTGAATGAGGTTCATCCCTCATATTCCTTCGTCTGTTCGCCGCGCGCCAGAGGCAGACTGGACCCGAGCTTCCTCATGAAGCTCCCAAAGGTCCGGCCTGCGTAACCGTGTGTCGATCTCCGACTGTGACTTGCGCCAAGCCGCGATCTTCGCATGATCCCCCGATCGCAGCACTTCAGGGATCGTGCGCCCTTCCCACTCAGCGGGTCGGGTATAGTGGGGATATTCCAACAAACCGTTCTCGAACGATTCCTCGGACCCACTGGAAGGGGCGCCCATTACGCCGGGAAGCAGGCGAATGCAAGCGTCTAGCAGCATCAACGCCGCCGGTTCGCCGCCAGACAGGATGATGTCACCAATCGAGACTTCCTCAACCTGGCGTCCTTCGAAAATCCGCTCGTCGAAGCCCTCAAACCGGCCGCATAGCACGGTCACCCCCGGTCCTGCCGCCAATTCGCGCACGCGAGCCTGGGTCAGCGGCTTGCCGCGCGGGGTCATGGCAATGACGGGTGCCTCGGGATTGCGGCTGCGGGCATGGTCGATCGCCGCAGCCAG
>CAZOSI010000112.1:0-10701 GCA_964582485.1 uncultured Novosphingobium sp.
TAGAAAGCCTGAGGACATTAAGTATCGAGATCAAATTTTGCTTGATTCCAAACTTTGCGGTGTCATTCTTCCTTTGAATTGCTTTTTTCGAATTTAGATTCGTCAGCTCCAGTCTGACGGATGGCGCCCCTGCGACTGCAAGGGGTGGGCGGAGGGCGTATGGGGAATGAAATTAGCTTTGCTGCGATCAAAAAGAGTTGCGTCGATTGGGGCTGAGCAATTGGTTTTGCGTTTGGATCCTCTTTCTTGGGGCTTGATTGATTGTTGCGGTGGCACTTGCCTCGCGATTCGCGAACAAGAAGGTAATGCTTGATGCTGACGCAGCTTATGAAATTGCGTCCTGACGCGGCATCAATGGTTGTTCGGAGCCTTAACAATGGACCCGCGACAGAGAAACTGGAGCTGATCGGCACAACCTTTGTCGATGCCTACAACGCCTACATGGATGATCCAGATGCCGAACAGATACTGGTCCGCCTGCAGACCAAGCCGCCGGAGCTGCAAGGATTCTATGCTGAAGGAACCGCCATGGCAGCGGCCATCGCTGCCACGGTTATGCCATGGGGCAACCGCCTGGGCAAAGCTCTGAACCAGCTTGAGCCGCGGTTTGTGCACTTGGCTCATGTCGGAACTGGCTGGGCCATTGCCCGGGTTGGAATCGCTAGCGCCCCAATCCGGCGCCGTCTGAATTCCTGCTATGGGGGGCTGGCCTGGGATGGCCGAGGTTTCCACGATGCCTTTTTTTCCCGAAAGAATTGGCAGCAAGCGCGTGGCAGCAGCAAATTTGAAATCCAGGCCTATTACCAAGGGGTAGGGCGGGCCTTGTGGTTTCGTTCCGGCGGGGATTGCAAGCATCTGGTTAAATCCTTGAGCTCTTTTCCTGCTGAGTGGAGAGCCGACCTTTGGTCCGGGATCGGGCTGGCTTCCTGTTATGCCGGGCCTGCTTCGAATTCTGCGATCGAAGTTCTAAGGGTCGCTGCGGGAGAGCACTTGGCTTACCTGCGACAGGGCGCGGCATTTGCCGTATCTGCGTTCGCCCGGGCTGGTCACTCGCCGCCGCACTGCATTGCTGCGGCCGGTGCGATTGTCGGCAAAAAGACCCCTGAAATTCCCAAGCTGGTTGAAGACCGGCGGCTTGCTGCTGTCGGCAGCGGGCCGGGCGATTTGGCAAGCTACCAGCTTTGGCGAGAGATGATTGCGGCAGCATTGGAGGAATCATGAAACGGATCGGCGGACGCGGCCTTGCGGGGCTTTTGACATTGGCCATGACGGCTACGATGTTTGCGGCGGCAAAGACTTCAACTGCCCAGCCGCCAGAGCCCGTGAGCCCGATTGCCTTTGCCGAAATCCCAATCAATCCGGCAAATCGGAAAGATCTGGTTCCCTTGCGGCCAGTCAACCCTAACTACGAGGAGATTGCCGGGTGGATTTCCGCTGTGGGCGCTGGCGTTGCCGCAGGTGATATCGATGGGAATTCGAAGCCGGACGATGCCTGTCTGGTGGATCCCCGGACCAATCAGATCAGCATTTTGCCCGCACCTGGAACCGAAGCCAGGTATGCCGGATTTTCCTTGCCGGTCCCATCGGACAACCATGATCCGTCGGCAGTTGCCCCGATGGGCTGCCTTATTGGCGATTTCAATGAAGACGGCTTGCCCGACTTGCTCAGTTACTACTGGGGACGTGCTCCGATCATTCATTTTCGCAAGGCCGAAAGCGTTGTCGCGGCGAGCGGCTACCGGCCGGTTTCGCTGATCGCGGCTGACGAAGCCTGGTACACCAATGCAGCGCTGATCGCCGACATCGACGGTGACGGCCATGGTGACCTGCTGTTTGGCAACTATTTCCCCGAAGACGCCAAGGTCCTGGATGCTACCGCGAAAGACGGCGGCAAGATGCAGAAATCAATGTCGAGGGCCTACAACAGTGGCCGCAAGCGGTTATTCCTGTTCGATTCCGGCTCTTCGCAAGCTTCGGGCTTTTCCGATCACTCTTCGGCGCTGACCAAGACGATGGCCAATGGTTGGACATTGGCGCTTGCCGCAGCTGACCTCGATGGGGATTTGAAGCCGGAAATCTATATCGCCAACGATTTTGGGCCGGACCGGCTTCTGGTCAATCGTTCGCAGCCCGGCCGGCCGGCATTTGTTCTGGCAGAGGGAGAGCGCGGCTGGTTCGATACGCGGTCACGGGTCATCGGTCGCGATTCATTCAAGGGGATGGGGGCCGATTTCCTCGACGTAAATGCCGACGGACAGCTTGACCTTGCGGTCAGCAACATCGCCCAGCCGTACGCCTTGCTGGAAAGCCATTTCCTGTGGATCAACCAGGGTAAGCCCGAGGAGCTGAAGAACGGCCACGCGGCATTCACGGATGCAAGCGGAAGCCTTGGCACGGCCCGAAACGGATGGGCTTGGGACATCAAGGGGGCGGATTTTGACAATGATAGCAAGCCGGAACTGGTCCAGGCGGTTGGCTTTCTGGCTGGTGAGGTGGATCGCTGGCCCGAACTGCAGGAATTGGCGACGGCCAATGATGACCTGCTTCCCAACGCCAGCATTTGGCCAAAATTCCGCGGCAATGCAGACCTGTCAGGGCATCTGGCCAACGCCTTTTACGTCTCGGGCCGGGATGGCAGGTTTCGGGACATGGCGAACCAAGTCGGGCTGGGCCGCAAAGGAGTCACCCGCGGCATCGCTGTGGCCGATGTTGACCTCGACGGACGCCGCGATTTCTTCATTGCCAGACAATGGGACCAATCTTCATTCTATCGCAACCGAACCAAGGTTGCCGGCCACCAGCTGACGCTGGACCTGCGCTTGCGCAATGCAAACGGCACAAGCCGATTGGCCTACGGGGCCAAGGTCCTGGTTGTCGGCGCTGATGGGAAACGCCGGATCGGATATGTCGATGGCGGCAATGGCCATAGCGGCAAGAATGCCCCGCAGGTCCATTTCGGTCTGGGCCAACAGGAAGGACCCGTGCGTGTCGAAATATCCTGGCATACGCCGCAAGGCGTGTTGCGGCGTACGGCCGAACTGAACCCCGGTTTTCACACATTAGTTTTGGATTGAGGTCATCATGAATCATCCTGTCATCCCATCCGAATTCGCGAATGCCGTTCCGGTCGATGCAATTCCTGATCCGGACGCCATCCGCCGCCGCGATGCTGCGTTGCTGCGATTTGCTATTGCGATCACGGTGCTCAACATCCTGGGCCATCTCTGGTTCGGCTTCGAAGCAAGCTGGATTACGCCGTTTGTTGCACTCGCTTGCACCTATACGACGGAACTGGTTGGCGAATGGGCCCGTGCGCAAGGCGAAGGCCGGATCCCGCGATATCGAGGAGGGTTGAAAGCCGCGGCAAAATTTCTGCTTTCGGCCCATATTACCGGTCTGGCGGTAGGGATGCTGCTGTTTGCGGCCGAACAACTTTGGGTGATTGCCTTTGCGGCGGTAACGGCCGTGGCATCCAAATATGTAGTGACCGTGGCAAGCGGAGGGGGACGGCGAACCCATTTTCTCAACCCGTCGAACTTTGGAATTGCTGCGACCCTGGCGCTGTTTCCCAATGTAGGGATTGCTCCACCCTATCAGTTTGGTGAAAATCTGGTGGGTGCGCTCGACTGGCTCTTTCCGTTGTTGATCTGCACGACAGGGTCCCTGATCAACCTCAAGCTGACCAAGCGTATGCCGCTAATCCTGGGTTGGCTGGGCGCATTTGCATTGCAGGCAATTGTCCGCAGCATCATCAATGACACGCCGCTGCTTGCGGGCCTGGCGCCGATGACTGGCTTCGCCTTTGTGCTCTTTACATTTTATATGGTGTCCGATCCTGCGACAACACCCAATGACCCGAAAAGACAAATGCTGTTCGGTGCCGGGGTTGCTCTGGCCTATGCGATCCTGATGGAACTGCACATCGTCTTCGGGCTGTTCTTTGCATTGGTCGCGGTGTGTTGCGTGCGGGGATTGGCCATGGCGATCCAGAATTGGTCGGGCAGCGTCCCCGGCTTGCGGTTTCGTCCCGAAGCCAGGGCGGCCTGAAGGTGGCTGTAGACAACAGGGTCTATCTTGCCGGCTATGCCTGTCGTTATCCTGATGCTGCCGGTCCAGCCGAATTGCTGGCGAACATTGTTGCCAAGCGGCAGAGCTTCCGCCGCATACCCGACGAGCGCTTGCCGATGGCGAGTTACCTTGGGGCAACGATTGGAGAAGCGGACTCGATCACTCCAGTCCTGGCGAGCCTGCTGACGGACTGGCATTTCGATCCGCAACAGTATCGGATACCAAAGGACGCCTTTGCCAGCACCGATCTGGTCCATTGGCTTGCGCTTGAGGTTGCCTGCGGCGCGATCGCGCAATGCGGCGGGGCAGAATCCTTGCCTCGGGACACCACCGGCGTGGTGGTTGCGAACACCTTGACCGGAGAGTTCAGCAGGACGAGTCAGCTGCGTTTGCGCTGGCCGTGGTTGGACCACCAGCTAGCTGCAGCTCTTGATGGGCAAGAAATCGATCCTGCTTTGCGACAGCAAATCCGCGAAGGGTTCCGTGACCGGATCAACTCCGCGTTGCCTGCTCCCAATGAGGAAACATTGGCTGGCGGGCTGGCGAACACCATCGCCGGGAGGATCGCCAACTATTTTGATCTCCACGGCGGGGCCTGGCTGGTCGATGCTGCTTGTGCCTCGTCGCTGGTGGCAGTGGCCAATGCTGCCGAACAGATCGCGTGTGGCCGTGCAGAAGTGATGATCGTGGTTGGCGTCGATCTCAGCCTTGACCCCTTTGAGCTGGTTGGATTTTCCCGGAACGGTGCCTTGACGGCGCAGCGCATGCGGGTTTTCGATCGCCGGGCTGACGGTTTCTGGCCAGGCGAGGGAGCCGGCGCGCTTGTCTTGGGATCGGCGAAATGGGTCCAACAGAACGGCACCGATAACCCGGTTGAGCTGGCCGGCTGGGGGCTTTCGAGCGATGGCAGCGGAGGATTGACCCGCCCCGAAGTGTCTGGCCAATACCGCGCTCTACAAGAAGCATACGGACGATTTGGTCTTGATCCCGCCGATCTTGCCTTTGTCGAGGCGCACGGCACCGGCACAGCGATTGGCGATCCGACCGAAGTTGAGGCACTCGCACAATTGCTCGGTCCTGATGCCGATGGCCGAAAAGTCTCGATCGGCTCAATCAAGGGGAACATCGGCCATACCAAGGCTGCGGCCGGGATGGCGGGCATGATCAAGGCAGCCGAGGCGCTACGCATGGGAATTGTTCCCCCGCATACCGGCTGTAGCGACCCCCATCCAGTTTTCGCCAGGACCGGAAACCGGCTGGCCGTGGCCGACACCGTATCTGGCCTGCCACCACATGCAGCAACCGTTTTGGCCGGAGTATCTTCGTTCGGTTTTGGCGGGATCAATGCGCACGCCGTGCTCAGGTCGAGCGCGGCCGCACCGGCGGTGCTGCCGTCCTTTCGGCCGTGGTCCGAAGATGAGTTGTTTGCATTTGCTGAAGACACTTCAGTGATGCTCGACACGGTGCTGGAATTGGCCAGCGAAAGGGCCAGGGCACTTTCGGTTTCGGAAATGCGCGACTTTGCGGCCCAGCTGGCACGAAAAAGCCGGCAGGGTCGATTTCGGATCGCATTTGTGGCGGGGCGGCCCGATGAATTTATCGACCGGATTGCTCAGGCGCGCCAGGTCCTGGCTGGCGGGGAGAGCGAGGCCATCCATTTCGGCAAGGCCGGAGAAAGTCCTCGCGTTGGTTTGCTATTCCCCGGGCAAGGGGCCCCCAGCAGGGTCCATGGCGGTGCCTGGGCGCAGCGCTTTGATCTGCTGCAGGCCAATATCGAACTTGTTGGCGATCCCGCTCACACCAGGAATGCACAGCCACTTGTAATCGGCGCAGCGCTTGCCGGACTGCAGCTGCTGGACCGTCTCGGCGTCAAGGCTGACGTGGCACTTGGCCACAGCCTTGGCGAGATTGCCGCACTGCAGTGGGCGGGCTGGTTCGATCGGGACCATGCCTTGGCGATTGCGGCTGGTCGGGGACGGGTCATGGGCGCACTTGCTGAAGGCGCCATGCTTCTGCTTGGCTGCGAACCGGAACTGGCACGGCTGTTGATTGATGATACTGACGCAGAGGTTGCCTGCCTGAACGCGCATCGGGAAACAGTGGTTTCCGGTCCGGCGTATGCCGTCGAAGAAGTGCTTCGTCGTGCGGCCGGACGAGGGATATCGGCCCAGCCATTGCCGGTTTCCCATGCGTTTCATTCACGCATGATGGCTGCGGCAGAGCCAGAGCTTCGCGATATTGTTGCAGCCTGTCCACCGAAACGGTCGGTCGGCCGGGTCATGTCCACTGTCACCGGTGACCTGCTCGATCCGCATGCCGATATCGCGCAGCACCTTGTCGATCAGCTGACTTTGCCGGTCCGTTTCGTCGAAGCGGCTGAACTTATGGTTCAAGAGTGCGATATTGTGATCGAGGTTGGGCCAGGGGCCAGCATGGCGCGCCTGTTCCAACCCCACAGGGTCAAGACGGCTAACCTGGACGTGTTTGCCGCAACCTGCCGCCCTGCATTTGAATGTTTGGCGCGACTGCATGCTGCCGGAATCGAACTCAATCTGGCATCAATCTATCCCGAGACTGCATTCGCTGAGCTGCGATCCGTTTCACCGAGCTTTCTCGCAAATCCCTGCGGCGGTGGCAGCGCGGTCAGTGCAATCAAGCCATCCGTAAGTGTCGTTGATTCGAGCGATGCGGAGTTTGATTCGCAGCCAATTTCTTCTGGCGACGACTGTCTCGAACAGCTTTGTGCACTCGTCTCGGAAAAAACCGGGCTGGCGCCAAAGTCGCTCACTCCTGAATTGCGGTTTCTCGATGACCTGCATCTCAATTCCCTGGCGGTTAGCCGGATCCTGGCGCGATTGGCTCAACATCGGGGCATTCAGCTTCCTGGTCACCGCACGGCATTTGCCAATGCTTCGTTGCAGGAAGTGGCGGATGAGTTGATTCAGTTGGAGGCGCTGGGACCGGCGGTTGTGCCCGAACGGATTGCCGGCATTGCCCCATGGGTGCGCAGGTTTGAGCCGGTTTGGGCTGGCCTGAGCGCTGGCCCGCTCGATTTGTTTGATTGGCATGAAGTGGCTTTGGGAGACCCTATTCCGGCCCGAACAACAGCATTGGCAATCCGCATCGACGCCTGGGACGCAAGCCGTGACGGGCCGACACTGTTCGCCGCCGTCCGCCAGGCCTGTGTCTCGGTCCGGCATCTGGCCTTGTTGCATCGCGGAGCTGCCCTGGAGGGATTTGTCGGGTCATTGAAAGCCGAAGGGCTATTCGATTCCATTCGGGCCATTGATATTTCTGAATGGGATGGCCCGCTGCCCGCTCTGCCAGGCGACCATCCGGTATTGGCGCTCGATCAAAGCGGCTCGGTGCGGCGAGCTGCGATCCGCCTTGCATTGCCTGATGATCAGGTTGTTGATCTTGAAGGCAACAGGCCAAGCGTCATTGTGGTAACGGGCGGTGCGCGCGGGATAGGCGCCGAAGTTGCGATTGAACTGGGCAAACGGTCCGGCGCGGCGCTTATCTTGGTTGGGCGGTCCCCGATCGATACGCCTGATGTTGCTGCATTGCTTGATCGCGCGGCAAAGCTGAACCTTCAAGTCGGATACGCGCAGGCCGATGTCGAAGAAGCCGGAGCATTGGCTGCTGCGGTCCGCGGTTTGGCCAACAGATTTGGTGCGCCCAGCCATCTGGTTCACACTGCGGGGATCAACGAGCCGACGGCATTCATGGATATTGAGGCTGACCGGCTTCGCCAAACCTTGGGTCCGAAAAGCCAGGGCCTTCTAAATGCACTGGCCGCCTGCGGGCCCGATCTTCGAAGAGTGGTTGGCTTCGGATCGATAATCGGACGGCTTGGTCTGGCCGGCGAATGCCACTATGCGCTGGCCAATGCCGAACAGGGGCGCCTGCTTGCCGATGCGATGAAAGATCGGCCCGAGCTCGCAACGCTAAACATCGAATGGTCGGTTTGGGCGGGGGCCGGGATGGGCGATCGCCTGGGTGTTATCGATCAGTTGAGCGCCGAAGGGATCGATGCGATTCCGCTGGCTGAAGCGATCGATCAGGCATGCGATCTGATCCTGTCGCCTAAGACCGGCGCGGTTCTGGTGACAAGTCGGTTCGGCAGTGTAGAACCTGCGCCGGGGGCAGGGCAGCTGCGCTTCCTTGACCAGGTGCTGGTTCATACCCCGCGAGTTGAGCTGGTCGTCGAGGCGACGCTCAATCATGGCCGCGACCCGTATTTGCTTTCGCACGTGGTGGACGGCGTTCCCGTCATGCCGGGCGTAATGATGCTTGAGGCAATGACGCAAGTGGCCAGCCAGTTGCTCGATGAAAAGGAAGACTCCGTCAGGGTTGCGGGTCTGTCTTTCCAGTCTGCTGTAACGGTGGGGATTGAGGCCCGAAGAATCAGGATTGCGGCCATGCGCAGCCATGATGGCTCGGTAGCTTGTGAAATCCGCAGCGAAGAAGATAATTTTGCCGAGCCAGTTGTGCGTGCGGTTTTGCATTTTGGTACAAGAACACCGGCTGGACAGATCGATGCGGCGGCCCCGCTCGGCGTCAGCCTTTCAGGATTGTACGGCCCGCTGTTCTTCCACGGCCAGGCATTTCAACGCCTGGACCGTCTAGGAGCGCTAACTTCACGCAAGGTCGAAGCCAATCTGCTGGATCCGCAATCTGCGCGCCTGTTTGGAGCATTCGAGCCGAACTTGCTCTTGCTTGGTGACCCGGTGGCCCGAGACTGCGGATTGCATTTGCTGCAAGCCTGCGTGCCACACCGCCGGGTGCTGCCGATCAAGGTTGGGCTTATCGAATTCCATGCAGCTGGTCCTGCAACCGGAATCAGCGCGGTTGAACGCTGGGCGGCATCGGGCGACTATGCATTCGACATCACCTTCTTCAACGCCGATGGAGCCATCGTCGAGCGATGGCATGAAGCCGTTTTCCGGACGATCGGATCGATCACGATTGAACCGATCATTGATGCAGTGCCGGAATTGATCGGACCCTACCTAGAGCGTCTGGCCCGCGAGGCTACCGGCGAAGATTCGCTGCAATGCGCGCTGGTTTCTGATCCGCGGCTCGAACGCGCCGGACGCCGAAGTGAGGCTTTGGAGGAAATTGGCCTTGACTTGCCATCTGATCGGCGAGGTGATGGCGCACCGGTTTTTCCTGCTGGAGTGCATTGCTCACTTTCGCACACCAGTTCGGCAACCTTGGCAGTTCGCAGCCAACACCCGGTTGGCTGCGATTTGGTGATGCTGGACGATTTTGCAGAGCGGGCAGAGGCGCAGCATTGGGCCGCCTCTGAGTCGTTGCGCAAGATTGGGGCAATCGGTGAGGTTCGCTATGCGGGGGATTCCATTTACCGCTTGCCAACCGGAGAGCGCGCCCTGATCCTCTCCCAATTCAGCGTCGATGGCGTTCCGCATCTCGCTTCGATCGCAATCTCAAGCCTGGAGCCCGGTTGATGCAAGGTTCGTCCGAAGCGCCAGCTTTCTGCTGGCGCCCATTCGTATCGTTTGAAGACACCAATTTGGTTGGTAACGTCTATTTTGCCAAATTCATCAGCTGGCAGGGTCGGTGCCGCGAGGCTTTTCTCGCGGAACATGCGCCGGATGTCCTGGGCTTGTTGGCCGATACCTTGCGGCTGGTTACGATCAAGGTATCCTGCGAATATTTCGAGGAATTGGCCGCGTTTGATCCACTGGAAATCGAAATGCGATTGCGGGCGCAACGGGGCAATCGAATTGAGCTGGAATTTCGTTATTGCCTTGAACGGGACGGAAATCGCCGCTTGGCTGCCCTGGGCTTGCAGGAAATTGGTTGCATGGTTCAGCCGCGCCCTGGCGCGGCCCTATTGCCGACCGAAGTTCCGCCGTCGCTCCAGCTGGCTTTGCGCGGCTACTCGGCCTGATCCGGTTCAATTGGTCCGACGGCCACGGCTATCATAATGGGTCTGGCCGGTCAGGGCGATCAAGAACTGCTCCAGATCGACTTTCTCGGATTCGGATAAGTTCAGCCGGCGCAGCCGTGGGTCGCGCCCTGGTCCTGGCCCGCCTCCACGATCAAAAAAATCGATCACCTCGCGCAAAGTGCCAAGCGACCCATCATGCATATAAGGGGCAGTAAACGCGAGGTCGCGAAGCGTGGGAGTTCGAAATTGCCCGGTCCGATTGCTGATACCCAGCCCGCCCGCACCGTCATCACGATATGCATTGCGGCCAGAATCCCAACCCCATCCCGTGCTATGCAATTGCTCGTCGGTGAAAAACGGAGCTTGCGGTGACCAGGTGTGGCACGATGCACATCCCGCCCGCCCGTTGAACAAGGCAAATCCCCGCCATGCCGAGGAACTCATCGCCTGCGGCTGACCGCCAACCACTGCCCGGTCAAATGCGGAATTGCCGGATACCAGCGTCCGCACATAGGCGCTAATCGCGTGTTCTATCCGCGGAAAATCAATCAGCGGCGATCCGAATGCCGATTGAAAGTGTGAGCCGATGCCAGGGATTTCGGCAACCCGGTTGGCAGCGACAGGAAGACGATGCTCATTCATCTCATCCCGTCCGCTCACCGGATATTTTATGAACTGTTCAATTGAAGTTGAATAAGCGTCCCAACGCATGTTGG
>CAZOSI010000113.1:0-10659 GCA_964582485.1 uncultured Novosphingobium sp.
GGTCGACGCGGCGGCCGACCTGGTTGACGATCCGCTGGGCGATCTGGAACAGGTGGCTTTCGTCACGGAACCGGATGTGGGCGAGCGTCAGCTTGCCCTTCTTTTCAATGTAAGTCTGGTCCGGTCCGTTGACCATGATATCGGAAACGTCAGGATCGTTGAGCAGCTCTTCGAGCGGGCCGAAGCCGAGCAGTTCGTCAATCAGCACCTTTTCCAGCGCGAACTGTTCGCGCCGGTTCAACGTGACTTTCAGTTCGGCCAGCACCTCGAGGATGATCGGGCGAAATTCTTCGCTGAGCTCGTCCTTGGTCAGCGTCGCCGCGGCTTCCGGGTCAACGCGTTCGAGCAGGCGGGGCAGCACCTGCTCCTTGATCTTGTGAACCGAGGCTTCGAAGCCTTCGGCCTGATATTGGTTTTCAACCACACCGTTGACCCGGTCTTGCAGGCGGGTCATCGCATCGGCCTTGGTCGCCTGTCCGCCGCCTTCGATCGGAGGAAGCGGAACGACTTCCTCACCCGGCAGCGGCGGGAACTGTTCACCGCCCTGCGGTTTTGCGCCCTCAAAGCCCTTCATGGGTCGGGCAACACCGAATTGCGGGCGCGCGCCAGAGGACGTACCTCCTGCACCATTGCGTCGGCCAAATGCGCTCATCGTGGCTCTATCCCCCGGAATTCTGCGGTCGGTGTGCCATCGGCATGGATACCGGCGGCCTTACGGGAATGGTGAATAGGGCGGAAACTTTGAATATTTCCTAATGGATCGCTCGATTTGCCACCAATTATCGATAAGCGGCCAGCGTGGCCTTAGCCACGGATGGCCACCGATAGTCCCGTTCGATCGTCGCCAGTGCGTTGGCAATAAATGCAGCGCGCCTTGCCAGGTCCCATTCGGCCACGTCGCTGATGGCTGCCTTCCAGGCTTCGGCATCACCAGGTTCGACCAGGAGACCTGCGTCACCATTCGCCAAGGCAGAGGGCAGCCCACCGCAGCGCGCTGCGATCACGATCCCGCCGGCCGCTGCGGCCTCGGTCGCGACCAAGCCAAATCCCTCGAATGTGCCATTGGCCGGGACGATGTTCGGTGCGACGACACAGAGCGCGTCGCGGCAGGCATTCCCCAAGGCGTTTTGATCGAGAATACCCAGATAACGCACTCTTGGATGATCAAGCGCAGCGGATTCCGCTGGGTCAGTCTGCGGTCCGGCGACATGGAGTGCGATATCGTCCGGAAGCAGTGGCAGGACTTCCCGGACAAACCAACTCAGGCCTTTGAGCGGGATTAACCGGCCGGCGAACAGCAAATGGCGATCGGGCGGCCCGTTTGGAACGTGGCCGATCATGTTTGTGCCGAGCGGGACGATCCGACTGTCTTTCCAGCCCGCTTCGGCAGCGGCAGACTGGGTTGCCGCCGAGTTGGCGATGACCAAGGCCTGGGGCAGCAGCCGCGCGCCGAGCCGCAGGTAAGCTCCATACGCCTTGCCGCGCCACCCCCCGCGTTTGGGGTAGGACACATCTGTACCATGAGCACTTATGACCAGGCGTGAGCGGGGCGGGGCGAGCAGCCCAAGCGGCCAAAGCGCCATATCGCCGAGGTGCAAGATAGCGCCAGCGCGCCGTCTGGACAGGAATTGCCGTGCAAAGGTAAAAGGGAAGAGCAGCAGCTTCAATGGTGACGGTGGCCGGCCATCTTCGCGGCCGCGCAGCGCGATGACCCTGACCGGGGCAAGCTTTGCCAGCTCCTCCGAGAGCCGCACCGACCAGGTTTCCATCCCTCCGACCGCGGGTGGCCATTTGCGCGTCACAAACACGATCTCGGGCGGCAAGTGGTCCAATTCTCTATGCCCTCGTTACCGGTCGCATCCCGACTCTAATCCAAGTGTCGGCGCTTGTCCTAGGTGCAATTTCACCCTAGGCGCGTGCAATGATTAAAAGGTTGGTCAAGCGCACGCCGATTGTCCGCGACATTGCCCGCGCAGCGCTCAAGGTTATCGTCGGCTACCGGCAGAAGGGCTTCACGTCGGGCGATTATTGGGAAGGTCGCTATCGCGACGGCGGAAATTCCGGAGCAGGATCATATAACCGCCTGGCACAATACAAGGCCGACGTGCTCAACCGGTTCGTCGCGGAAAACAACGTAGCATCGGTGATCGAATTTGGCTCTGGTGACGGGGCGCAGCTCAAGCTGGCGCAATATCCGCACTATGTTGGAGTGGATGTATCGCGCACTGCGCTGGATCTGACCACCAAGGCGTTCGCAAATGATCCGACCAAGCGGTTCATTCATAGCGATGACCTGACAGCAGAGGATGTCGCGGATCTCGCGCTGTCGCTCGACGTCATTTACCATCTTATCGAAGACAGCGTCTACCAGACCTATATGGAGCAGTTGTTTGCTGCTTCGCGGCGTTTTGTGATCATCTATTCAAGCAATTCGGATCGCAAATCCGATGCGGTCCATGTCCGGCATCGCAAATTCACCGACTGGGTTGAGAAAAACAGGCCGGACTACAAGTTGATTGAGGTTGTAAGGAATGCCTATCCGGAAACCGGAGATAGCGACAATTCCTCCTTCGCGGATTTCTATTTCTTCGAGAGATCCTGAGCCGGTTTGCCCAGTCGCAGCCACCCATATCCGAATAGCCCGACCAATGCATCTACCGCTGCTGTAATCAGGCGGTGAAGGACCGTGCAGGCGATCGCCGGGCCAGGGCCTACGATCGGGGTGAGCCAGGCCACCAGAATGACCTCGCGCACGCCAAGCCCGGCGGGTGCACCCGGCACCAGATAGCCGATTGCCCAGGCGACGGTGAATATTCCCACGGATGCAACCCAAGTGGTAGCCTGATCCGAGACCGAAAGAACGACTGCATGAAACGATAGCCCGGCAAGGATAAAGTTCGCCGCTAGGCAAGCGGTCATCAATGCAAGCACTTTGATGGGTATGCCGGTCCGACGCACCATCAGCCCAGCGGCGATGATGGCAATGGCAACAAGCACGCCGGACCACGTCTTCACATGGGTCAACGAAGCGCTGACTGCAGTTATCGGAGCTGAATCGACAAGGTTTGCGGTTGCTGCGACGATGATCGCGGCCAGCAAGGCTGCCATGATCTCCAGCAAGGTAGCCAAGCTGCTTCCCGCCAGGGTTATTCCTGCCGATTTGGCCAGACCCGCCCGCGCGAAGTAGTGTGCGATGTTGCCGGGCAGATACTTTCCAACCTGGCTGGCGAAGGCGATCCGCAGACCTGCGGGAAACGGCAGATCCTGACCCAGCCCGCGCACCCCCAGCACCCACCCTGATGATGTGAAAGGGTGTGCAAGAAGATAAAGTACTGCGGCGACGGCGAGCCCACCAGTGTCCAGTGGCGGTAGTTCGCGCACGGCCTGCCAGTTACGCTGGACGAAAATGGCAATGAAGCCAAGGCTGAGAACGAAGAAGGCGAAGGTTGCCAACGGCAAAAGGCCCCGCCCGCGCGAACCGATTGCACGTAAAGCCACCAGAAAGCCCGATTGGCCGGGAGAAGCCACCGCCACGCTCAGAAGTCCCTGAACGGCAATTGGGTGGGGGCAGGTGAGGCGGGGCGGGGGAGATTGCTGCCCCACTTGAGCTCGGTCTCGCCCGGGCCGAGCGGCACGAAGCGGTGTTGTCCGCGCGAAAGGTTCACGCTGCTGCCGGGTTCGATCCGGCGCCCATCGATTTGGGCGGCGGTTCCTGCAAGTCGATAGGTGCCACCGGCCGGCAAAACGAAGTCCTGTGCTGCAGAGCCGGCGGCGAAGCGGTGGCCGGCGATCCAGATCGGGCCCCAATGCTGGAGATAGGCCGTGCGCAGCAATGCAGCATCGGCGGGCAGCAGTTCCCAGGCCGGTCCCTTGTCTGATTGGTTGCGCATCAGCACCTGGTTGTTGGCCAACAGCAAGGGAACGTCACGGCGGGCAATCGCTTCGGCATAGCTTTCGGTCTCGCCGTTGCGATAGCGGGTCTGGCCCCAGGTGCTCATGAACACGTTTGCCTTGGGGAATGCTGATACCATCCCGGCAAAGTCGAAATAGGCGACGGGCTTTGGAAACAGGCGGTGAACCTCGCGCAGGACTACGCGCTGGTTGTCCTGCACATCGCGCGGAGTAATCGCGGAGAGTACAACGCAGCCGATCAGGCATCCGATCGCCAAGGTCCGGGCGGTATAGCGCTTCGCCATCCAGGCAATCCCAGGCACCATGCCGACCGCAACCGGGGCCAGGATGAAGGCGTAGAAATAGGGAAAGGCGTTCCGGTAGAACGCCACGCTGAGCAAAGGCAGAATCAGACCAGTCAGAACCAGTCGGGTGGCCGGCGTCAGGCCGCTTCGCTGCAAAGCCGGCAGCGTAGCTGCCAGTGCCCCGGCAAAGATCGGCGCGGTGCCGATTGCGAACAGCAGATAGGGCCAGCGCGGAAACAAACCCTCGGCCAGCAGCATATCGCGCGAGGCCTTGACCGTATCGCCTGCGCTGCCGGTCACAGCTGGCGGAGCATAAGCCTGCGACAGGGCGACAAGCCCGGCGGCCATGGCGGCGGCCAGCGCTGCCATGGCCGCAAGGCGGAGCAGCAAGGCCAGCGGCTGGTCGCTCTGTCTGATCCGCAGCCAGCCCAACAGCGCGAAGGCCGGAGCATAGAGCGCAGCCTTGATCGTGGCCAAAACGGCCAGCGCCAACAGCACGGCCATCCCGACCAGCACCTTGGCACCGAGCCGGCAGGAGGCAAGCAGCCACAGTGCCGCCATCAGCAGCGCGGTGACCAGCGGATCGGCGCGGAACGACATGCCGTGCTGAAACACATACCCGGCGGACAGATAGAGCAGCGGAGCAAGCAGCGCGATCCGCGCCTGGGCAAACTGCCGGGCCAGGCCGTAAATCGCGCAGAGCGTGAAGCCTTCGCAGGCGAACATCACCAGACGGGCGACGCGAACCTGACCGATCTCATCAAGCGGAAGGGCGGCGATCCACCCCAAGGCGCGGACATGCAACACCTGCAACACTTCGGACATGCGCCCCTGCGCCTGGGCGTTGACCAGATTGAGGTGATAGAATTCGTCCCAGTTGATCGGGCGGTTGAACACCAGTTCCAGTTGCAGCAGCAGGATAGCTGCAAACACTGCCAGCACGGTGATGCGTTCCCGCCGCAGGTCGGCGGCCGGGGCAAGGGGCAGGCGGATCCGGGGCGCCCGGCCCGGGTTCATGCCCGGCGCTTTCGCTCTGCTTCTGCCGGGCTGTCCGGCTCGATCGCCGCCAGCCGGTCTTCCAGCTTGCGCACATGGCTCAGGGTTGTTTCCAGCAGCTTGCGGTTTGCGCCGATCAGTTCGGCGAGCAGTCCCATCAGCCCGGTCAGGACCCCCAGCACCAGCAGAGATCCGCCCAGCACCAGCGACTGTACATGGCCATTGCCGTCACCGATCGTCCAGAACCACAGGAACCGCACGATCGGGGCAAGCCCGATCAGGCTGACCAGACCGCCGATCAGCGCGAAGGTGCGCAGCGGATTGTAGGTGGCATAGGCCCGGATCATGGTCAGCAACTGCCGGACGATGAATTGGGGGATCGATTTGAACAGGCGGCTTGGCCGTTCGGTTGCATTGGTCCGGACCGGCACGCTGACGATCTTGAAGCGTTTGCGCCCGGCCTGGATCAGCATGTCGGTGGTATAGGAAAATTCGGTTGTGATCGTGATCCGCTGCGCGGCGGCGCGGCTGATTGCACGGAACCCGCTAACTGCGTCGGTCACTTCGGTACCCGACAGGCGGCGGACGACCGCACTCCCGATCCGCTGAAGCCTTCGCTTGAACGGCCCGAAATGCGCGTTTTCGGCGACGCCGCGATCGCCAATCACCAGATCGGCCTCATTGGCCACGATCGGCGCGACCAGCTTGGCGATGTCCTCGCCGGCATATTGTCCGTCGGCATCGGTGTTGACGACGATATCAGCCCCGGCGGCCAGCGCGGCGTCGATCCCACTTTGAAAGGCGGCGGCAAGACCGCGATTGCGGCGGTGGCGGACCACGTGATGCACGCCAAACCGGCGCGCGACCTCGGCCGTGCCGTCGTGGCTGCCGTCGTCGATCACCAGCAGCTCGATTGTGTCGATCCCGGGCAGACGGCGTGGCAGCGAGATCAGCGTATTCGGCAGGCTTTCCGCCTCATTGAAGCAGGGAATCTGGATGATCAGCTTGGTCACAATTGCCCCATTTCGAACCGCCGGTTGGTTAGGGGTTGTTAAGCATGACTGTTTAACAGCGGGTAAACTTCTGGCGCTGTCCGTTGACCGCGATTAGGGCTGCTCCCGAAGGGATTGCACTTGGTGACGAACGAACGGGCCGGGTTGCTCTATGCGCTGGCAGGCTTTGCCACGCTGTCTTTGGGTGACGGGGTGATCAAATCAATGGCGGGATTGTGGTCACCGGTGGCAATTGCCGCCTTGCGCTTCAGTCTGGCGGCGATCGCGCTGGGGGGCCTGCTGTGGGCGCGCGAGGGGCGGGCGGGCTTTCACCTAGCCCAGCCGCGCGCGCAGCTTGGGCGCGGCGCTGCGCTGGCGGCATCCTCGATGATCTTTTTCACCTCATTGTTCGTGCTGCCGCTCGCAACCGCAACCGCGATCGGATTCACCGCACCGATGTTCACCGCGATTCTGGCCGCTGTGCTGCTGGGTGAACCTTTGCGCCGACATACTTTGATTGCCTCTGCCGCAGCCTTTGTCGGGGTGCTGGTGATTCTGCGCCCGAACCTGGCTGAAGCGGGCTGGTGGGCCGTGTTGCCGATCTTCTCGGCGATTACGTTCAGCTTGCTGATCATCGGCAATCGGGCTGCGGCGGGCACGGCCTCGGCGCTGGCGATGCAGTTCTGGGTTGCAATCTTTGCCGCACCAATCCTGATTATCGCGGCGCCGCTGTTTGCTGAAACGCAGATGGAGCGGTTTGCGATCGGCTGGCCCCACTGGAGCGTAATCGCGCGCAGCGCTTTCGTTGCCTTGGCCGCGACTTGCGCGCACTGGCTGATCTATCTTGGCACGACCCGCGCGGGAGCATCGGTGGTGGCCCCGGCCACCTACATTCAGCTGCTGGTCGCTTCCGCGCTCAGCTGGCTCTATTTCGATACCCATCCCGATGCGATGACACTGCTGGGTGCAATGATCATCGTTGCCGCCGGGCTCTTCCTGTGGCGGGCTGGGCAAGTGCGTGAGCCGCCAGAAACCGAATGACTGAGGCGGGTTCAATTCTACGAGCCAAGCCGCTAAACGCGTGGTTCATTTTGCCCTGTGCAGAGGCCTGTCGATGAAAAAGCTGTTCGCCGCCGCCTTGTTGTTGATTGCCGCGCCTTTGGCGGCGCAAACGCTGGGCAAGCCGGAATTGCCCGGCTGGATGGCGGGCACCTGGGCGATGCAGGACGGCGCGACTTGGGCCGATGAGGTCTGGACCGATCCGCGCGGCGGGATCATGCTGGGCATGGCGCGGACCGGGTTCGGAACCGAATTGCAGGGTTGGGAAGTGACCCAGATCAAAGTCAAAGCAGACGGCACGATCAGCTTTTTCGCCCAGCCGAAAGGCAAGCCCGCCAGTGAATTTCCGCTGGTACTGATCAGCGAGCAGTCGATCGAATTTGCCAATCCGGCGCACGATTACCCGCAGCGGATCCGCTATTGGCGGCAAGGCAAGCTGCTGATGGCCGAAGTGTCCAAGATGGATGGCAGCAATGCGATGCGCTGGAATTACCGCCCGGTTGTGCCGCCCAAGGACCAGGTGGAGTTGGAGCCATGAGAATCCGCAATTTCGCCCAGGTCGATGTCTTCACCGCTGTGCCTTACAAGGGCAATCCGGTCGCCGTGGTGCTGGACGGGGAAGGGCTCTCCGACGCGGAAATGCAGGCCTTTGCCAACTGGACCAACCTGTCGGAGACGACATTCGTCCTTCCTGTGACTGATCCCGCTGCAGATTACCGGGTGCGGATTTTTACTCCCAAGGCCGAACTGCCATTTGCCGGGCACCCGACGCTGGGAACGGCCCATGCGGTGCTGCAGGCCGGGCTGGCGAGCGCCAGGGACGGTCGGCTGGTGCAGGAATGCGCGGTCGGGCTGGTCGATCTGACCGTGGGTGAGCAGGGCCTCTCGTTCAAATTGCCGCGTTATGCGCTGGAAGAGCTGTCTGACCCTGAAGCCACCGCCTGGATTGGCGCGCCGATCAAGGGCGGGGCCAAGGCAGTGAATGTCGGGCCGACGTGGTTGGTCGCCGAGCTGGCCAGCGTGGCCGATCTGGAGAATCTCGATCACGACGAAGCAAAGCTCGCGGCCTATTACATGCCGCTGGGGATGACCGGTGCGTCGATCTATGCGGTAGAAGGGAAACGCGTCGTTGTCCGCAGCTTCGCCCCCGGCGATGGCATTGCCGAAGATCCGGTTTGCGGCAGCGGCAACGGCGCGGTCGCGGCGTTCCGGCTGGCGGCGGGACAGGTGGGTGACGGGGACAGCTATGTGGCGAGCCAGGGTCGGCAGGTCGGGCGCGATGGCTATGTGCAGGTCCGGATTGAAGGCGCCGACATTCATGTGGGTGGAGAGTGTGTGACTTGCATTGAGGGCTTAGCGTTTATTTAGGCATCCACAATATTGCACGAGGCATGGTGATCAATGATCTTCGACTTTTTGAATGGTTCCACTAGCTGGCTTGGGGCGCTTGGCCTGACCATCGAAATTGGAGGCTTGTCCTTCCTCTTCGTAGATTTGCTGAAGAGCAAGCAATCAGACAGAACTGCGGATGCTCTTGATAGCTTCGCAAAATCGCTCGCTTCAAGTCGCAATCAATCGACTGTTGCGCTTCACGGCGCATTCAAATCGCTATCGCAGAGTGCCGTCCAAATCTTGACAATTCAAAGCGACAAAACGGTGCCGAGTGAGGTTCGCCAAGCTTTGCTTCAAAAATTCATGGAAGCTGAGTCCCTGCTATTGTCGACCGACAAGATTTCAGCAGCTCAGGCGGCCGAAGCGGTCGCTGAAGCAGAGATCGTTAGACTTTTTGAGAGTCAGGCAACAGCTTCACTGCGTCTGTTGAAGATAGCGAGATCGGGGATCGCTCTGGTTCTGTTGGGAGCATCGATGCAGCTTCTCGATGTCGCGGCATTCTAGCCATCGAGATACTGGGATTGGTTTGAGGCAGTCGACGCCTCACCCCTCGACATGCTCCGCCAGCACGGTCAGGCCGTTTTCGCCGACTTCGGCGAAGCCGCCCTGGACCTCGATTTCTTCCGGAGCGCCGCCCTCGGTCTTGTAGATCCGCAGCGTGCCGTCGCGGACGGTCGACATGAACGGCGCGTGGCCTTCGAGCACGCCGAACTCGCCTTCGGAGCCGGGGACGACCACCATGTGGACGTCCTCGGACCGCACGAGCCGTGCCGGCGTGACGAGTTCAAAGTGCAGAGCCATGATGCTTAGGCGTCCTCAGCCAGCTTCTTGGCCTTTTCGACCGCTTCATCGATCCCGCCGACCATGTAGAAGGCGGCTTCGGGCAGGTGGTCGTATTCGCCGTCAACCACAGCCTTGAAGCTCTTCACGGTGTCTTCGACCTGGACGAACTTGCCCGGGATGTTGGTGAAGACTTCGGCGACGTGGAACGGCTGCGACAGGAAGCGCTGGATCTTGCGGGCGCGGGCGACGGTGAGCTTATCTTCTTCCGAAAGCTCGTCCATGCCCAGGATCGCGATGATGTCCTGCAGCGACTTGTACTTCTGCAGCGTTTCCTGAACGCGGCGGGCAGTGTCGTAGTGCTCCTGGCCGACAACGGCCGGGGTCAGCACGCGGCTGGTGGAGTCGAGCGGATCGACCGCCGGGTAGATGCCCAGTTCCGAAATCGCACGGTTCAGCGTGGTGGTCGCGTCCAAGTGGGCGAACGAGGCGGCAGGGGCGGGGTCGGTAAGGTCGTCCGCGGGAACGTAGATCGCCTGAACCGAGGTAATCGAGCCCTTGTTGGTCGAGGTGATGCGTTCCTGCAGCTGGCCCATATCGGTGGCGAGCGTCGGCTGATAGCCCACCGCCGAAGGAATACGGCCCAGCAGAGCTGACACTTCCGAACCGGCCTGGGTGAAGCGGAAGATGTTGTCGACGAAGAACAGCACGTCCTGGCCTTCTTCGTCGCGGAAGTATTCGGCCATGGTCAGACCCGACAGCGCCACGCGGGCGCGGGCGCCCGGGGGCTCGCTCATCTGGCCGAACACGAGAGCGACCTTGGAACCGTCCGGGGTCGGGTTGCCGTCCTTGTCCTTGGCGATAACACCGGCATCGAGGAATTCGTGGTAGAGGTCGTTGCCCTCGCGGGTGCGTTCACCCACGCCTGCGAAGACCGAGACGCCGCCATGGCCCTTGGCGATGTTGTTGATCAGTTCCTGGATCAGCACAGTCTTGCCCACGCCGGCGCCGCCGAACAGGCCGATCTTGCCGCCGCGCGCATAGGGCGCGAGCAGGTCAATCACCTTGATGCCGGTGACGAGAATGGCGGCTTCGGTCGACTGGTCGACGAACAGCGGGGCTTCGGCGTGAATCGGGTTGTGCTTGGCCGCGCCAACCGGGCCTTGTTCATCGATCGGCTCACCGATCACGTTCATGATCCGGCCCAGGGTCTTGGGACCAACCGGAACCGAGATCTGCGCGCC
>CAZOSI010000114.1:0-10574 GCA_964582485.1 uncultured Novosphingobium sp.
TCTCGGGGCAGGCAATCAGGAATCCGTCAATGTAGGACATTTCTATATACCCTTCAGTCGCTGGGTGGCATCGCCGCCGGGTCCATCCAGAACGGCTCCCAGATGTGCCCGTCGGGATCGGCTATGGTGCGCTGGAACATGAAGCCGTGATCTTCGGGCGGGTTGATGTCGGCTGTGCCGCCGGCGGCCGCACCGGCCATAACCAGGCGCGAAACTTCGGCCTTTTCAGCGCAGGTAATCGCCAGCGACACTTCGCTCGATCCGGGTGGGCAGATCGGGCGCGTGGTGAAGGTCTGCCATTTGGCGTGAGTCAGGATCATGACATGAATTGTCTCGGACAATACCATGCAGGCTCCATCTTCGTTGGAGAACGCGGGATTGTGGGTAAAGCCTAGTGCTTCGTAGAATGCACGGGCGCGGGGCAGGTCGGCCACCGGCAGGTTGACGAAGATCTTCTGGCTCATTGAAGTGCTGCCTTTCCAAATAGCATCGCAACATAATGTTTGAGATGGGTAACCGAGTCTCGCGCGAGCGAGGGGTCGTTATGGGCTTTGGCCAGAATGAAGGCACCCTGCAGCACGGCCTGAACGTGATAGGCCAGGCTCAGCGCATCGACCCGCGCGCCATGTTGGTCGGCCGCAGCCTGGATGTCCTCGGCCAATCGCTCGGCATAGGCGCCGATACTGGCCTTGCAGGCCTCGCGGATCGGCCGGTTTGTCAGATAGGCTTCCTGCACCATCGTTCCGACGAAACAGGTGAAATCCTCTACCGGGCCCTCGATCATCGCCAGCCGGAAATCGATATGCGCCAGCAGCCGGTCAAGCGGATCGGGCAGCCGGGTCCAATCGGGCACGGTGAAGATCTGTTCTTCGGCCCGTGCGGTCCAGGCATTGGCCGCGGCCACGCCCAGCGCCTCCTTCGAAGGAAAGTGGTGAAAGAACGCGCCCTTGGTCACCCCGGCGGCTCCGCACAGCTCGTCAACCGAGGTCGCGGCATAGCCCTTGGCCCGCACAGTCTGGTGCGCTGCGGCGATCAGCCGGTCACGGGCTGTGGTGGGCTGGGCAGGGCGACTCGCGGACATGGCATCACCATACCGACCAGTTGGTATAGTGCAAGTCCGCTGCACACGGCCAGTCCGACAGCCTGCACCGCCCGACTGACTTAACCGCGCGGTTGAAATAGTCGCTGATCGACACGCAAAGGCAGTTGCAGCCTTGCGCCCGCGCGTATAGGCGGTTTCCCGCGATGACCGACAAAACAGCCCTGAGCGACACTTCGAACCAGACCGTCCTGCCCGCGCCCGACACCGAGGTGAGCGTGCGCGAGCTTTTCGGGATTGATATCGACATGAAGGTTCCGGCCTTCAGCCAGCCGGACGAGCGCACGCCCGATGTAGACGGCGCCTATGTGTTCGATCCGGATACCACGCTGGCAATCCTGGCCGGCTTTGCCTTCAACCGCCGGGTGATTGTCCAGGGCTATCACGGCACCGGCAAGTCGACTCACATTGAGCAGGTCGCCGCCCGGCTCAACTGGCCGACCGTCCGCATCAATCTCGACGCGCATATCAGCCGGATCGATCTGGTCGGCCGCGATGCAATCGTGCTGCGCGACGGGCTTCAGGTAACTGAATTCCGCGAAGGTCTGCTGCCCTGGGCGCTGCAGCATCCGGTCGCGCTGGTATTCGACGAATATGATGCCGGCCGTCCCGACGTGATGTTCGTGATCCAGCGCGTGCTGGAAACCGAAGGCAAGTTGACCCTGCTCGACCAGAACCGGGTGATCCGCCCCGATCCGAACTTCCGCTTGTTTGCCACCGCCAACACCGTTGGCCTAGGCGATACCAGCGGGCTTTATCATGGTACCCAGGCGATCAACCAGGCGCAGATGGACCGCTGGAATATCGTCGTTCAGCTCAACTACCTGCCCGCGCAGGTTGAGAGCGAGATTGTGCTGGCAAAGACTGAGGGCGCGTCGGCCGAGATGGTCGCCAACATGGTCAAGGTCGCCGATCTGACCCGCCAGGGCTTCATCAATGGCGACATCAGCACCGTGATGAGCCCGCGCACCGTGATCACGTGGGCGCAGAACACCGCGATCTTCAAGGACCCCGGCTTCGCTTTCCGGCTCAGCTTCCTCAACAAGTGCGACGAGACCGAGCGGATGCTGGTGGCCGAATACTACCAGCGCGTGTTCGGGACGGAGCTGCCGGAAAGCGTGGTTGGCAAGGGGTGATTCAGGCCCGGCTGATCGCTGCACTGTTGCTGGCCGCTATGCCAGCCGGACAGGCATCTGCGACTGGCCAGGCCGCCGCCGCCGCAAAGACCGCGCGGGCCGTTTATTATCCTGAAGATGCCGACGCGGCCAAGGTTCTCGATGCGGCGCTGCTCGTAGCCAAGGCTGACGACAAGCTGGCAGTGATCGTGTTCGGCGCCGACTGGTGTCATGATAGCCAGGGGTTGGCCAAAGTGCTGACTTCGGACGCGTTCAAGTCCGAATTTGGGGCGGGGTTCACGGTTACTTTCATTGATGTCGCGAAACCGCAGCTCGGCAAAGGGCGCAACCTTGATTTGGCCGCTCGGTTCGGGATCAAGCGGGTGGCTGGTACCCCGACCATGGTGGTTATTTCTGCAGACGGCAAACGGCTCAACAGCAAGCGCGATGCGCAAAGCTGGCGCAATGCCGATAGCCGCCCGGTTGAGGCAATCTTCGGCTGGTTTCGCAAAATCGCGGCCAAGCGGCGCTAAGCCAACCTATTCGAAAGCCTGACCTACGTCCGCCTGGCGCGTCCGCACTTTTAGGCCCCGCCGCCACGCATAGATGGAAACGAGCAGAGCCGCCACGAGCGTGCCAGCTATCGGCATAAAGCCAAATTCCGGCCGACTCGGGGCTGAGACGGCAATGAGCAGCATAACCGCCGATGCAGCAGCAGCAGCCGTCAGCTTGCCTTTGACCGGGTCATCAAAAATGCGCTTGAAGATCACGGTTTCGAGGATCGCGTAGATCGCGAAGAGAACAAACCCATTGCCCAGGACTTGCCCAAGAAAATACCCGATCGCGAACGACGACATCCTTCGCTACCCCCCGAGCTCCCGTAAGCCTGGCACGCTCAAGGCGTAACCAGATACTTCTCGCCCGTGCGCCGCGCGTTGTACATGGCGATCGCATCCTTGGTCAGCATGTCCTCAAGGTTGCCCTTGCGGGCATAGTGGCTGGCGAAGGTGGTCGTCAGGTCCTTCATCACCCGCGCGCGCATCCTCCCGACCACTTCCATGCCAGCCTTCATCATGAACGGGGTCAGCAGCCAACCGGCGAGGTCCCAGGTCAAGCCAAACGCGCGGTTAAGGATCGTCGGCCCGATATCGAGCGCGCCGTAGATATAGACCTTTTTGGGCTCGCTTGAGCCATAGCGGCTGAAGGCGGCGCCGCGGCTGGCGGCGGCTTCCATCGCGGTCAGGATCTGGCTGGCGAGCGTGCCGCCGCCGATCGGATCGAAGCCCAGCATCGCCTTGGTTTCGGCAATCGCGTCGATCAGCTTGGGCAGAAAATCGGCATCGGTCATGTTGAGCACATGGGTGGCGCCCAGATCCTTGAGCAGCTTCACCTGCTCCTCGCTGCGGACGATGTTGACCAGCGGGATGTTGTCTTCAAGGCAGATCTTGACCAGCATCTGCCCCAGGTTCGAAGCGGCGGCTGCGTGGACGATTCCGGTGAAGCCTTCCAGCTTCATCGTTTCGGTAAAACCCAGTGCGGTCATCGGGTTGACGAACGAACTTGCGGCCTGTTCTGCGCTCACGCTGTCATCCACGGCGAAACCCATGGTGGCATCGGCATAGGCATAGTTGGCATAGGCGCTGCCCGGCACGCAGGCATAGCGTTTGCCCATCAGGTGTTCGGCGCCTTCACCTGCCGCGACCACCACGCCAGCGGCTTCGTTGCCGGCCGGCATTGCCATCCCGTGCCGCGCCTTGAACGCGCGGGTGGCGGCGTCGGGCATCCTGGCGACGACCTTGCCGGGCGAATACTGGGCATTGTCGGTATCGGCGCTGGCGAACAGCAGGCCCAGGTCCGACGGATTGATCGGCGTCGCCTCAACCTTGATCAGCACTTGCCCCGCCTTGGGTGCATCCCAGGTTTGGTCGTTAAGCTGAACGGTCAGCGTGCCATCCGCGTCGAGCTGGGTGGTGAGCTGCTTGCCGGTGAAGGTCATTGGTTGTCTCCCGATTCTGTTTCGGAATGCAACCTAGTGCGTCATTCGCCGGGGTAAAGCGCGCGAACGAAATAAAGCCCTTCGCTGGGCGCATTAAGGCCCAGCGCGGCGCGGTCGCGCGCGGCCAGCGCCTCGGCCACCTGTTCTTCGCGCCAGCGGCCCATGCCGACCAGCGCGAGGCAGCCGACCATCGAGCGGACCTGATGGTGGAGGAAACTGCGCGCGGCGGCGCGGATCTGCACTTCCTCGTCCACCCGCTCGACACTCAGCAAATCGAGTGTTTTTTCGGCACTTTGCGCCTGGCAATGGACCGAGCGGAACGTGGTGAAATCATGGTGCCCGACCAAGGCCTGCGCGGCGCGGTGCATGGCATCGGCGTCAAGCGGCTGCGCCACTTGCCAGGCGCGGTTGAGGTCAAGCGTGAGTGGCGCGCGGCGATTGGCGATCCGGTAAAGGTACTCGCGGCCAATGCAGGAAAACCGCGCGTGCCAGTCATCCGCCACCGCCTCGCAGGTCAGCACCGCGATCGGATCGGGGCGAAGGTGGTGGTTGAGCGCCTCCATCAGCCGGAAGGCCTCGATGTCTTTCGCCACATCGACATGCACCCGCATCCCCAGCGCATGGACCCCGGCGTCGGTCCGCCCCGCGGCGTGGAGCGTGACCGTCTCCCCGGTCGTGGCGTGAACCGCTTCCTCAACCGCCTGCTGCACCGAAGGTCCGTGGGCCTGCCGTTGGAAGCCCATGAACGGGGTGCCGTCGAATTCGAGCGTGAGGGCGAAGCGGGTCAAGCGAGCTTTGCCCCCGCTTCGATTGCCCACCCGCGCAGCATGTCCGCTGTCTGCATTGCCGGCCGCCCGGCGCGCTGGACGAGGACTGGGCGGATCGCGCCAGTCCCGCAGGCGATGGTCAGTTGGTCATCAAGCACCAGACCAGCTTGACCCGTTCCCTCAGCAAGTTCCGCCGTAAGCACCTTGCAGCGCTCGCCTTCGAACTCGAACCATGCTCCGGGTACGGGCGAAAACGCGCGGATCTGGCGTTCGATTTGCTCCGCGCTTTGCAACCAATCGATCCGCGCCTCGGCCTTGTCGATCTTGCGGGCATAGGTCACGCCCTCTTCGGGCTGCACCATCCCCACATGGCCCGGCAGGTTTGCCATCACTTCGACCATAAGGTTTGCTCCCAACTCTGACAGTTCGGCAGTGAGCTCACCCGCAGTCTTGCCGTCCATCGAGGTCCTCACCACGGCCAGCATCGGCCCGGTATCGAGCCCGGCCTCCATTTGCATGATGGTGACGCCAGTCTGTTCATCCCCTGCCAAAATAGCCCGTTGGATCGGCGCCGCGCCGCGCCAGCGCGGCAGCAGGCTGGCGTGAATGTTGAGGCAGCCGAGCTTTGGCGCATCGAGCACTGCTTGCGGCAGGATCAGGCCATAGGCCGCGACCACCGCCACGTCCGCACCCAGCGCTGCAAACGCCGCCTGTTCGTCCGGGCCTTTCAGCGAGACCGGATGGCGCACTTCAATCCCCAGCGCTTCGGCCGCCTTGTGCACCGGGGTCGGGGTCAGTTCCTTGCCGCGGCGGCCGCCGGGGCGGGGGGGCTGGGTATAGGCGGCGACCACCTCATGCCCAGCCGCGACCAGCGCCTGCAGCGCCGGAACGGCAAAATCCGGGGTTCCCATGAATATGATACGCAACGCCCGGTCCCTCTTGGCTCCCCTCCCCGGCGGGGAGGGGTTGGGGGTGGGGGCTCTTCGCTCGAAAACTAGCGCAGAACCCCCATCCCAACCCTTCCCCAACGGGGAAGGGCTTTTCAGTTCAATTTCCTGCTGAATGCCCTATCTGTCCCCCCATGGCATCGCAAGAGATCGAAGCACTGACCCAGGCGCTGTCGCGCTTGCCGGGCCTTGGCCCGCGCTCGGCGCGGCGCGCGGTGCTGTGGCTGATCAAGCGGCGCGAGACTTCGCTGGTCGGATTGCTTGAGGCGTTGGAGGCGGTGCGGGCCGGGCTGGTCGAATGCCAGACCTGCGGAAATGTCGATACCACCAACCCCTGCGCGATCTGCGCCGATCCGCGCCGCGATCCGCGTCAGCTGTGCGTGGTGGAGGACGTTTCGGACTTGTGGGCGCTCGATCGGGCGCGGCTGTTCACCGGCAGGTACCATGTGCTTGGCGGGCGGCTTTCAGCGCTGGAGGGTGTGCGGCCCGAAGACCTGTCGATCGGCAAGCTGCTCGAACGGGTCAGCCAGGGCGGGATCGACGAAGTGGTGCTGGCGATGAACGCCACGCTGGAGGGCCAGACTACCGCGCACTACATCGCCGAACGGCTCGAAGGCTATCCGGTGCGGATCACCCAGCTGGCCCATGGCCTGCCGGTAGGCGGTGAACTCGATTACCTCGACGAAGGCACTCTGGCGCAAGCGTTGCGGGCGCGGCGGCCGATGGGTTGAGATTTGCCGACAACGCCACTATCTGCCCCCTCATGGCTATCCGCGAAATCCTCGAAGTTCCCGATCCCGTGCTCAAGCAGGTCTCGGTCCCCGTCACCGAGTTCAATCAAGAACTGCGCACACTGGTCGATGACATGTTCGAAACCATGTACGACGCCCCCGGGATCGGCCTCGCCGCGATCCAGGTCGGCGTGCCGTTGCGGGTGCTGGTGATCGACCTTCAGCCCGACGATCCCGATGCCGAGCCCGAGGTCTGCACCGCTCACGGCGGTCATGCGCACACGCACCAGCCGACGCTGAAGCAGCCGCAGGTGTTCATTAACCCGGAGATTCTCGATCCCTCGGACGATCAAGCGGTCTATTCCGAAGGCTGCCTCTCGGTCCCGGAGATCTATGCCGAGGTCGAACGCCCGGCCCGGATCCGCGCCCGCTGGCAGGATCTGGATGGCAAGGTCCGCGAGGAAGAGATGGACGGGCTGATGGCGACCTGCCTGCAGCACGAGATGGACCACCTCGAGGGGATCCTGTTCATCGACCACCTCAGCCGCCTCAAGCGGCAGATGGCGCTGAAGAAGCTGGAAAAGCTGCGCAAGGCGGC
Source organism: uncultured Novosphingobium sp. (assembly GCA_964582485.1). Classification (GTDB taxonomy): domain Bacteria; phylum Pseudomonadota; class Alphaproteobacteria; order Sphingomonadales; family Sphingomonadaceae; genus Novosphingobium. The sequence goes on from CAZOSI010000114.1 coordinate 7,254, forward strand.
TTGATCGGCGAGGGACTAGAGGCACTCTAACCTTCCTCACAACCGTCACCCTGAACTTGTTTCAGGGTCCATTCTTCGGCGTTGACCGATGTAATGTTGCGCAACCAGAACGCGCCGTCAGTACTTAATTGGCGTTTACGGGGCTGGACGCGCAATCGACCCTGAAACAAGTTCAGGGTGACGAGCGTGAGTGGGGGCAAAGCGGGGCTAGCGTTCTCGCTCCGTTCTGAGTAGGTTGCCGGCATGGACGGACAGATTCTCGGCATCGTTTTATTGTTATTGGGCCTCGCGCTGGGCGTAATAGGCGGCTGGTTCGCCGGTTCGCGGCCGGCCGCGCAGTTGCGCGAGCAATTGGCGGCGAGCGAGGCCGAGGCGCGAGAGCTGGAAGGGCGGTTCCGCGCGGCAATCAAGGATCTGGGAGATGCCTCGATTGAAAATGCGACGCTGAAGGCCAACGCGGCCAGCTTTGCCGAGCAGAAGGAAAACCTCATCTCCGCTCAGGAAGCGCTCAAAAAGGAATTCGAAGCAGCCGGGGCCAAGATCCTGGCCCAGGCGCGCGAACAGATGATGGCCGAGGCGCAGCAACGCTTTGCCCATTCGGAAGAAAAAAGCGCCGAGCGGTTGAAGGCGCTGCTGGCTCCGGTCGATCAGCGGCTCAAGAGCTACGAGGAACAGGTCCAGGCGCTGGAGAAGAACCGGGTTGACGCCTTTGGCCAGCTCGCCGGGCTGATCCAGTCGGTCCGCGAAGGGCAGGAAGCGGTCAAGACCGAGGCAGCGCGGCTCGGCAATTCGCTGACCAATGCCCCCAAGGCGCGCGGCCGCTGGGGTGAGCGCGCGCTGCAGAACGTGCTGGAGCAATGCGGCCTCAGCGAACACACCGACTTCAGTCTGGAGCATTCGCTCGATACCGAGGAAGGCCGGCTCCGGCCCGATGCGATCGTCCATGTGCCGGGGCAGAAGAAGCTGGTCATCGACGCCAAGGTCTCGCTCAATGCCTATCAGGCCGCGTTCGAGTGCAGCGACGATGCCGAGCGCAAGCGTCACCTCGATCTCCACGCCCGCTCGATGCGCGGGCATATCCAGACGCTTGGGGCCAAAGGCTATCAGAGCCAGTTCGAGGAAGCGCCGGACTATGTCGTGATGTTTGTGCCGGGCGAGCACTTTGTCGCCGCCGCGCTGGAGAACGATCCCGAGCTGTGGGACTTCGCCTTTCACAACAAGGTTTTGCTGGCCACTCCGACCAATCTGGTGGCAATCGCCCGGACCGTGGCGATGGTCTGGCGGCAGGATGCCCTCGCCAACGAAGCGCGCGAGATCGGGCGGATCGGGACCGAGATCTACGAACGCATCGCCACTGCTTCAGAACACTTGCGCCGGGTCGGCGGGGGCCTCGAAAGCGCGGTCAACAACTACAACAAGTTCGTCGGCAGCTTTGAGCGCAACGTCGTCACCAGCGCCAAGCGGCTGCGCGACAAGGGGATCGAGATCGGCAAGCGCGAAATCGAGGATGTGCCGCTGGTCGAAGCCGCCCCCCGCCATGCGGAAGGCGGGGTGCTGGCGATCGAGCAGACTGAAGACGAGTCCTCAACCTGACCTGACCGCGCTGAGCGTGATGAGACGGTTGGGGTTGCGTGACCTCACTTCACCCGCTGCAACTCAGCCCGGTGGCCCGCTGCGGTCAGCCGCAGCCGGTCACCTTTCACGACGTAGCCTGGCGACGCGCTGAGCAACTGCGAGACCGCGCTCTCCTGCTCCATCAGGCCTTCGCAATACATCTTCGTGCTCATGAACGGTCCGGTGACGAGGCGGGTCGGCTCGATCGAGACACTGCCGCCCATGCCGTTGCAGCCCACGGTTGCGCCAATTCGGTCGGCATCGATGTTGAGCCAGGCCTTTCCCGAGACCGGCTTTTGTCCGTCGATTGAGACGAAGGTCCACTTGCTTCCGGCCAATGGCACGGGGGCCGCAGCCACTGTGGTGCAGGCGGCCAGCAGGGGCAGGGCGATGAATGCGGCGAGCTTGATCATGAGGCGATGTCTACAACCGCAAAGCTGATCGCGCCCTGAACGATTCAATCGAGCGTGGCCAGCACTTCATAGGCCAGGACCGCTGCCGCAACCGACGCGTTGAGGCTGTCGGCCCGGCCCTTCATCGGCATGGTGACCCGCAGGTCGCAGGCCAACTCATAGTCCTCGGGCAGGCCGCGGCTCTCGTTGCCGACCATCACGAAGCACGGCGCCTGATAAGGCGCACCGCGATAGGGCACGGCCTCACGCAGGCTGGCAGCGACCAGTTGGCCGGGGCCGGAGCGCAGCCAGGGCAGAAACTCGTCCCACCGCGCCTGCGCGATCTGCTGGGTGAAGACCGCACCCATGCTGGCCCGCACGGCCTCGACACTGAACGGATCGGCGCAGTCGTCGATCAGGATCAGTCCGCCCGCGCCAACCGCGTCGCCGGTGCGCAGCATGGTGCCAAGGTTACCGGGATCGCGCAGCGCCTGCGCAACCAGCCAGATCCTCGCGTTGGAACGGTCAATTGCCGAAAGTCCGGTATCGAACTCAGCATACACTCCGGCGATGGCTTGCGGATTATCCTTGCCAGCAATTTTGCCGAGGATTTCCGCGCTGGTCTCGATCACCTCGCCACCGGCAGCGAGCACGTCCGATTCCAGCGCGTCCAGCAACGGATGGGAATCGCGCCCATCGGCCATCACCAGAACCTCAGGCAGGTGGCCGGATTCACGCGCGTCGGTCAGCAGGCGCAGCCCCTCGGCCAGGAACTTGCCCGAGGCCTTGCGGTGCTTCTTCTCGCGCAGTGAGCGCAGGAATTTGACCGTCGGGTTGGAAAATCCGGTTATCTGGCGGCGCTCAGCCACGCATCAATCCTCGCCGAAGCCATCCTTGACCAGGCCGACCAGCTTGGTCAGCGCGGCATCGGCGCCTTCGCCCGATACGATGATCTCGATCGAATCGCCTTTGGCTGCACCCAGCATCATCAGCCCCAGGATCGAACCGCCAGCGGCATCGTTACCATCCTTCTCGACCCGAACCTGGACAACATCCCCCAGCTTGGTCACGGCATTGACGAACTTGGCGCTGGCCCGGGCATGCAATCCCCGGTTGTTGACGATTTCGACGCTTTCGCGAGCCTCGCTCATGTATCCCCCAACCCCTGTTGTACTATGCGTCCTGGCCAAGGAACTCCGAAGCGACTGTGATGTAGTTTCGGCCGGCGTCGCGCGCAGCGCCAACTGCCTTTTCCAGCGGCATGCAGCCGCGCGCCTTGGCCAGGCGGATCAGCATCGGCAGGTTGATCCCGGCG
>CAZOSI010000115.1:0-10496 GCA_964582485.1 uncultured Novosphingobium sp.
AGCACGACAGTTTCGCCATAAGTGGCGAGGACCGCGCCGTCAGCCTGACGGGCAACGCGGCCGGTTTCCAGAGTGAGGGTCTTTCCGCCCCACTCCATCGATACGGTTTTGACGTCGAACATTTGATTTCCTTCAGCCCGCCGGCCCTATTGCCACGCGGGTTTTCTGCCGGGGATTCCGTCCCGGTCCGGTGTGGGGCGCTTGTGGCCCCGTGAAAAGGCGCCTTGCCGGATTGCAAGGCAGCCCCAGATGCAAGAAGCGGCCCGCTAAGGGGCCGCTCCAGCTTGGTTACTTGCGCAGACCCAGCTTCGCGATAAGCGCGTTGTAGCGGTCCACGTCCTTGCGCTTGAGATAGTCAAGCAGGCTGCGACGCTTGTTGACCATCATCAGCAGGCCGCGGCGCGAGTGATTGTCCTTGTGGTGAGCCTTGAAGTGCTCAGTCAGCGTCAGGATCCGGCTGGTCAGGATCGCAACCTGCACTTCCGGCGAACCGGTATCACCCTTGGCGCGGGCGTTGTCTTCGATGATCTGCGTCTTCTTTTCGGGGCTAACCGACATATCATTTACTCCGCGACATCGGGAAGGTTGAACCCCCGCGAGACCTTGGCTTCACCGGAGGAAACCTCCATCAGCGCGACAGGCACATGGCCCGCCCTCGCCCAGTAAAGCCCGTCTTCGTGGGGCAGTCCGCTCAGAACCCGGCCCTGTCGGACCAGCCTTGCCTGTTGCGGACCGAGGTCAAGAGCCGGGATGTCGACCAGCCCTGCCTCCAGCGGCAAGAGTACGTTCTCAAGTGGCGCGCCCTTACCCACTTCGTTCAATTTGTCCAGCGAAATCGCCTGTTCCAGCGTGAACGGCCCGGCCTTGGTCCGGCGCAGCATGATGACGTGCCCAACCGTTCCCAGCGCATGAGCGATATCACGGGCTAGGCTGCGGATATAGGTCCCTTTGGATACGTGGGCGAGGAGGGTCACCCGATTCTCCCTGGCACGGGGAGGGGGACCATCCGCAGGATGGTGGAGGGGTATATGTCGGTGATCCGAAGGGTGCTGGTCGGCGAAGTCAGGATCACTTGCCTGTACCCCTCCACCAGCTGCGCTGGTCCCCCTCCCCGTTTCGGGGAGGATTGTGAGCGAATGCACCGTCACCGCTCGCGCCGCCAGTTCCACCACCTCCCCCGCGCGCGCCAGATCATAGGCCCGCTCGCCATCGACCTTCAGCGCCGAGTAAGCCGGCGGAACTTGCTCGATCGGCCCGGTAAAGCGCGGCAGCACGGCTTCGATCTCGGCCAGTGTCGGCCTGTGATCGCTCTCCGCGATCACTTTGCCTTCAAGATCGAGTGTGTCGGTCTCTGCCCCGAAGGCGACGGTGAAGGCATAGACCTTGTCGCCATCGAGCATCCGCCCGGTCAGCTTGGTCGCCTCGCCCAGCGCGATTGGCAGGACTCCGGTGGCCAGCGGATCGAGCGTCCCGCCATGGCCGACCTTGACCTTGCCCAGCCCGGCCTCGCGGCACACCCGCTTTGCCGCCGCGACCGCCTGGGTCGAACCAAGCCCAAGCGGCTTGTCGAGAATGATCCAGCCATGCGGCATTTTCTCAGCCTCCGGCGATCAGCCCAGCCAGCGCCATGTAATGCTCGGAAAGCCACCGGACCGGCGGCAGGATCAGCCAGCTGACGATGTTCAGGCTGGGCACCAGATAGGGCACTACCACCAGCAGCAGGACCATGATCAGCAGTGCCTTGTTGTGCAGCCCGGCATATTTACGCGCGACATCTGGAGGCAACAGGCCTTCGACGATGTGGCCACCATCGAACGGCGGGATCGGCAGCAGGTTGAACAGGGCAAGAAAGACGTTGAGCAGGATGAAGTTGACCAGATTGGCAGCCAGGAAACCGATCGCCAACGAAGGGTCGCCCTGCCCGGCATAGACCCGCATCAACAGGCCCAGCAGCACCGCTCCGATAATCCCCATCACCAGGTTGCTGCCCGGCCCGGCGGCGGCAACGATCATCATGTCGCGGCGCGGGTTGCGCAGCCGGCCCTTGATAACCGGCACCGGCTTGGCCCAGCCGAACACTGGCAAACCAGCGAGCTTGAGCATGCCCGGCAGGATCACCGTGCCGAACGGATCGACGTGCTTGAGCGGGTTGAGGCTCAGCCGACCGAGGTTTGCCGCCGTATTGTCGCCCAGCGCCCGCGCGGTCCAGCCGTGGGCGACCTCGTGAAATACGATCGCGATCACCATCGGGATGATCAGCGCGGCGATCTGGAACAGGGTTTCGTTCATGGGCTTGGGGCTTCCTGATCGGCCGCCGCTGCGGCAGTCTGACGTGCTTTCTCGCGCTCTTTGCGCGGTAGCGGCTTTTCGGCGGTGACCAGGCTATCAATCTGGCACTTCTGGTCATCGACCAGAATCATGCTTGATCTGCGCAAGTGCGATGACCCGCGCATCTCATAGCCGATGGTGTGGACGAAGTTCAGCCCCTGGCAGGGGCCAATAAAGCTTGCATAGTACCAGCGGCGCTGGCGGTCTTCTAACCAGACCCCGCGATCGTCGTCAGGTTCAAAATTGTAGAGCGTCCGGTCGGGAAAGACGATGCTGGTTTCCACACCCAGCTGCGGCCAGGTCGGGGCAGGTTTGGCGGCTGCCAGGCCTGAAAGTCCGATGGCCAGAGGCAGGGCAATCAAAAGTTTACGCATTATGCCGCCTCCTTGCGCCATTCGCTGCGCAGGATGCTGAATATCACAGTATCGCGCAACCGTCCTGTCCAGGTAAGGCGTTCATGCCGCAGTATCCCCTCTTGAGTGCAGCCAAGCTTGAGCACGGCTGCACGACTGCGGGCATTGATCGCATCGACTTTGAACGCCACGCGTTCCAGCCCGCAGGCGAAAGCGTGATCGAGCATCAGCGCCTTCATCCGGTCATTAAGTCCTGTCCCGCGCACCGCCGGCGCGAGATAGGTGTTGCCGATCTCGATTGACCAGCCCGGTTGGCCATGATTGATCCAGGTGGTCATGCCGACCACCTCATCGCCCGTAACCACGGCATAGCAGCGGCGCGGTCGCCCCTGAGTGAGCATCAGATCGAACTGCGGATCGAAGGCCTCACCCAGATAACTGAACGGATAGATCTGCCAGATCTCCTGGTCGGCTGCGCAGGCCAGGCGGAGCGGCTCGCGGTGGTTCTCAGCCAGAATTTCAAGCCGCAGATCACCGTCGGCCAAGGCCACATGGAGCCCGTCGCTCATCCCTCCAGCGCCTCGGTAAAATGCTTGCGGCACAGCGCGACGTAGCGGTCATTCCCGCCGATCTCGGTCTGGGCGCCCTGTTTGACCGCCGCGCCGCTGGCATCGACCCGCAGGTTCATGCTGGCCTTGCGGCCGCAGTGGCATACGCCCTTCAGCTCGACCAGATTGTCGGCGATACCAAGCAGCGTGGCAGCGCCAGGGAACAGTTCGCCCTGAAAATCGGTCCGCAACCCATAGCAAACCACCGGAATTCCGCCCTCATCGACCACCCGGGCCAATTGCCAGACCTGGTGCTGCGACAGGAACTGCGCCTCGTCGACCAGCACGCAGGCCAGGGGCTCGACCCGGTTGGCCGCGCCGATCCGGTCCCACAGGTCGGTCGCGGCATCGAAGCGGTGGGCATCGGCGTGCAGGCCAATCCGGCTTTCGATCGCCTTCTCACCGCCGCGATCGTCCAGCGCGGCGGTCCACAGCATCGTCGTCATGCCGCGTTCGTGATAGTTGAAATTCGCCTGCAACAGCGTGGTCGATTTACCCGCGTTCATGCTGGCGTAGTAGAAATAGAGCTTGGCCATGTCCGGTCAGATAAGGGCTTGCGAAGAAAAGGCCAGTGCGATTGACAGGCTTAGCAGAGAAGCCCAATTCGAAGCCGCAATGATATTACCGCTCCGGATCTGCGCCGCCTTGCTCCCGCTTGCCGCGCTTGCCGCAGCAACGCCGGCCTATCATTACCGGCTGGACGGCGCGGCCTCGGATGTCAGGGCGCGGGTTTCCTATTTGGGGCTGGGGCACAAGACCGCCCGTTTCCCGGTTATGCGCGGCTCGATTCGCATCGAGCCCAATCGGCTTGATGCGATAAACCTCGAAGTGGAGTTGGACTCCCGGGCACTGACTGCCGGTAGCAAGACCGATACTGCTTACCTTAAAGGTAAGGCCTTCTTCGATGTCGCCAACCATCCGGTGGTGCGGTTTTCGGGTCAGCGCATGGCCATGACCGGGGCGCAGACCGCGCGGGTCGAGGGCCAGATCACCGCCCGCGGGATCAGCCAGCCCGCTGTCCTGGCAGTATCATTCGCCGCCCCGCCGGCCCAGGCCAACGGACGAATGCCAATTGACCTGACCGCCACCACGACGATCAACCGGCGCGAATTCGGAATGACATCCTATGGGCTGATCGTCGGCAAGAACGTTGCCATCACGATCAAGGCGCGGCTGGTGCCGGGCTAGCTTTCTTCGCCCAGATCCCGCTGGACCTTGGGATCGCGCAACAGGGTCTCGATCTTTTCGGCAACGTCAAAGCTTTCGTCAGGCAGAAATTTGATCCGCGCCGCGTATTTGAGCCGCAGCTTGCCGGCCACTTCCTTCTGGAAATAGGCGGTGTGGGTGCGCAGCGCCTTGAGCACGATGTCCTCGCCTGCCCCCAGCAAGGGCTTCACGAAAACGGTCGCATGGCGCAGGTCCGGGCTCATCCGCACCTCGGTGACGCTGACCGCGTGGGCGGTCAGCACATCGTCATGGACCATCTGCCGGCTGAGCAGTTCACTGATCACATGACGCACCTGCTCCCCCACCTTGAGCAGGCGGACCGAGCGGGTTTCTGGCATGGCGGACTGTTTGGACATTAGAATAGCAATCCCAAGGGCAAAGCGAAGGCCGCACCCGGACCAGGCAGGCAGCCTGACGTAATCCCGGCGTCCGCCCCTCGTTCTATCTCGCCGCCGTGGCGCACCCACCAGCTCTTTGGCTTCGCCTCATAGCTGGCTTTGGGCTTCTTGCGATTGCGGCTATTGGCCATGGATTACAGCGTCCGTTCGCGCTCCTCGACCTCAAACACTTCGAGCATGTCGCCCGGTTTGATGTCGTTGGTGTCTTGCAGCACAACGCCGCATTCCAGCCCTGCGCGGACTTCGGGGACGTCGTCCTTGAAGCGGCGCAGCGAAGCGATCGTGGTCTTCGAGACGATGACATCGGCGCGGGTGAGGCGAGCGAAGAGACCCTTCTTGATCCCGCCTTCGAGCACCAGCAGACCAGCCGCCTTGTCGCGCTTGCCAGCCGGGAACACTTCCTTGACCTCGGCGCGGCCCACCACGTGCTCGATCCGTTCCGGACCCCAGATTCCGGCCATTTCCTTGGCCACTTCCTCGGTCAGGTGATAGATCACGTCGAAGTACTTCAGGTGCACCTTCTGGCGTTGAATAAGTTCGCGTGCCTTGGCATTGGGGCGGACGTTGAAACCGATGATCGGCGCGCCGCTGGCCTGGGCCAGGCCAACGTCGCTTTCGGTGATCGCACCCACGCCCGATTGCAGGATGCGGACCTTGATTTCGTCGTTCGACAGCTTGTTGAGCGCATTGACGATCGCTTCGGTGGAACCCTGAACGTCCGAGCGGATTACCACCGGATATTCGATCACCGCCTGCTTGGCCGACAGCGCCGAGAACATGTTCTCGATCGTGGCCGGAGCCGAGGTGGTGCGCTTGGCGGTGGCCTGTTCCTGACGGAATGCCGCCACTTCGCGGGCGCGGGCCTCGCTTTCGACGACGGTCAGCGTATCGCCGGCCATCGGCACGCCGCCCAGGCCGAGCACTTCGACCGGCAGGGCCGGGGGTGCAGCTTTGATCTGGCGGCCCTTGTCATCCAGCATCGCACGGACCCGGCCCGAATGGGTCCCGACCACCAGGATATCACCAACCTTCAGAGTACCGCGGTTGATCAGCACAGTGGCCAGCGGCCCCTTGCCCTTGTCGAGCTTGGCTTCGATCACGGTTGCTTCGGCGGCGCGATCGGGATTGGCCCGCAGTTCAAGCAGTTCGGATTGCAGCAGAATCTTCTCGATCAGCCCGTCAAGGCCCGCCCCGGTCTTGGCCGAAACCTCTACGTCCTGAACGTCACCTGACATCGCCTCGACCATCACTTCGTGTTCGAGCAAGCGTTCACGGATCTTCTGCGGGTTGAATTCCGGCTTGTCGCTCTTGGTGATCGCCACAATCATCGGCACTCCGGCCGCCTTGGTGTGGTTGATCGCCTCGATCGTCTGCGGCATCAGCCCGTCGTCACCGGCCACAACCAGGATCACAATGTCGGTCACGTTGGCACCGCGCTGGCGCATTTCGGTGAAGGCTTCGTGGCCCGGAGTATCAAGGAAGGTAATCAGGTCACCGCCCTTGGTCTTGATCTGGTAGGCGCCGATATGCTGGGTGATGCCGCCGGCTTCGCCCTTGACCACGTCGGTCCCGCGCAGCGCATCGAGCAGGCTGGTCTTGCCATGATCGACGTGGCCCATGATCGTCACCACAGGTGGGCGCGCTTTCAAGGTGTCCTCGGGATCGACGTCGGCAGCGACGTCGATGTCGACATCGCTTTCACTGACCCGCTGGATGTTATGGCCGAATTCCTCAACCAACAATTCGGCCGTGTCCTGATCGATGGTCTGGTTGACGGTGACCGGCATGCCCATCTTGAACAACGACTTGACCAGGTCAGCGCCCTTTTCGGCCATGCGGTTGGCCAGTTCCTGAACCGTGATCGCCTCGGGCACGATGACATCGCGAACCTGCTTTTCTCGCGGCTGGCTCTGCCCGGCGAAGTGCGCCCGCTTTTCCTTTTCGCGGGCCCGCTTCAAGGCGGCAAGCGAACGGGCGCGGGCGCCTTCGTCCTCATTGAGCGCGCGGCTGACGGTCAGCTTGCCGGCGTGGCGGCGCTGATCACCCTGCTTGTCGCGCGGGTGGGCGATTTTCTTGGCCGGGGCCTCGGGCCGCTTTGGCGCGGCCACGGGGGTGAAGCGCCGCGGTGCGGGAGCTGCGGAACCACGCGGAGCATCGTCTTCGGTTTGCTCGGCGGCTTCCTCAACCGGAGCAGCTTCGACGGGAGCGGGAGCGGCCTCGGCCTTGGCTGCTGCTTCGGCTTCGGCCTTGCGGTTTTCCTCGGCCCGGCGGCGCTCTTCTTCAAGCGCCCGCTGGCGCTCTTCGGATTCGCGTCGGGTCTGCTCTTCCAGCATGTTGAGCCGCGCTTCTTCGGCCTCGCGCTGCATCCGGGCAACGCGTTCTTGCGGCGTCTCGCCCGCCGGTGCGGCAGGCTTGGGCGCGGATTTGGGCGCGGCAACCGGAGCCGGCGGAGGCGGAGGCGGCGGAGGCGGAGCGGCTTCGGCGGCACCAGGCTTGCCGATCAGCTTGCGTCGCTTGACCTCGACCACCACCTTGTTGGTGCGGCCGTGGCTGAAGGTCTGCTGGACCTGGCCTGCTTCGACCGACTTCTTCAGACCCAGCGGCTTGCGGCCCAAAGTCGGTTTGTTTTCGCTATCGCTCATTTCTCTAACCAGCCCTTCAAATCTCAAATTGTCGTCATGGGCGAAGGATCGGCCGGATCGGCCGGTTCAACGCCACCTGTTTGTTCGTTCGCTTCACCCTGCCCCAAATAGCGCAAAAGGCGCCGGAGCGGGACTTCGACCCTTGCCGCCGATCCGGGATCGGTCAGCGCCAGGTGGACGACATTGTCGCGGCCCAATGCCACAGACAGCGCCGCCCGGTCCAGAGGCAAGGTTAATCCGGCCTCGCGCGATCCTTCGAGATCGCGTCCGACCCGCCAGGCCTGATCCAGCTTGCGTGAGCCATCCTCGCCGGCATCGCGGGCATGGGCCAGCCAGGTGACCTTGCCCATCCGTGCGTTCTCGGCGATCCGGTCAGATCCCAGCAGCAGCTTGCCGCTTTTCATTTCCAGCCCGAGCCGCTCGGTGAATGCACGCAGCAAGGCCGCCTCGGCCCGCTGCGGCAGGTCATCGGGGATCGTCAGGGCAGCGCCCTTGAAGGCCCGCGCCAGCGCGCTCTTCAACTTTCCTTTCGCCAGCGCCTTTTCCAGTTCAGCGCGCGAAACGCCGATCCAGGCCCCCCGTCCCGGCGCGCGGGCCAGGGCGTCGGGCAGGACCAGTCCGTCCGGAGAGATCGCCAGGCGCAGCAAATCGTCCCGGGAACCATGGTCCCCGGTCAGGATGCAGCGCCGCTCGGGCGCCTCAGAGGCTGCGGAACCTAGCGGCTCATTGTGAGGAATCCGCATCGGCGGCCTCCTCTGTGGCTGGCTCGTCTTCGAACCAGTGCGCGCGCGCGGCCATGATGATCTCGTTGCCCTGCTCTTCGCTCAGGCCATATTCGCCCAGCACGCCGCCACGGTCCTGCTCGCGTTCCTTGCGGGCCGGGGCGCTGCCATCGCGGCGGCGCTGTTCCTGCCGTTTCTTGGCGATCAGTTCGTCGGTGGCGAGATCGGCGAGATCGTCGAGGGTCTTGATCCCGGCCTTGCCCAGCGTGACCAGCATCTGCTCGGTCAGGTGGGGCATTTCGGCCAGCGCATCCTCGACGCCCAGCCCTTGACGCTGTTCGCGGTAGGCGGCTTCGCGGCGATCCAGGGCTTCCTGGGCGCGGCTCTGCAGTTCTTCGGCCAGTTCCTCGTCGAACCCTTCGATCGTGGCCAGTTCGGCCAGTTCGATATAGGCGACTTCTTCCAGCTCGCTGAAGCCTTCGGCGACCAGCAGCTGCGAGAGGGTTTCGTCGACGTCGAGTTCTTCCTCGAACATCTTCGAACGCTCGGCGAATTCCTTCTGGCGCTTTTCGCTGGCTTCTTGCTCGGTCAGGATGTCGATCTGGCTGCCGGTGAGCTGGCTGGCCAGGCGGACGTTCTGGCCGCGGCGACCGATCGCCAGCGAAAGCTGGTCATCGGGGACCACCACTTCGATCCGGCTTTCTTCTTCGTCGATCACCACGCGGCTGACGGTGGCCGGCTGCAGCGCGTTGACCACGAAGGTCGCGGTGTCTTCGCTCCAAGGGATGATGTCGATCTTTTCGCCCTGCATTTCCTGGACCACCGCCTGGACGCGGCTGCCCTTCATGCCGACGCAGGCGCCGACCGGGTCGATGCTGCTGTCGCGGCTGATCACGCCGATCTTGGCGCGGCTGCCCGGATCGCGGGCGGCGGCCTGGATCGTGATGATCCCATCGTAGATTTCCGGCACTTCCTGCTCGAACAGCTTCTTCATGAAGTCCGGATGGGCGCGGCTGAGGAAGATCTGCGGCCCACGGTTCTGACGCTCAACCTTGAGGATCAGCGCGCGGACGCGTTCGCCGACCCGGGCAACTTCGCGCGGGATCTGCTGATCGCGGCGGATCACCCCTTCTGCGCGGCCGAGATTGACGATCACGTGGCCGAATTCGACCGACTTGATCACGCCGGTCACCATTTCGCCGCCGCGGTCCTTGAATTCCTCAAACTGGCGCTCACGCTCGGCATCGCGGACCTTCTGGAAGATCACCTGCTTGGCCGACTGCGCGTCGATCCGGCCGAGATCGACCGGGGGCAGCGGATCGACGATGAAATCGCCCAGCTTGGCGCCTGGCTCCAACTTTTCAGCCTGCTTCAGGTCAACCTGCTTGAAATAGTCGTCAACCACTTCAACCACTTCGACCACGCGCCACAGGCGCAGGTCGCCGGTGCGCGGATCGAGCTTGGCGCGGATGTCGTTTTCAGCGCCATAGCGGTTGCGGGCGCTCTTCTGGATCGCTTCTTCCATCGCCTCGATCACGATCGACTTGTCGATCAGCTTCTCGTTGGCAACAGAAGTGGCGATCGCCAACAGTTCGGCGCGGTTGGCGGAAATCGGACTGGCCATATTCAGTCTTCCTGTTCTTCATCAAGAATTTCGTCGGCCCCGCTGGTGTCGAGGGGCCGGGTGGCAGCGATCAGCTTGTCCGTCAGGACCAGCTTGGCGGATTGAATATCGGCAAGCGGGAATGAAACCGTCCCGGACTTCTTGTCATTCAGGGTCACAGTATCAGAGTCTATCCCGATCAGGTCGCCCTGGAGCGACTTGCGGTTGCCTTCAACCGGGTTTTCAAGCTGGATCCGCGCTTCGTGGCCAGCCCATTGGGCAAAGTCCTTGGCGCGGGTCAGCGGACGGTCAATTCCCGGCGAGCTGACTTCCAGCCGGTAGGCGTCGGAAATCAGCATCTCGCCCTTTTCCTCCAGCGCGTCGAACGCATCGGAGACGCGGTGCGACAGCGCGGCGCAATCCTCGATCACCAGCTGGCCGGTCTCGGGACGTTCGGCCATGATCTGGAGCGTATATTCCTCGGCATCGGACAGCGGGCCGATCTCTCCGCCCTTGAAATAGCGCACGCGCACGAGATCGAAGCCGAGGGCCTGGGCCTCCGGCTCGACAACTTCGGTAATGCGCGCAATATCCGCCATTAAAACTCCATCTGCC
>CAZOSI010000116.1:0-10164 GCA_964582485.1 uncultured Novosphingobium sp.
GCAGCAGGCGATAGTCGGGGCGGAAATCGTGGCCCCATTCGGAGACGCAGTGCGCCTCGTCGATCGCGAACAGGCTAACCGGGGCCTTGGATAGCAGCTCGCGGAAATGTCCCTGGCTGGCCCGTTCGGGTGCGACGTAGAGCAGGTCGAGCTCGCCCGCGCGAAACGCATCGATCGCCTGTTCGCGGTATTCTTCGCCGTCGGCACTGGTCAGGCTGGCGGCGCGGATTCCATTGGCCTGGGCGCTGCGCAGCTGATCGTGCATCAGCGCGATCAGCGGGCTGATCACCACGCAGGTCCCGGGCAGGGTAACGGCGGGAAGCTGATAGGTCAGGCTCTTGCCCGCGCCGGTTGGCATAACCGCCAGGGTCGATTGACCGGCCATGACCCGGTCGACCACGCGTTCCTGCACCCCGCGAAAGGTGGAAAAGCCGAAAGTGGTATGAAGCTGGTCGAGCAGCGCAGGACGGTCCATGATCACGGCGGCTATGGCAGATCGCCGAATGCGAAGGAAGGGCAGCGCGACATGACTTGCCACAGCAATAAAAGGCTGGAACACTCTGGCCCGGCCGCACCACAATATTTGCACAGAATAAGGGGATAATCGCGTGAGCAATGACCGTCCTTCCATGCCCGTCAGCACCGCCAGCATCAGCTGGGTGGACAACCAAGGGGGCGAACATATCCGCGTCTATTCCAGCGATGGCTACATGGTGAAGGAGCGCGGCAACGACGGCGGAACCTCATGGTGGGACGGCTCGTTCAGCCAGCCCGGACACAACGTTTCAGCCACCGTCCGTCTCGTCAACGGGGCTTCGATTATCCGAGTCTATTGCACAATTGCCGACACGACCACCGAATGGTGCTGGGATGGCAACGGCTGGTACAAGGGAGCCTACACAACGGTTTAGCGGACCCGCTCGACCAGACTTTCTTCCGCCAGCGTAAAGGCGCTGCGCCCGGCCGGTGCACCGGGCGCGACCGCGCTGGTGAAGAAGGCCAGCCCCTTGCCGCTCTTCGGGTCCCACCACAGCCCGGCTTTCAGACCATAGGCATCGCCCGAATGGCCGATCCGCAACCGCCCATCGCCGAACAGGTCATCGTGGCAACCCGAGCCGCCTGCGCCGATGGTGTGGAAGGCCAGACCATAACCGCAAAAGAAGCCGCTGGCGGTGCCGTCTTCGCCCAATCCGTTGCTACCGGCAAAGCGCCAGGCCGGTCGGGTCAGCTCGGCCATGCTCTTGCGGCTGAGAAAGCCCGGCGCACCGCGCGCCAGTACCTGCCCAAGCCGGGCGAGATCGCGCATCGAAATACGCAGCCCGCCCTGCGGCGAATAGAGCGCGCCGTTCTCACCCGCGCGGTAGTCGGCCAGGCGGCAGAGCGATCCCGGCGCGGTAAACACCGGGCAGGCCGGGGGCAGTCCGCGCAGATCGTCGCGGGCCACTTCGCCGCTGGCGCGGTAAAGCACTACCGCGCGCTTGTAGGCCCCGTCCGAACAGCCCGCCCCCCAGTTGAAGCAAGCGTCGAGCCTTAGCGGCTTCAGCACCAGCCGATGCATCGTCACATCGAACCGCTCGCCAGTGACCCGTTCGATCACGCTGCCCACCACCGGAAAGTTGAGGTTGGTATAGTGGAACCAGTCCGACCCCGGGGCGTGCTCCGAATCCCACACCCGCGGATCAGCCAGCCGGTCGCGCAAGGTCACGCCGAGCGGGATCAGATAAAGGTCGTCGCCGTCGATCAGACTCGACCGGTGCGAGAGCAGCAGACGCAGGGTGATGACCCGGTCGGGGAAGGTCGGATTGCGGACGGGGTAGCCAAGGTAATCGGACACGTCGCGGTCGAGATCGAGCTGTCCTGCCTCCACCAAGCGCATCACCCCCAGCGCGGTGACCAGCTTGGAGATCGAAGCGATCCGCACCGGATCGTCGGCGGTGACCAGCCGTTCGGCTGGCCTGTCAGCAAAGCCTTCGGCCAGTACGGGCGTGATCCTGGCGCGGTCAAATCGCACTGCAACCGTCGCGGGTTGGTAGTCCAGCCGTTCAGCCATAACGCTGGCATTTACCGGCGTGGCCAAGGCGGCCAGTATCAGGAAGAACCGCGTCGATTTCATGCAAGCAGGCTATGGAGCTTTGGCTTACCTGTCGAGCCGGTATCGGGGAGAATTGCGCGATGCGTCTGGCTGCCGTCCTGTTTCTGAGTGCTACTGTTTTGGCTTTTCCCGTCCATGCCAACGACAGCGAGGCCGCGATCAACCTTGGCGGGATCGAACTGGTCCAGAACCGCGATGTATCAATGGATTCCGAAGACCTCTACATCTCGAAGGACGAGGTGCGGGTTCGTTACCGCTATACCAACCATTCAGCCAAAGACCTGGAGCTGACGATCTCGTTCCCGCTGCCGCCGGTCAAGGCCGATGACGAGGCGATCTATGGCGACCAGGCGGTGCCTGATTTCACCAAGCTGGAATTTCACACTGCGGTTGATGGCAAGCCGGTCAAGTTCCAGCTCATGAAGCGCGCCGAGCTCAAAGGTCGCGACGTGACCCAGCGGCTTGCCCAACTCGGCTGGCCGATTGAATGGATCACCGGCAGTGGAGAGCAGCCCGGCTTTGTCAAACGGTTGACCCCGGCCCAGAAAGCGGCGGGGGTTGCCGAAGGGCTGCTGCGCAAGGCGGAAAATGGCGAACATTTCCCGACCTGGGATCTTGCCACCCATGTCACCCGCAAACAGATCTTTCCCGCCGGCAAGACCGTCGAGGTGACCCACCGCTATGCCCCGATGATCGGCGGCTCGGTCGCGGGCAGCCTGCTTCCCGAATTGCGCAAGGAATTCCCTGGCAACATCACGCAATACTGCATTGATCAGGCGTTTCTGACCGCCTTCGACAAGAAGATCGCCGCCCGCAAAGGCGATGACAGCGCGCCGATGCCCTATAGTGAGACCTGGATCGGCTACATCCTCTCCTCGGGCCGCAACTGGCGCGGACCGATCAAGGAATTTCGGCTGGTGATCGACAAGGGCAAGCCCGAGAACCTGGTCAGCTTCTGCATGAACGGGGTGAAGAAGATCAGCCCGACCCAGTTCGAAGTTCGACGCAAAAATTTTGAGCCCAAGGGCGATCTGGAAGTGCTGATCGTCGAGTGGCCAAGCAACGAGATGTAGTCAATCCAAATTCGGCCTTAGCCACCGCTCAGCCGTGGCCAGGTCGATCCCGCGCCGCTCCGCGTAGTTTTCGAGCTGGTCGCGTCCAATTCGCGCCACGCCGAAGTACGAGCTTTCGGGGTGGGCGAAGTAGAAGCCGCTGACCGCCGCGGTCGGCAGCATCGCCTGGCTTTCGGTCAGCACGATCCCGGCGTTCTCGCTCGCGTTCAGCAGGTCGAACAGGATCGGCTTGAGGCTGTGGTCGGGGCAGGCGGGATAGCCGGGGGCGGGGCGGATGCCGCGATATTGTTCGCGAATCAGCGCTTCGTTGGTCAGCTGCTCGCCCGGGGCATAGCCCCACAGCGTGGTACGGACGTGGCTGTGCAGCCGCTCGGCAAAGGCCTCGGCGAAGCGATCGGCCAGGGCTTTGAGCAGGATATCCGAATAATCGTCATGCGCCGCCTGGAACTTCGCCAGGTGGGGCTCGATCCCGTGGATGCCGACCGCGAAGCCGCCGATCCAGTCGCCATCCGGGTCGATGAAATCGGCCAGGCAATAGTTGGCCCGGTCGCGGCTCTTGCGGATCTGCTGGCGCAGGAACGGCAGGCGGACGTGGCGTTCTTCCTCGGTCAGGTAGACCATCACGTCGTCGTCTTCGCGGGCGCAGGGCCAGAAGCCAACAACGCCCTTTGCGGTCAGCCACTTTTCGCTGACGATCAGTTCCAGCATCGTCAAGGCATCGGCATGCAGCGAACGGGCACTTTCGCCGACGACCTCGTCGGACAGGATCGCCGGATAGGTGCCCGCTAGTTCCCAGGCGCGGAAGAACGGGGTCCAGTCGAACACTTCGACCAGATCGGCCAGGTCCCAGTCTTCGAACACGTGCAGGCCGGGCTGCTCGGGCGGTGGAGCCTTTTCGCTCATGTCGGCCTTGAACATGTTGGCACGCGCATCGGCCAGGCTGAGCAGGACTGAGGCATCCTTGCCCGAGCGGACATCGCGGACATGCTGGTATTCGTCTGCTGTCGCCTTGATGAAGGGTTCTGCCTGGGTATCGGACAGTAGCTGGCTGGCGACGCCAACCGCGCGGCTGGCGTCGAGCACGTGAATCACTGGGCCGTCATAGGCCGGATCGATCTTCAGCGCGGTGTGGACCTTGCTGGTGGTTGCCCCGCCAATTAGCAGCGGAATGGTGAACCCGGCGCGCTGCATTTCCTCGGCCACAGTAACCATCTCGTCGAGGCTGGGGGTGATCAGGCCCGATAGTCCAATCATGTCGGCCTGCTCGGTCTTGGCGGTTTCCAGGATCCTTGACCAGGGCACCATCACGCCAAGGTCGATCACTTCGTAGCCGTTGCACTGCAGCACGACCCCGACGATGTTCTTGCCGATATCGTGAACGTCGCCCTTGACCGTCGCCATCACGATCTTGCCCTTGGGCTTGGAGGCTGCGGTCTTTTCGGCCTCGATGAACGGGATCAGGTGAGCGACTGCCTTCTTCATCACCCGCGCCGATTTGACCACCTGCGGCAGGAACATCTTGCCCGCGCCGAACAGGTCACCGACTGTGTTCATGCCGTCCATCAGCGGGCCTTCGATTACCTCGATCGGGCGGCCGCCACGCGCAAAGATTTCCTGCCGGGCCAGCTCGGTATCGTCGACGATGTGCGCGTCAATCCCTTTGACCAGGGCATGCTCGATCCGCCGCGCAACTTCCCAGCCGCGCCATTCCTCGGCCTCCTTCTCGGCTTTGGCGTCAGTGCCACGAAAGCTTTCGGCCATCGCGATCAGCCGCTCGGTCGCGTCCGGACGCCGGGCCAGGATCACATCCTCGCAGGCATCGCGCAGTGCAGGATCGATGGTGTCGTAAATGTCGATCTGCCCGGCGTTGACGATCGCCATGTCCAGTCCGGCGCGGATCGCGTGGTACAGGAACACGCTGTGCATCGCCCGGCGGACGGGCTCGTTGCCGCGAAAGCTGAACGACAGGTTAGAGAGCCCGCCCGAGGTGTGGACATGCGGGCAGCGGCGCTTGATCTCGGCCACCGCCTCGATGAAGTCGAGGCCATAGCGATCATGCTCTTCCATGCCGGTCGCGACTGCGAAGATATTGGGATCGAAGATGATGTCTTCAGCAGGAAAACCGATCCCGGTCAGCAGTTTGTAGGCGCGTTCGCAGATTTCAACCTTGCGTTCCTTGGTGTCGGCCTGGCCCTTCTCGTCGAAAGCCATGACCACCACCGCCGCGCCGTAGGCCATGCATTTGCGGGCATGGTCGAGGAACTGCTCCTCGCCTTCCTTCATGCTGATCGAATTGACGACCGGCTTGCCCGATACGCACTTCAACCCGGCCTCGATCACGTCCCACTTTGAGCTGTCGATCATCACTGGTACCCGGGCGATATCCGGCTCGGCTGCGATCAGCTTGAGGAAGGTAGTCATGGCATGGACCGCGTCGAGCAGCCCCTCGTCCATGTTGACGTCGATAATCTGCGCCCCGTTCTCAACCTGCTGGCGCGCGACTTCGACCGCCTTGGCATAATCATCTGCCAGGATCAGTTTCTTGAACGCCGCCGAGCCGGTGACATTGGTGCGCTCGCCGATATTGACGAAACGCGCGGAGGAGGTGGTCATAGTCATCATCTTTCTTCCCGCCCAAAAGCAGGCGGGGGATCAGGCAGCCATGATAAAGGGTTCAAGGCCAGCAAGCCGGGTAACGGGCTCATGCGTTGGCAAATTGCGCGGCGGCAAGCCTTTTGCGGCTTTGGCAATTGCCGCGATGTGCGACGGGGTTGATCCGCAGCACCCGCCAAGCACGTTGACCTGCCCGGCCTCAGCCCATTCGCGCACAAGGGCGGCGGTGGTTTCGGGCATTTCGTCATACTCGCCCAGCTCGTTTGGCAGGCCGGCATTGGGATAAACCATGATCAGCGCATCGGCGATTGCGCTGAGTGCGCGGACGTGCGGGCGCAGCTGCTGCGCGCCAAAACTGCAATTGAGCCCGATGGTTACTGGTCGGGCATGGCGCACCGCATACCAGAACGCCTCGACCGTGTGGCCCGACAGGTTGCGGCCCGACAGGTCGGTCAGGGTCATCGACAGCATCAGCGGCACATCGCGGCCCAGTTCGGCCTCGAGCTGCTTGACCGCCATGATCCCGGCCTTGGCGTTGAGCGTGTCGAACACCGTTTCGATCAGGATGAAGTCGGCCCCGCCTTCAACCAGCGCGCGCGCCTGTTCGAGGTAGACATCGACCAGGAAGTCCCAGTCGATTTCGCGGTAACCCGGATCGTTGACATCGGGGGAAAGCGACAGCGTCTTGTTGGTCGGCCCGATCGCTCCGGCAACCCAGCGCGGCCGGCCATCCTTACTGGTAAATTCGTCTGCAACTGTGCGGGCCAGTCGGGCACTGGCCAGGTTGATTTCGCGCACCAGATGCTCGGCCCCGTAATCGGCCTGGCTGATCCGGTTGGCGGAAAAGGTATTGGTTTCGGCGATGTCGGCACCGGCTTCGAAATAGGCGCGGTGGATCGATTCGGGGACTTCCGGCTTGGTCAGGGCCAGAATGTCATTGTTGCCCTTCTGGTCTTTGGACAGGCCAAGGGTTCCGGCATAGTCCGCTTCGGACAGTTTCCAGCGCTGGATCTCGGTCCCGAAGGCACCGTCGATCATCAGGATTCGCTTGGTCGCTTCGGCCAGCAAGGATTCACGCGGGGTCATGACTGGGTTTCCTTCGGGCGCAGGCCGAGCAGATGGCAAATTGCATAGCTTAGCTCGGCGCGGTTGAGGGTGTAGAAATGGAAATCGCGCACTCCGCCGGCATAGAGACGGCGGCAGAATTCGGCGCAGACCGTGGCGGCAACCAGCTGGCGGCTGGCCGGGCGCGCGTCGAGCCCTTCGAACAGCCCGTCCATCCAGGCCGGGATCGTCGCTCCGCAAGCCTTTGCGAATTTGCGGGCCTGGGCAACATTGGTGACCGGCAGGATTCCCGGATAAATCGGCGCATCGATCCCGGCGGCGGAGAGCTCGTCGCGAAACCGGAAGAACACTTCAGGTTCGAAGAAGAACTGGGTGATCGCGCTGGATGCTCCGGCATCGAACTTGCGTTTCAGGTTGTCGATATCGGCGGCGGCGCTGACCGAATCCGGGTGCATCTCGGGGTAGGCGGCGACCGAGATCTCGAACGGGGCGATTGCCTTCAACCCCGCGACCAGTTCGGCGGCATTGGCATAGCCATCGGGATGCGGGGCAAAGGGCACACCCGGCGCGCCCATGTCGCCCCGAAGTGCGACAATGTGGCGGACCCCTGCCTGCCAATAGGCCTCGGCGACGGCCCGGATTTCGTCCTTGCTGGCATCGACACAGGTCAGGTGCGCTGCGGTGGGCAAATGCGCCTCGGCAATGATCCGCGAAACCGTGGCATGAGTCCGGTCGCGGGTCGATCCGCCCGCGCCATAGGTGACCGAAACGAACCGCGGCTCAAGCGGGGCCAGGGTCTGAACCACCTTCCACAATTGCTCGCGCAGCTCGTCGGTAGCAGGCGGAAAGAACTCAAACGACACGCCGATGTCGCCGGGAAGACCAGCGAAGAGAGGGGTGTCGAGCGCGGTACGCGCCTCACGCAGAGCGTCAAAGCTCAGAGACATCAGTCGGTTGCCTTGGCTGGAGTGTTGAGTGGGCGTGTGATGGACGGCGCCTCGGTGCGCGACCCGGTCCAGATCTTCACGGTCAGCGGCTTGCCGGGCAGCGCCATTGGCGGGGCGGCCTGGAAACCGGCTTCGCTCAGCAGGCCCAACATCTGCTCGTCCGAGAAGCCGAGGCGAGCATGGGCATGCTGGCTGCGCAATTCTTCGCGGTCGTGCGCCGCGAAATCGACGATCGCGATAGTGCCGCCGGGGCGACAGACCCGCGCCGCTTCGGTCAGTGCTGGGGCCGGATCCTGCGCATAGTGCAGCACCTGGTGAAAAACGACCGTATCAAAGCTTTGCGCAGCGAACGGCAGGGAAGTGAAATCGCCTTGGACCAGGTCGAGCCGTTCGGCAGGCAGGTCTTGCAACCTGGTTCGGGCGAGGCGAAGCATTTCCGGGCTCTTGTCCAGCCCGGTCACGCGCTTGGCACGCGGGCCGAGCAGTTCGGCGATCCGCCCGGTGCCGGTGCCGATGTCCAGCAATGCGCCAAGACCTGCACTGTCGAGTGACTTGAGCAATGCCGCCTCGACCGGACCATCGGGCGAATGCAGCCCGCGCAGTTCGTCCCATTCGGCGGCATGTCGGGCGAAATAGGTCTGGGCTGCGCTTTCCCGCGCGGCGCGGATCGCGGCCAGGTGCCTGCGGTCTTCGGCGCAGCGTGCGGCAAACTGGGCATCGCCCTCTTCGGCCATTGCGAGCAGGCGGGCGGCGGCGGCGCCCAGCGGCGGGGCGCGCTCTTGCCCGATCGCGCTGCGCAGGAACACCCAGGCTCCTTCCTTGCGGCGTTCGGCGAGGCCGGCATCGCACAGAATCCGAATATGACGCGACACGCGTGGCTGGCTTTGCCCCAGCACCAACGCCAGTTCGCCCACCGCCAGCTCCATTTCAGCCAGAAGGCGCATGATCCGCAGCCGTGTCGGGTCTGCCAGGGCACGAAGGGTGGGTTCGATCCGCATTGGCGCATCATATAAAGAAATCTTTATATCCGATCAACAGGTGATCGCCGAAATCGTGTCTTGTCTGTTTTGCGGGCTTGGCAGGCGATTCGGCTGGGGCTAGGTTGGCCAGGTTGCGGCAATGGTGCCGCTGGGCCGCATAGTCTCGAAAGGTCGATTCCATGAAAAAGTTCGTTGCCCTGGCATTCGCGTCCTGCGCGGCCCTTGCATTGGCTGCTTGCGGTCAGTCGGAAACGGCCAAGGAAGAAGCTCAGGCTGACAACGTCGAAATGCCCGCGGAAGAAGCGGTTGGCGATGTCGCGGCGACCCCGGTGGCCGATGCCTCGGCTGCGGCAGGCGCAGAAGTTGCGACCAGCAGCGCAGCGGCCGAACCGGCCAAGCAATAGTATTGCTGAATTCACCTGAGGGGCGGGCGAGCGGCAAGGCCGCTTGACCCGCCTTTTCCGTTGCACCGCTTCGGTTATGCCGCCGCGACCGCCACAGCTTTTCCTTTGCGCGATCCGCGCTATGCTAAGCCATGCGCTGGATCATCCCCCTTTCGCTGGCCCTGGCTCTTTCCGCTTGTGGCGATGACAACCGTCAGGCCGGCGGCGTGACCAAGAGCGAGGCCGAGGCGCTCGACGATGCGGCTGAAATGGTCGAACAGTCGCGCCCGCCGGCCGATTCCCCGGTTCCGCCGCCAAGTGCCGAGCCGAGCGGTTGATTTTGCTGCATGGCCGCTTAAGGAAACTTAAGCGATCGATTAAACCGGCAAAGGATTAGCGAAAGCCATGGGCATGCTCGAAGGCAAGGTTGTTGTTGTCACTGGCGCAGGGCGCGGAGTGGGGCGGGAAATCGCTTTACTCTGCGCGAAGCACGGTGCGGCGGTGGTGGTCAACGATCCCGGCGTGGGCGGCGGCGGCGAAGGCGGCGATGCCGGGCCGGCGCAAGAGACCGTGAACGATATTCTCGCAGCTGGCGGCAAGGCGCACGCAAACCTCGCCTTCGTCAATGATCCCGCCGGGGCAACTTCGATCATCGAAGATGCGGTTCAGCGGTTCGGGCGGATCGACGCGGTGGTCAACAACGCCGGGATCCTGCGCGACGCGATCTGGCACAAGATGAGCTTCGAGGACTGGCGCGCGGTGATTGACGTGCACCTCAACGGCGCCTTCCTGGTCTCCAAGGCGGCCACGCCCTATTTCCGCGAACAGCAGAGCGGCAGCTTCATCCACTTCACTTCGACCAGCGGCCTGATCGGCAACATCGGCCAGGCCAACTACTCTGCGGCCAAGCTCGGCATCGTCGGCCTGTCGCAGTCGATCGCGATCGACATGGCCCGCGCGGGGGTGCGCGCGAACTGCATCGCGCCGTTCGCCTGGAGCCGGATGACCGCC
>CAZOSI010000117.1:0-10131 GCA_964582485.1 uncultured Novosphingobium sp.
TTCCGACGCCTCATCGATCCCGACCACGATGGCAAGTTCCATGTTCTGGGGATATTTGATCATCTTCATCATCAGATCGGTGCCAATATTGCCCGAGCCGATAATCGCGGCCTTAACCCGTGCCATTACAGTTCCTTCAAACAAACCGTGCTGTGCACGTTCCAACACCGTGCAGCGTCATTTCGAAAACATCGCCCTTCACCGCCGGTTCGAGCGGAACGAGGCTACCCGAGAGGATGATGTCGCCGGCATCGAGTGTCACACCATAGGCGCCGAGCGTGTTGGCCAGCCAGGCCACAGCTTGCGCTGGATCGCCTTGAACCGCGCTGCCATAGCCTTCGGACAAAGGCGCGCCGTTTTTGGTAACGCTGACATGCAGTGCAGGAAGATCGTGTGCGCGCGGATCAGCCTTCGCCTCGCCCAGCACGAACACGCCGCAGCTGGCATTGTCGGCGACGGTATCGACGATCCCGATCTTCCAATCCTTGATCCGGCTATCGACGACCTCGAAGCAAGGGGAGATATAGTCAGTTGCTGCCATTACATCGGCGGCAGTGATGCCAGGGCCGTTTAGGCTGTCCTTGAGAACGAAAGCGATCTCTGCCTCGGCACGCGGCGCGATCAGCGCTTTGGCCTCGATGTCAATTGTTTCACCGGTACGCATCCAATCGGTGAGAAAACCGAAATCGGGCTGATGCACGCCTAGCATGTCTTGGACCGCCTTGCTGGTGACCCCGATTTTCTTGCCAACCACCCGCTCGCCATCATTCTGGCGGCGCGCCAGAAAGCCGAGCGAGATCGCATAGGCATCGTCAACCGTCAGGTCAGGGTACCGCGAGATCAGCGGTGTTACTGCGTATCGTCTGCGCAGCGCCGCATAGAGCTCTTCCGAAAGTTCGTCCCTGAGGCTCACAGATAGACTCCGTCCTGATAGATCAGCGGTGAGACTGTTTCGCTGACCTTCGCCGAAAGTACCCGCGCTATCACAATCGAATGGGTGCCGTAGGCAAGCATTGCGTCAATTACGCAGAACAGGTTGGCCTGAGCCCCAGCCAGTTCCGGCACGCCGCCCGCACCTTCGCGCCACTCGCCGATCCGGAACCGCTCGTCCTGTGGTACGCGGCCACCGAAAGCCGCCGAAACATCCTGTTGATTGCGCGACAGCAGATTGACGGAAACCGGAGTAGTTGGCACCAGCAAACCGTGGAGCACAGTCGCCCGGTTGACGCAGATCAGCACCGCCGGCGGGTCAACTGTCAGCGAAGTAACTGAAGTGGCTGCCATGCCGATCGGGCCGCTTTCACCTCGGGCAGCCACCACGGCAACCGATGCAGCAAGCCGCCGCATCGCTGCCTTGAACGCGGCTTGCAGATCTTCAGGCACCGCAGGATAGCCTTCAGCCACGCAGGAATTCCAAACTGTAGCGATTGAACTCCTCGGCCCGCTCGACCTGAACCCAGTGTCCGGTACGGGTGAAGGTCATGCAGCGGGCATCGGCGCATCGATCAAGGAAGTGGCGTGCGCCGCTTTCCGGACAGAATTCATCGTTGAGGCCCCACATCACAAAAATCGGGACGCTCAATTCGCCGACCCGCGGTCCCAGATTCGGAGTGCGCATCCGCATCAGCACATCTTTGGGCTGGGTCCGGGCTACGGCGAAGCGTTCCTGCACCAGCGCTTCGGGAATGTTCTGGGCGAAATCGGGGTGGACCAGGTTGCCGATCAGGCGGCGCTGCTCATCGAGGTTGAAATCCGGTCCGCCGAAATTGGAGACCATCTTGGTGATCCCCGGCATCTTGAAATAGTCCGCTTGCTCCTCGATGCAGCCGGGTGCCATCAGGATCAGGCGCTCCGCAAATTCCGGATGGTCCAGCGCCATCTGGATCGCCACCCCGCCGCCCAGCGAATTGCCGATCAGGATCGACCGCTCGATCCCATGGCTTCGCAATGCATCGTAGAGAGTGTCGGTGAACAGCTGGAGCGTGTAATCGATCCCCTCCGGCTTGGATGAAGCGCCATAGCCGATCAGGTCAGGCAGGATCACTCGGTATCCGGCAGCAACAAATTCAGGCCAGTTCTGGCGGAAATTCGACGCCCCGGAAGCCCCGGGGCCGCTGCCGTGAATGAACACGATCACCGGGCCCGTACCGGCTTCCTTCAAATGGATCTGGTAGCCACCGGCAACCGAATAGGTCGCATCACTGAGCCCGGTCATCGACTGTCCCCTTACAGGAATGGGTTGAGCGGTGCTTCGCCCAGCATCGCATTGATCGCATCGCCTGTCCGGTTTGCAGGATCATTTGCGACATGGGCGCGGCCGGCATGAAGATCGAGCCAGGGCTGGATAATCTCGCTGGTCATGTAAATCGCACGCCCGCCCAGCAGCTGGACTATGTCATCCACCAGACTGGCCAATCGCCGCACCACCGTGGCCGACTGATAGGTATAGAAGGCGCGCTTCTCCATCGGGATTTCCTCGCCGCGTTCGGCATAGCCCATCAGATCTTCGAAGGTCAGGCGCAGGGTCGTTTCCATCTCCCGCTTTTCGGCAATCGCGCGAGCCAGAGCAGCGTGCAGGATCGGGTCCTCCTTCGAAGCCTTCCCGGTATTGGTCGAAATCCGGCCCTGCATGATTGCCATGCCGGCGTTGATCGCGGCCTGGGCGCCGCCAAAGGCCGCAGTGGAGACCGAACGGACAAAAACCTGCGCCCAAGGCAAGCGATAGAGCGGACCGGTGTTTACCTCCTGGCCCGGGTTATTGCACAGGAACCCGTCGATCGAGCGATGGGTGCGGTAATCCGGCACAAAGGCATCGTCGACGATGATGTCGTGACTTCCGGTGCCCTGCAGGCCAAATGTGTGCCAGGCATCTTCGCCGATCGTATAATCGCTGCGCGGAAGCAGGAATGTCCGCATTTCCGCCGGCGTGCCATCGTCCCGAGGCGGACAGAAAGCACCCAGAAGAACCCAGCCACAATGTGTGGACCCGGTGGAGAAACCCCAGTGTCCCGAAAGGCGGAAACCGCCTTCGACATGGGTCACCTTGCCGACCGGTTGATAGGTTGAAGACACCAGCATCGAGGCATTGTCGCCCCACACTTCTTCTTGTGCCCTGTCGGGGAACAAGGCCAGCTCATAGGGATGGCAACCGACCACGCCGTACATCCACCCGGTTGACATGCAGCCTTCAGCCAAAGCCTTTTGGACTTCGAAGAACACATTCGGATGCATTTCAAAGCCGCCCCAGCGGCGCGGCTGGACGATCTTGAAAAAGCCCGCCGCCTGCATCTCAGCAATGGTTTCGGTCGGAACGTTGCGGTCGGCCACACATTGCTTCGCCCGGGACTTCAACACCGGGATCATCGCATGGGCTCGTGCGATCAGTTCTTCTGCGGAAGGCACGTTGTGCGCGTCTTCCACATGCGATGCGGCGGTAGCCATTCTCCCAAGCTCCTGTTTATCGACTCACTGACGGCCGAAACCGCCGGCCTCGTAAAATTTTTTATCGTTTGATACGCAAATCGTCAATTGAAAAGCCATTGAGCTTCCGATAATGCACATTTCTACCATGAATGGTGCCGCGATTCAGTGATAGCGGTTGGTATGGGAGATTGGTTGCCTTGAAGCAGGCCTTTGGCATTGATCTGGTCGGCCAAGTGGCACTTGTCACTGGTGGCACGCGCGGATTGGGCAAGGATATTGCCGCGGCGCTGGCCGCGGCCGGCTGCGCCGTGGTGGTCTGCGCGCGCAACGTAGCAGACGATCTCGCTGCCGGCATCGACTTCATCGCCAGTGACATCCGCGATCCCGAAGCTGCGAAGGCGCTGGTCGACGCGGTTGTGGCGCGGCATGGCCGGATTGATATCCTGGTCAACAATGCCGGTGGTTCTCCGGCCAGCGCAGCTGAAGCCGCAAGCCCGCGGTTCATCGATGCGATACTCAAGCTCAACCTCATTGCTCCATTGTATCTGGCTCAGGCCGCCCACCCGCATATGGTTGCGCAGGGTGGTGGCTCGATCGTCAACATCGCCAGCGTATCAGGTATCCGCCCCTCGCCAGGGACTGCAGTCTACGGCTCGGCCAAGGCCGGCCTGCTGAACCTGACCCAGAGCCTGGCGCAGGAGTGGGGTCCGGCCGGGATCCGAGTCAACGCTATCATCGCAGGATTGATGGCCACTGAATCTGCTGAAGCCACCTATGGCGATGCCGAAGCGCAGGCCGCAGTCGGAAGGTCGATGCCATTGGGGCGGATGGGGACCGGCGATGACCTGGCGGGGGCAGTGCTGTGGCTGTGCAGCGATTTGGCGAGTTGGGTCAGCGGGGCACGGATCAATGTCGATGGCGGGGGCGAGCGTCCCTATTTCCTCGACCTGGTGAAAGGGGACTGAGAGCAATGGGAATCAAAGCGCTCGGCTATGTGGTGATTGAGACCGCACAGCCCGACCGGTGGGACCATTTCCTAACTCAGGTCGCCGGCGTGATGCGCGCGCCCGATGCGGCTGACGGCGCGGCGCAGTACCGGATTGACCAACGGCCGTTCCGGTTCCGGATCGAGCGGTCGGACCGCGAATGGTTCAAGGCGGCTGGCTACGAAGTCGCCGACGCGGCTACGCTCGATGCATTGGCTGACCGGGTCCGGGAAGTTGGAGGCGCTGTCGAGCCGATGGGCGCAGATGAAGCCGCGCTGCGGGGAATCAACGCAGGCTTCCGCACGACCGATCCCGCCGGCAATGGGCTGGAATTCTATTGCGGCGACAGCACCACCGACGCGCCGTTCGTCTCGCCGCTCGAGGTCCCGCATTTCGTCACCGGCGATATGGGCATGGGCCATGCGGTGTTCTCGGCTCCGGACTTCCCGGCGACGCTGGCGTTCCATCGCGATGTTCTCGGCTTCCGTGAGAGCGACATGCCGGCCTTCCACCTGTTCGGCCCAGATGCGCCGCCGATGCACTTTGCTTTCCTGCATGCCGACAACGGGCGGCACCATTCGATCGCTTTCGGCGAAGGGCCGGTTCCGCCTTCGGGCGCGGTGCACATCATGCTCGAATATCCCAGCCTGGTCGAAGTTGGCAAAGCCTATGACCGGATGAAGGCGCACGGCTATGCCGAGAGCGCCAGCCTGGGCCAGCATTGCAATGACGAAACGGTCGGCTTCTACGTCCAGACCCCGGGCGGCTTCGATCTGGAGATCGGGTGCGACAGTCTGGTGATCAATCCGGCCAAGTGGGCCGTGACCAAGCACGAAGGCATCAGCATCTGGGGCCATGAATGGGCCTGGCAGAAGGCGATGAAAGAGGCGCAAATGGAAGCGGCGGCTGCGGAATGAGCCAGCTCGACAAACGTATGACCCCGGCCGAAATCGTCGGCCAACTTCGCGATGGCATGACGCTTGGTATCGGCGGCTGGGGTCCTCGGCGCAAGCCGATGGCATTAGTCCGGGAAATCCTGCGGTCCGACCTCAAAGACCTCACCTTGCTCGCCTATGGCGGCGCGGACGTGGGCATGCTTTGCGCGGCGGGCAAAGTGAAGAAGCTGGTCTTTGCTTTCGTCTCGCTCGACGCGATCCCGCTGGAGCCGTGGTTCCGCAAGGCGCGTGAGGCCGGGCAGATCGAGGTGCTGGAACTGGACGAAGGCATGTTCCAGTGGGGCCTCAAGGCGGCGAGCTTCGGCCTGCCGTTCCTGCCGACCCGCGTGGGTCTGGGCACAGACCTTGCCGAACTGGGCGGGCTCAAGACGGTGCAATCGCCCTATGCCGATGCCGAGACCCTAATCGCGATGCCCGCGCTAAAGCTCGACGCCGCGCTGCTCCACGTCAACCGCAGCGACTGGCGGGGGAACATCCAGGCATTCGGCCCCGACGTCTATTACGATGAGTGGTTCGCCCGCGCAGCGGCCAAGACCTATGTCAGCTGCGAACAACTGGTTGACCGGATGGAAGAGCATTATCCGGAACAAGCCCAGGCCAATATCGTCGAACGCGCATTCATTTCGGGCGTAACAGAGATGCCCGGTGGCGCGCATCCGAGCTCGATGCCGCCGCACTATGGCTGGGATATGAAGGCACTCAAGGCGTACACCGATGCCGCCAAGGATCCGGGCGACTGGAGCGCGGTCCAAGACCGCTTTGTCGGTGCTGACGAAGCAACATACCTTGCCGGTTTTGGCGGAGTGGAGGCGGTGAAGGCTTTGCCTTTGCCGATATTCTGATGAGCGATGTGACCCTTGCAGAGCTGTGCGTCTTCGCCTGCTCCGAAGCCTTCCGGGGCAACGGCGAAGTTGTCGCCACCGGCGTCGGCCCTATTCCGCGCCTGGCCGCTGGCCTGGCCAAGCTGACCCATAGCCCCGAACTGATGATGACCGATGGCGAATGCTATCTGGTCGAACAGCCGGTGCCGCTGGGCCCGCGTGCCTATGATGATCGAAAGGCGGCCGGCTATCTGCCGTTCAGCCGGTTCTTCGATGCTGCGGTATGGACCGGGCGGCGCCACGCGATGGTCACGCCAACGCAGATCGACCGCTTCGGCCAGATCAACCTCTCGCAACTTGGCGGCACACATCAGCAACCCAAGACCCAGATGCTGGGCGTGCGCGGCTTCCCGGGGAACACAATCTACCACCCCAACAGCTTCTTCTTCCCCAGCCACACCACCCGCGTTTTCGTGGCGGGCGAAGTCGATATGGTCTCGGGCGTGGGCTATAACCCGGCCAAGCGCGTTCCGGGCGGGAACTATTCAGCGGTGGACCTGCGCAGCGTGGTCACCAACCTGTGTGTGATGGACTTCGGTGGGCCTGACAACGCCGTGCGGGTGGTTTCGCTCCACCCCGGCGTGACTTTTGCCGAAGCGCAGGAGAACACCGGGTTCGAACTGATCGACGCTGTCTCTGGTGAAACCGCGTTGCCGGGCGCAGAAGCATTGGCGATTATCGCCAGCCTCGATCCGCACGGCATCCGGGCCGGGGCAATCAAGGACAATCCACCAGCTAGGAGGGCCGCATGACCAAGGGACGCGAACTCGTCGAACCGCAGGCGGCGCCGCCCGAATACGAAACCGCCGAGCCGGTGCTTTACGAAGTCGTGGACGGCGTGGCCTGGATCACGATGAACCGGCCGGGCTTCAACAATGCTCAGAACGGCCAGATGACCTATGCGTTGGACGACTGCTTCAAGCGCGCGGTCGAAGACGACGCAGTAGGCTGCATCGTGCTGGCTGGCGAAGGCAAGCATTTCTCCGCCGGGCACGACATCGG
Organism: uncultured Novosphingobium sp.; assembly: GCA_964582485.1. GTDB lineage: Bacteria > Pseudomonadota > Alphaproteobacteria > Sphingomonadales > Sphingomonadaceae > Novosphingobium. The sequence continues at coordinate 7,249 of CAZOSI010000117.1, forward strand.
CACGCCGGGGCGCGATCTGCACCATGAATTCGACAAGCGCCTGATGGTTGGTACCCACACCAACAAGCCCGCCGCCGAACTGCTTTATACTCGCGAGCAGGAACAGTACCTTGGCATGTGCCGCCGCTGGCGCGACATCCCCAAGCCGACCATCGCTATGGTCCAGGGCGCCTGCATCGCCGGTGGGCTGATGCTGGCCTGGGTCTGCGATCTGATCGTGGCGAGCGAAGATGCGTTCTTCCAGGATCCGGTCAGCCCGATGATGGGCATTCCGGGAGTTGAATACTTCGCCCACGCCTATGAACTGCCGCCGCGCGTGGCCAAGGAATTCCTGCTGCTGGGCGAGCGGATGCCCGCTGCACGGGCCTATCAGTTCGGCATGGTCAACAAGGTTGTCTCGCGCGAGGAACTGCGCGAAACGGCTGCAGCCTGGGCGGCGAAGCTGGCTGGCGCTCCGCGACTGGGCAACTGGCTGTCGAAGCAGGCAATCAACCATGTCGAGGAACTGCGCGGCAAGCGTGCGGCGATGGACGCGGTGTTCCACATGCACCATTTCGCCCATGCCCAGAACGACCTGATGTACGGCAATTCGATCGCCGGGGTTTCGGGCAAGTCGGCGGCGGCGGCGAACAAGAAGCAGTTCGGCGAGGGCTGACCTTGGCCGATCCGCTTGCCACCGCGCTGACCACGCGCCTCGAATGCCGCCTGCCGGTGATCCAGACCGCAATGGGCTGGATCGCCACGCCCGAACTGGTGGCGGCAAGCAGCAATGCCGGGGCCTTCGGCTTCTTGGCCGGTGCGGTGATGAAGCCCGCAGAACTGGCCGAAGCGATCGCCCGACTGAAGGACCTAACCCCGCACAATTTCGGGGTCAACTTCCACAGCTTCCAGCCGGGTGCTCAGGAAGTGGTGGAGATCATCCTGGCCAATAAGGACCGCGTCCGCGCGGTCAGTTTCGGGCGCGGGCCTGACGCGAAGATGATCGGCCGGTTCAACGATGCGGGGATCCTGTGCATCCCCACCGTCGGCGCGGTCAAGCATGCCGAAAAGATGGTCCAGCTGGGCTGCGAAATGGTCACCGTCCAGGGCGGTGAGGGTGGCGGGCATACCGGATCGGTGCCAACCACCGTGTTGCTGCCGCAGGTGCTCGACGCGGTCGATGTGCCAGTGGTTGCCGCCGGAGGCTTTGGCGATGGGCGCGGTCTCGCGGCGGCGCTGGCCTATGGTGCGGTTGGGATCGCGATGGGCACCCGCTTCCTGATGACTGCCGAAAGTCCGGTGCCGACAAACCCCAAGTCCGCCTACGTCAAGGCGGGCACTGGCGATATCGTGGTTTCGACCAAGGTTGACGGCATCCCCCAGCGCATGATCCTCAACCCGCTGCTGCGGCGGATCGAAGGTTCGGGCAAGCTGGCGATGTGGAGCCGCGCGATCGAGGCGGGCCTCGAGATGAAGCGCCAGACCGGCATGTCGTGGACCCAGGTGCTGGGCACCGCGCGGGCCATGACCAGCCATGGCGAGATGCCGCTGGCGCAGGCCATGATGGCCGCCGCCGCGCCGATGATGATCCAGCGCGCGGTGGTCGAAGGCGATGCCGAACACGGACTGATGGCGACCGGTGTGGTCGCCGGGCGGCTGGGTGACCTGCCGAGCTGCGCCGACCTCCTTCAATCTATCGAAACCGAAGCGCGCGCACGGATCGCAAGCTTCCTCCCCGAAACGGGGAGGGGGACCAGCGAAGCTGGTGGAGGGGCACGCGCTGTTCTTCCCGACGCTGCTGGCCAGAACCCTCAGGAAAACCCGCCTGTGCCCCACCACCAACCGGCGGAGGGTACCCCACCCCCAGCCGGGGAGGACAAGGAGTAGACAAAGCCCCAAACAACAGAGATCAAGGACCCCCGGGCCGAGATCGTGTTCGACGTTGCCCCGGTCAACGCCTTTGACAGCGAGACCTGGATGTCGCTGCCAGCGATCATCACCGCTGCGGCCAGCAATCCCGAGGTCAACTGCGTCCTGATCCGCGCCGCCGAGGAATCGCGCGGCTTTTGCGGCGGGGTTGATATCAAGGAGATGCAGGCGCATCCCGAGCGGATCACTGTGCTCAACCGCGGCAACTACCTGACCTTCAAGGCGATCCGCGATGCCGAAGTGCCGGTGGTGGTCGCCGCGCACAAGTTCGTGATCGGCGGCGGGATCGGGATCTGCGGCGCATCGGACACGATCATTGCCGCCGACGATGCCTATTTCAGCCTGCCCGAAGTCGATCGCGGGGCGATGGGCGGGGCCAGCCACCTTTCGCGGATGCTGCCGCTGCACAAGGTCCGCGCGGCGTTCTTCACCGGCGGCAATATCCCGGCCGAGGAAGCCTACCGCCTGGGCGCGGTCGAGAAGGTGGTCCCGCGCGACCAGCTGGTGACCGAGGCGCGCGCGTTCTGCGCGGTGATTGCCAGCAAGAGCCGCAAGGCGCTGGTGATCGCCAAGGAGGCGCTCAACGGGCTTGAGCCGCGCGATGTCGATCGCGGTTACCGCTGGGAACAGGGCTTCACGCTCGAAATGTACATGCACGAAGACAGCCAGAAGAGCCGCGACGCTTTTGTCGAAACCGGCAAGGCGGCGAAGTTCTGACCATGGACCTGAGTTACACTTCCGAACAGGAGGCGTTCCGGGCCGAAGTGCGCGCTTGGATGGAAGCGCATGTGCCCAAGGAGCCGCTCGTCACGCTGGAATGCCGCGAAGGCTATGACCAGCATGTAACGTGGGAGCGCACGCTTGCCAGTGGCAACTGGGGCATGGTCACCTGGCCCGAACAGTTCGGCGGCCGCGGGCTCGACCTGATCCAGTGGCTGCTCTTCGAGGAAGAGTATTTCCGCGCTGGCGGGCCCA
>CAZOSI010000118.1:0-10095 GCA_964582485.1 uncultured Novosphingobium sp.
GCGGGCCGCTGGCCAGCCGCCGGATCGACGCCGTGCTGCGCGAGGCGGAAAAGCTGGTCGCCGCGGGAACCCGCGAACTGCTGGTGATCAGCCAGGATACCAGCGCCTATGGCGTCGATGTCCGGCACGAGGAGCGCAGCTGGAAAGACCGCGCGGTCCGCACCCATATGACCGACCTTGCCCGCGAACTTGGCCAGCTTCGCTCAGCCGATGGCACCCCGCCCTGGGTCCGCCTGCACTATGTCTATCCCTACCCCCATGTCGACGCGGTGATCCCGCTGATGGCCGAGGGGCTGGTCACCCCCTACCTCGACATCCCGTTCCAGCACGCCGCGCCATCGGTGCTGAAGGCGATGAAGCGCCCGGCCAACGAGGCCAAGGTGCTCGAACGGATCAAGGCCTGGCGCGCGATCTGCCCGGACATCGCGATCCGCTCCAGCTTCGTGGTCGGCTTCCCGGGTGAGACCGAGGCCGATTTCCAGTACCTGCTCGACTGGCTGGATGAGGCCCAGCTTGACCGGGTCGGTGCCTTCCGGTTCGAGCCGGTCGAGGGCGCGGCGGCCAATATGCTGCCAGGCCCGGTGCCCGAAGCGGTCAAGGAAGAACGGTTCCAGCGCATCATGGCCAAGACCGCCGCGATCAGCGCCGCCAAACTGGCCGCCAAGGTCGGCCGGACCCTGCCGGTGATCATCGACGAGGTGGGTGAGCCCGACGAAGATGGCGACCGCGGCGCCACCGGTCGCAGCCAGGCCGACGCGCCAGAGATCGACGGCGCGGTATATCTGCGCGACGTGCCAGACGTCCTCAAGGCGGGCGACATCGTCATGGCCACAATCGAAGATGCCGACGAACACGACCTGTTCGGGGCCATCGCTTCGTCGTAAGCCCGCCACGCCTGGACCGCGTGGACCACAGTCCAAGGCAAAGAAAAAACGCCGATCCCGAACGGCCGAGCGGACACTTTGGACACAGTCCTGACAACAGCTGCCTCGCCGCGCCCAAAGCCCGCGTCAGCACCCGCAGCGCGCGGCCCGGTGAGGTTGCAAATCGGCATCATGCCGGAATTTTAGCAGGCGGCGGGGGTGTAGGAAAATGACGGTTCCCGTTGGCCGCCATCCTGGCGCAGTCGGGGGTCCAGCCCCCGCTCATCCTGAGCCTGCTCCCCTTCGCGGGGGGGGGGGGCAGGCCCTAATTCAGATAGCCCAGCCCGAACACGCTATCGCGCCCCGGCGTGCCGAGATCGCGGGCGGCCTTGCGCAGTGCGGCTTCGCAAGTTCGCGCCGGCGATCCGGCGGCACGGCAGCGGGCGATCCAGCCGGTGACATGCGGGGTGGCAAACGAGGTTCCGGTATAGCGGGCATAGCCCCCCGGCGCGCGCGCGGCGAGCACATCGACCCCTTGCGCGGCGACCGTGATGTAGTTGCCGCGATTGGCATAGCGATAGATCCGAAGGTCCTTGTCGACCGCAGTCACAGCCACCACGCCGGGCACGGCCGCGGGATAGGCCGGCGGCGCGCTGGGCCCACCATTGCCGGCTGCGGCAACGATCGTGCGGCCCCGCGCCAGGGCATCGCGGATCAGCCGGTCAAGGATCGCATTGCGCGGGCCGGCCAGGCTCATGTTGATGGTCTGCGCGTCGGTCCGCAGCATCCATTCCAGCGCGTCCGCGATCACGTCAGCCGAAGTGAAGGGGCGCTCGGCACTGCCGCGAAAGATGTTGGCGGAGAAGATCCGGGCCTGACCTTCGGACGCCAGCAACGAGGCAACCGCCGTGCCGTGGGCAACTGGCGCCGTCCCCAGATTGCCCGCCGGCCAGGCGGTAACCTGCGCGCCGTGCAGCGCGGCGTGCGGCGCGATCGCCGTATCGATTACGCCAATCGCAATCCGGTCACCCGAGGCGCGCGGCATTTTCTTGGCCGAAACGGAATGGCCCTTGCCCCCGGCAGTCAGGTTGAGGCCGTAATAGTGGATCAGATCGATCACAGCGGCGGGATCAATTTCGCGCAGTTCGCGCAGCGCGGTGCGCGTGTCCATCCCTTGCGGGGCTGAAAGGCGGATCACCTCGCGGTCAAGCATTTCCAGCTTCTCGCGCCCGATCACCTTGAAGCCGCGGGCTTCGGCTTTGGCAACTGTGGCGGGGGACAGGTCGATCCCGACCACTTCGCCGCGTTTTACCGGGAAGCCGCGATCATCGAATTCGGCGCCTTCGCTCTCGCCCAGATCGTGCATCGATTCGGCGCTGCCGTGGCCCGAATTGTCCCCGCCATGTTCAGCCAGATCCTCGGCTTCTTTGGCGCTCTCCTCCATGAAGTCTTCCTGCGCCTTGGCCGCGTCCTCGTTCAGCTTTTGCGTTTCGCGGGCAAAATCGGCGTCAAGCTTTTGCAGGTCTTCGGCCTTGCGCGGATCTTTCAAGGCATCGGCTTCGATCCTCGCGCGCTCCGCAGCATAGTCGGCATCGCGCTTGGCGGTGCGATCCGCAATGTCGCGCATGTCCTTGTCGAGCCGCTGATCGGCTTTTGATACCGTATCGGGGTCGCGTTCGTGCGCGGGGGCCGCAGCGTGCATTGCCGCCAGGGCAACAGCAGCCAGAACCACCAGCGATGAGCCTGCCTTGAACTTCACGATCGAACCCTTTCCTGCACCATTCCAAGCAGCCTTGCGGCTGTTGACCTAACGCAATGCGCGCAAACTTATTCCAACCCACTTGCAAATACCTAAGCCAAACGCGAAAAATCGCGATGAGACGCGGGAATTTTGCGCCGCGCCGGTCGTTATGCAGGAGAACAGATGGCCGATCCCGGTCCCGATGCCCAGGCTATGCGCGCTGCAATCGTGGCGGCACTGCCGCGGCTGCGGCGGTTCTGCCGGGGGCTGACCGGCCATGGTGAAGACGGAGACGACCTGATGCAGTCGACAGTGGAACGCGCCCTGGCCCGCGCGCACCAGTTTGAAGCCGGCACCCGCGTCGACGCGTGGATGTTCCGGATTGCCCGCAACCTGCATATCGATGCAGTGCGCGCGGGCAGCAGGCGCGGGCAGCATATCGATATCGAGGAAATCGCCGAGACCCGGGGTGAGGACGGACGCGAGCTGCTTGAAAACCGCTCGGATCTCGCCGCCGCCCAGCGCGCGCTGCTGGCCGTGCCGGAAGATCAGCGGAGCGCCTTCCTGCTGGTTGTGGTCGAGGGGCTGAGTTACCGCGAGGCGGCCGAAGTGCTGGAAGTGCCGGTCGGCACGATCATGAGCCGGCTTGCCCGTGCCCGGACCCGGATCGATGCTGCGGTTGGCCGCAGCGGGGGAGCATTGCAATGACCGACAAGGCCACCCTCGAAGAGCGACTCTCAGCCTGGCTGGATGGCGCAATGACGCCGGATGAAGCCCGGGCCTTCGAGGCCGAACTGGAGCGCAATCCTGAACTGGCCAAGCGCGCCGCGACCTGGCGCACCAACGACAGTTTCATCAGCGGCGCCCTCGCTCCGCTGGCCGACGAGCCGATCGATGCCGACTTGCTGGCCCGGATGGGCCTGGCCGAGCCGCAACCCTTGCCGATCGCCGCCAATGACAATCCCGAATGGTGGCGGCGCAGCTGGCTGCCGGTCGGCGGGGCACTTGCCGCGGGCCTCGCGCTGGTGCTGGTCATGGTCCAGCGGCCCGATGCGGCGGCGCCGGATGGCGGACTCTCGCTCGCGCTGGAAACCACCCCGGCGCTCCAGCAGGCGCGGCTCGCCGATGGCCGGACGATCGAGCCTGTCCTGACCGCCAAGGCCGCCGATGGCCGCTGGTGCCGCGAATATCGGATCGGCGAAAGCATCGGCATCGCCTGCCGGACTGGCAAGAGCTGGAAGGTTGAGGCCGAAGGCAGGGCCGCTGCACCCCACACCGGCGGCGATATCCAGCTGGCCGGAGGCGAAAGCAGCGCGGCAATCGATGCCGCTCATGGCCGGCTTGGCACTGCCGACCCGATCGATTCCGCCGCAGAACAGGCGGCGATCGCAAAAGGATGGGGCGACCGCTAGGCGGCCGCCCCATTCACTTTCCCCAGCATTATTCCGGCTTCAGTTGAGCCGCACGCTGAGCGACAGACCGGCCGCGAAATCGGTGCTGTTCACATTGGTTCCGGTTGAAGCGAACAGCTGCATCCGCACCCGCCGGGTCAGGCCGAAGTTGATCCAGCCGGTCACTTCGCTCGACGGGCCGTTGCCGAGGAACGAGGCTTCCTGCCAGTCATAATCGACCCCGATCGAGGTCCGGCCAGGCAGGCGATAGCTCATCCCGCCGGCGAAGCTCCAGGTATCGCGCAGGCTCGATCCGACCGGCTTGCCGCGGAACTTGTGTGCGGCACCGACGTAGAAGGTTGCGTCGCCGAATTCCTGGACCAGATCGCCGCCAACCGTGAAATCGACCTTTCCGGTGCCAAGCCGCTTGGTTTGCGACGCGGTTGGCAGCTTCACCCGGCCGGTCACGTCGAAAAAGGTGCTCTCACCAAATTCGAACGAATAGGCCATGGTCACCGAGACATCGCCAAAGCCGCTGCGCTTGTTGCTGGCGGCGCCAGGCACAGTGACAACGCTGCCGCCGCTGGAGCTGCCGCCCGAAGAGCCCGAGCCGCCGGACGATCCGCTGCTGCCCGAACCCGAATTCGATCCGGACGAGCCCGAGCCGCTGTTCGAACCCGAATTGCTGCCGCCGCTGTCATCGACGCCGCCGCCACCGGTATCACCGCCGCCGGGCGTATCGATCAGGCTGCCGGGGCCATCGATGTGAATATAGGGCACCGAAACCCGGACTGAGAACCCGCCCTTGCTGTATTTCAGCCCGACCGGCGCGGCGATCACCTTGGTATCCTGGATATCGCCGTAATCGCCCTCGGAATAGCTCACCCCGGTGGTCAGGCGCCACACGCCGGGATCCTCGTCGCTCTGCGCGGGCGGCGGCGCGGCTTCCTGGGCCTGGGCCAGGCTGGGCACCGACAGGCAGGCCGCAGCCGCCAGCAGCATGAATTTCTTGGTCATGATCTTTCCCCTCTGATCCGGAGCGTCACGAAGACGCAGCGGCTATTCAACACGGCAACGGCACGAAGCTTCACCATTGCTGCTGATCCAACGCCCTTGGCAGGCGTTTATTCCGCATCCTTCGGTGGCCATGCAACTTTTTTCAGGTGCGCGGGAATAAGATTGGATCGTCGTCGTTTCCCCTCTGTCCGGCCGCCCGGTCTGACAATTGTGATGGGAGACAGATCATGTCGAAGATTTCCAGCCTTGCGCTGATTGGCGCCGTTCTTGCCACGTCGCTTGCCGTTCCAGCTGCCCAGGCCCGCCAAGGCCGCGGTGCCGACGATCCCGCTGGCCATGTCCGCCAGTGCCGTGGCTGCGATGATCCTGCCGGTCACGTCCGCCGCGGTCGTGGTGCCGATGACACCGCCACCGCCAGCCAACGCGGTGCCGATGACAAGACCGCTGACAGTCGTCGTGGTCGCGGAACCGACGATCCGGCTGGCGACGATCGCGGTCGCGGTGGTCACGGCACCGACGATGGCCCGGGCCACACCTGAGCCCTGCACCGGCCTTCGGGGACCCAGGCCGTCCCCGCGGCCACCACGAAGCCCCCCGAGGGTCGCACGCAGCCCCGGTCACGGCAAACGCCGGGCCGGGGCTGCCACTGTTGTGACGTGCAGGGTTGAAACCGCGCGCCCAACGCAATTTCCTTGCTTTCTTCGGCAATGCAGCATAAAGGCGCGGCAACACGACCGGCCCTGCGGTGAACTCCGCATGGAAATACGGCGCAGCGTGAGGCCTCCTTCGACGGAATGGCCGCCCCGATTGCCCGGTCGATCCGAACCTGAAGCCACCTTATTCACGCAGGGTCGCATCGAAACGTAACGGGCCATTTGGCCTTGCTTCGTGTCGAGCGGAATACCCGCGCGCGCGCCGCTTCAAATTGTGAGAATTTTCATGTCCTATTTTTCCGACCTTGGCCTCGCCGAGCCCCTGATCCGTGCGCTCGAAGCCAAGGGCTATACCGATCCCACCCCGATCCAGACCCAGTCTATTCCCGCGCTGCTGCAGGGCCGCGATCTTTTGGGCATTGCCCAGACCGGCACCGGCAAGACCGCCGCTTTCTCGCTGCCTTCGCTGCACCGCCTTGCGCAGGTTCCCAAGGGCCGCAGCCCGGCATCGTGCCGGATGCTGGTGCTTTCGCCAACCCGCGAACTGGCCGCCCAGATTGCCGAGAACATGCGCGGCTATGCCAAGTACCTCAACCTTTCGGTGCAATGCGTGTTTGGCGGCCTGCCGGTGGGCAAGCAGGCCCGCGCCCTTGCTGGCGGGACCGACATCCTCGTCGCTACGCCCGGCCGCCTGCTCGATCTGATCGACCAGCGCGCGCTGACGCTGCGCAATGTCGAAATCTTCGTGCTCGATGAGGCCGACCAGATGATGGACCTGGGCTTCATCGTGCCGCTCAAGCGGGTTGCCGCGATGCTGCCCAAGGAGCGCCAGAGCCTGTTCTTCAGCGCGACCATGCCCAAGGCAATCGCCGATCTGGGCAAGCAGTTCATCTCCAACCCGGTCCGCGTCGAAGTGACGCCGCAAGCGACCACCGCCGAACGCGTTGAGCAGTATGCGGTGTTCATCAACCAGAGCGAAAAGCAGGCGCTGCTTTCGATTAGCCTCAAGAAGGGCCTGGCCAGCGGCGAAGTTGAACGTGCACTGGTCTTTACCCGGACCAAGCATGGCGCCGACCGGGTGGTCCGCCACCTCTGCGCCGCCGGGGTCAACGCCGCCGCGATCCATGGCAACAAGAGCCAGGCCCAGCGCACCGCCGCGCTGGCCGCTTTCCGCAAGGGCAGCACCCCGGTGCTGGTCGCGACCGACATCGCCGCGCGCGGGATCGACGTTTCGGGCGTCAGCCACGTGTTCAACTTCGAGCTGCCCAATGTGGCCGAGCAGTACGTCCACCGGATCGGCCGCACCGCGCGCGCCGGGGCCGATGGCGTGGCACTCTCCATGGTGGCACCGGACGAGAAGGCCTACCTCAAGGACATCGAGCGCTTGACCGGGGTCGCCCTGGCGCGCGCGCCGTTGCCCGAAAACTTCCAGCAGGAAGCGGCGCGTCTGCCCGCTCCTGCCCGCCGCAGCCCGGCCGAAATGGAGCAGGACGCCCGCCGCGACGAACGCGATGCCCGCGGCCTTGGCGGCGGACGCGGCGGTGCCCGTGGCGGCGGACGCGATGGCCGCAAACCCAAGGTGGCCCGCACCACCGGCGGCAGGGTCCCCGGCGGACAGGGCCGCGATGGCCAGTCGCGCGATCAGTATATCCGCAACGAACGCTTTGCCGATAGCCGCCCCAATTCGCTGGGCGCCAGTCCGCCGCGCGCGCCGCGCTTCGATCCGCTGAGCGCCGAAGACCGCCAAGCCCGCGCCGCCGCCGCTCCGCGCGGCGAAGTGCGCCGCGGCGAACGTCCCGCCGCGCCGCGCAGCGATGCCCGCCCCGAACGCCGTGACGATCGCCGCCCGGCCCGCCCCGCCCATGCCGAGCCGCGCCGCGATGGCGCCGCTCCGCGCGGCGACAATCAGCCACGCGCCGAAGGCCAGCAGCGCCGCAAGCCTGCTGGCGGCAAGAAGCCCAACGGCGGCGGCCAGCGCCGCTGGGGTTGAGGGTTGACAGGCAAAGCTCCGGAATAAATAGTCTTTGAGCCAAGTCCGTTTGTTCCGGAGTCAAGCCTTGCGACCCTTGCAAATAGCTGCACTGCTTGCCTTCTCATCAAGCGCCTCGGTGGCCGGCGCGCAGGCTTCGTCGACCTTTCTGGTAGTAAAAAGCGGGCCACTCGATTGCCTGATCAGAAAGATCGACGATTTCAAGCCAGGCAGACAGGGCGAGATCAGGGTAAACGTTGAATCCTGTCCGCCACGGCGCGAAGCCGGCTCCACGCTTCGTTCCAAATCGAAGGTGAAGATGGAAGGAGTTCCGGTGGAATCGGTGCTGGTGCTCGATCAGAAGAAGATCGATTGCATCAAGAACAATCGCCGCAACATCGCGCATTTTGCCACCCGCAAGGGCGGCTACTACTTGATCAACCTCAAGACCTGCAAAGCGCCTTGAGGTGAAAAAGGCGAGGGCCGGCCAATGGACCGAGCGCGCCAAGGCGATTGAGCCGTGGTTCGGGATCATCGCCAACGCCGCGGTTGTATTCAGCGTGTTCTTTGCCTTGCACACCTATTCAGAGCAGAAATCCGAAGCAGAGAAGCAGCGCCGAAGGGAAGCTTCGTTGCAATTCGTTGCGATGCGGAACAGCGAATTTGAAGCGACATCGCGGGTCGTGATCTCCGCCTTGCTTAAGGACGGCAGAATCGCAATAGCGATGGGCCGGGATGAAGAGGCCAAGAAGGCGGATTCAGAACGGATCATTGCGGAAGTCGGACGAGACAGGATTGATAGCCTGGCGATGTTCTACGCATCGATACAATCATGCATTGATGAAGAGATCTGCGACAAGGATACAATTGATCCGATCTTCAAGGACGAGATCACGCTGTTTTATTGCATCAATGAAAAATACACGTTGCGCGCCTTGGCAGACCGCTTTCGCGCCAAAGAGCGCTACAGCAATGTCGCCAAATATTTCAATAGGCTGGGCCAGGCCTGTCCGCGCGGCGAGGTTGTGAATTTATGAAACTCGAAGCTGCCTCGAGGCGAGTCTGCATTGGTGCGGCTCCAACGAAGTAAATATTGAATATTGTTCTTCCAGACGCGGGTCGATCTCGACAGCTTTTCTGGTGTGTTTGAGCATATCCTCGCAGCGGCCTTCCACAAAGGCGAGAAGTCCTCGCATTCCGGAAAGATAGGCTGTGCCCGGCGCGTAAAGCTCAAGCGTTCTGACTGACTCCTTCAGCTCTGCTACCAGGCCGGTCGATCTGGACAGGACCCGGATCAGTTTGATTTGAGTTAGCAACGTGCCAAAGTCGTTCGCATTCATCTCCTTGGGATTTAGCAACTTCTCCATCTTTCCAAGTCGAACACCCCAGGCTGCCTTGCCATTGCGGGCTGAATCCCGGTGGTCCTGGTACGAACGATTGGTGCTTTCTTCGTTTGATTCCAGATAGCCGAAAGCGGCGGGCACCGTCCAATCGGCCAACAGTTCCGCCCTGACGCCCCTTACCGCAGGCACCTCGATCGGAATCGCCGCAATGGCATCGAAGGCTTCAAAGTCCCTGCTTTTGGGCCAGCTTCGCACTGCAATCAGGCCTGAGATCAACCGGTCGAAATCTTGCGTGTAGAGGTCAAGCGAACGACTGGGCGACTGGGCGCAATCGCTGGTCAGCGGAAACCGGGGTAACTGCAAGGGATCCAGATCTGCCACTTGGGAAACCTTCTGGAAACTGCCGGACTTGGCGTTCCAACTGCGAGCCACGGCCAAACGGGGGTGGACCCGCCGGATAATTGCTTCTGCCGAGCGCATTCGGCAAGCAAACGATGGATAACCAGCGGCTTGCCAGTCTTTTGCTGGGTCAAGCACCGACCACACCCCAAAGTTTGCGGCGGCGGCATAGATGTATTGCTCGGAACCGCCGACCAGAGTCGCAAGGCCAGCCTGCAGGTCCGCCGCAGCTTCCACTTCTGCCACGTTGGGCATTGATTCGCCCGCCACTTCAAACATCGCGTGGGCGGCTTCGTGGGCCAATACAAAGCCAAAGTTGCGCTCGGTCCAGAAATCGACCCACTTCGGAAACTGTGCACTTCCGGCATAGGCCTGCTCAACCTTGGCGGACCAGTGATCCATTGCGGCTGTCATGCAAGCCAGGTCGTCTTCGGTCTTGCGAACACAGCCCAAAACGTCATCCTGCATCAGCTTGGCGTCGACAACGACACGATTGACAAGGGCAATGCTGACCATCGAGACTTTGCAGCTTAGGCGCAGATAACCCTTGGGCACCACGATCACCGGATCATCCAGGTCGGGGATATGGGGGCCGAGCAGTCCGCTTTGGCTGAGACTGGCGGGATCGGTGTTCGCCACCTTCAAGCCCGCCAACAGCCTGGCATAAGCCGCCGGCATCGGCGCGCGAACCTTGTCCGAATAGGACTTCAATTGAACTT
>CAZOSI010000119.1:0-10085 GCA_964582485.1 uncultured Novosphingobium sp.
GAAGCCGGGCAGCCTGAACAGTCGGACCTGGCCGACCTGATCGAAGCGATCGGTCCGCTGGCCGCGAGCAGCCTGATCGCCAGCGAAGTCAGCGGGGTCAGCCTGCTCGCCTCAATCGACGGAACCGGCGCGCTGCGACTTGTCGACCGCGCCTTTGGTGGTCGCGGGGAAGCCTCCGGCCCACTTCCCGACCGCTTTCCGCTTTCCGCCGAAATGCTGATCGCACGCATCGAGGATACCATTGCCGAAGGACTCGGCCAGGTGCTTGGCCTGCCGGACCTGGCACTGCTGCGTCGTGACAGCCGGATCGGCGACCTTGCTCCGTTCCTGCCCTCCACCCGGCTGGCCGTGCTGCGACTCGCCGCGTCGGAATCAGGTCGCTGCAAATGGACCCTGCTGGTCGCCCTGCCGCTGGAGCATTTGCCCCGGCTGCTCGGCACTGGCGGGCTTGAACGCGCCGCTCCGCGCCGCACAGGCCCGGCCGATCCCGCAACCGCTCCATTTGCCGACCTGCCGCTGCCGCTGACCGCCACACTGGTCGACATGCGGGTGCCGCTGTCGGTGCTCGCCGCGCTCGAGCCCGGAGCGGTGCTGCCGGTCGCAGTCGCACGAGCCGTGCCGATTGGCATCGGCGGCGCGGTGCTGGCACGCGGAACGATCGGCTCCAATGACGACCGCGTCGCGGTCAAGCTTACCCAGATCGCCTGAAGGGACCCCCATCGATGACCATCCACACCCGCGGCTTCGACCTTCTTCGAGAAGTCGACGTCCGCCTATCGGTCGAACTCGGCCGCACCGACATGAAGCTGAAGGACGTGCTTTCACTTGGCGAGGACAGCGTAGTCATGCTCGACCGACTGACCGACGAACTGCTCGATGTGATGGTCAACGGCAAGCTGATCGCGCGGGGCGAGATCATCGCACAAGGCAATCGCTTTGGCCTGCGGATCGTCGAAATGGCGGGCTCCACCGCCCCGGCTGAGGGAGCGGCCTGATGCTGTTCTACATTCTCAAGCTGATCGTACTGCTGCCGCTGATCGCCGGCCTCGCCTGGGGCAGCCTTAAGCTCGCGCAGAAGATGCAGGCCCGGATTAGCGGCGCGCAGGGCGGCAGCAAGGCGGTGCGGATCATCGAAACGACGATGCTTTCGCCCACGCTCAAGCTGGCGGTGATCGAGTTCCACGGGCGGGAGATACTGGTCTCGGCGTCGCGCCAGGGGCTGACCCGGCTGGCCGAGGCTCCGGCGCGCGAGATGCAGCCATGAAGCGCTGGCTTCTCGCCCTGCCCGCCGTGCTGCTCCCCACCCTGGCGAGCGCGCAAACCGCGATTCCCGGGGCGCTGGACCGCGCCTTCGGGGCGACCGGCGGAACCGGCGGGCAAGGCATGACCCTGTCGCTTCAGCTGCTGATCATGATGGGGCTGCTGACGCTGCTCCCCGGTCTGTTGCTGATGATGACCAGCTTCACCCGGATTCTGGTCGTACTTTCGATCCTGCGTCAGGCACTGGGTTTGCAGCAGAGCCCGCCCAATCAGGTGCTGATCGGGCTGAGCCTGTTCCTCTCGCTGTTCATCATGGCCCCGACTCTGGAAAAGGTGAACGCCCAGGCGATCGCGCCCTATTCCGCGGGGACGATCAATGCTGAGCAGGCGATCGCTGCGGGGGGCAAGGAATTCCATGCCTTCATGGTCCGCCAGACCCGCAAGCACGACCTGCAGATGTTCGCCGAAATGGCCAAGGCACCGAAGTTTGCGCGGTCGGAAGACATCCCGTTCTCGATCCTGCTGCCCGCCTTCGTCACCAGCGAGCTCAAGACCGCATTCCAGATCGGTTTCATGCTGTTCCTGCCGTTTCTGGTGATCGATCTGGTGGTCGCCTCGGTGCTGATGAGCCTGGGGATGATGATGATGAGCCCGACGATCGTCTCGCTGCCATTCAAGCTGCTGCTGTTCGTGCTGGTCGATGGCTGGGCGCTGCTGATGGGCAGCCTGGTGGCGAGTTTCGGGTAGCGCCATGGATGAAACCGCCACCTTGCTCAGTCTAGTCGACCGGATGCTGTGGGTCACCGCGCTGGTCGCTGCACCGGTGCTGCTGGCTAGCCTGGCGGTCGGTCTGGTTGTCGGGATCATCCAGGCGGCGACTTCGGTTAACGAGCAGACCCTGACCTTCGTTCCCAAGCTGGGGGTGATCGCGCTGGTATTGGTCGTGCTGGGCGCCTCGATGTTCGCGCTGGTCGGCGAGTTCATGCAGGAGATCTTTGCCCAGATCGCGAGCCTGGGGCGGTGATCGCGCTGGACTTCGGGTTTGGCGCGCTCGAGGCCGAGCTGTGGAAACTGGTCTTCCTGATGACCCGGATCGGGGCTGCGCTGCTGGCCGCGCCATTCTTTTCCGCCGCCGCCGTGCCGGTGCAATTGCGGGTCGCGATCACCGGGGCGATTGCCGTGCTGGTTTCGACCTGGGTGCCGGTGAGCGTGCCGCCAGCACTGTTTTCCCTGGCCGGGCTGATGGCCGTATTCGCCGAAGTGCTGGTCGGGCTGGCGCTCGGCTTCGTGCTGCAATTGTCGTTCGCCGCGCCGGTGCTCGCCGCCGAGCAGATCGGCGGAGCAATGGGGATGAGCATCGCTTCAAGCGCTGATCCGGTGAACGGCACCCATTCGCCAATCCTGGGCCAGTATTTCACCGTGATGCTGACGCTGGTGTTCCTCGGCCTTGGCGCGCACCTCACCTGGCTGCGACTGGTGGTGGAAAGCTACACCGTGTTTCCGCCCGGCAATGCCTGGCTGGGGCCGGATCAGCTTGAACGGATCGTCGGCTTTGCGGGAGAGATGTTCGTCGCCGCGGTTGCGATCGCTTTGCCCGTCACGCTGGTGCTGTTGCTGGTCCAGATCGCCAGCGGGGTGCTGAGCCGCTCGGCCCCCGCGCTCAACCTGTTCGCGCTGGGCCTGCCAGCCGGCATTCTCGCAGGCCTCGCCGCACTGATCGCGGTCGCCCCGCTCTATGCCGACCAGTTCGCCACCCTTAGCGAAGAGGCCGTCCAACAGGCCGGAGCCGTGCTGTTGCGATGAGCGAGGAGAAAACCCTCGCCCCAACGGAAAAGCGCCGCCGCGAGGCTGCACAAAAGGGCGATGTCCTGCGCAGCCGCGAGGCGGCGACGGCGATTGCCGTGCTGATCGGCGCGGCCTGGCTCAAATTCGCCGGACCTTGGCTCTATGAACGCATGACCGGGGCCTTGCGCAGTGGCCTCTCCTGGGACCGCGCCGCGCTGGAGGACTTCAATCCGGGCGCGGCGATGATCGACATGCTGTTCGCAGTGTTCCCGCCGTTGCTGACCCTGGCTCTTGCGGTGATGGTCACAGTCAGCGCCAGCCAGCTTGGCTCGGCCGACGGGCGCTGGGTGGGCGGCAATGCCCTGCCCAAGGCTTCGCGGCTCGATCCGCTGGCCGGGCTGGGGCGGATGTTCGGCGCGCAGGGCTGGATCGAAGTTGGCAAGGGCATTCTCAAGGTCCTGCTGCTCGGCGCGATCTGCTACGCCTGGGCCAAGGGCAGCCTCGCTGACCTGCTCGGCCTTGGCCGCGCGGCATCGTTGGGTGGAGCCTTGCGCCAAGCCTGGGACGCGCTGACCGAACTGCTGTTCGCGCTGGCCGCCGGGCTGGTGGTGATCGCGCTGATCGACTGGCCGATCCAGTGGCTGCGCCGGTTCCTGCGTCTGCGGATGAGCAGCCAAGAAATGCGCGACGAGCACAAGGAGGCAGAAGGCTCGCCCGAGCGCAAGGCTGCCCAGCGCCATCGCCAGCGGCAATATGCCAGCGGTGCGGTGGCCAAGGCGATGCGCGAGGCGCAATTCGTGCTGACCAACCCGACTCACTTTTCGGTCGCGATGGGCTATGATCCGGGCAAGGCGGGCGCGCCGATCGTGCTGGCCAAGGGCCGCGGCGACAAGGCGCTGGCGATGCGCGATCTGGCCCGCGAGCTGGGAGTGCCGCTGCTGGAGGTCCCCGCCCTCGCCCGCTCGGTCTATTTCACCACCCGCGAGAACCAGATGATCCGCGAAGAGCTGTATGCCGCTGTTGCCGCCGTGCTGGCCTATGTCTTCTCGCTGCGGCGCGGCGAGGCACGGCTGATGCCGCCGATCGAAGTGCCGGTGGCGCTGCGCTTCGATGCCGAAGGACGGCCTGAGGAAAATTCTTAATCGCGCGCTGGTGCTGCCGTTCTACGAATCATGCCGGGCAGCACCACAACCTCTGCGACATCTTCGATCATCGCCTCGCTTGGCGCGGGCAGCGGGATTGATTTTGCCGGCCTGGCCCAGAACCTGGCGGCAGCTTCCTTCGCCCCGCGGATTGATCGCAACACAGTGCGGGCAGAAACGGTCGATCGGCAGATTTCGGCGGCCTCGACACTCAAGAGTTCATTGCTGCAATTGTCGACCTCGATTGGCGACCGGGTCCGTGCGGGCGATCTTTCCAGCCAGCCGCTGATTGGCAACGCAGCGGTGGCGACGGTTTCGCGCGGAACACTGAGCGGGCGCGGCTCCTATTCGCTCGAGGTCACCCGCCTCGCCGCCAGCCAGGTGTTGTCCAGCCCGGCCTTCGCATCGCCCAGCGCGCCGACCGGTTCGGGCACCCTCACCTTCACCTTCGGTACCGTTTCCGGTTCGAGCTTCGCTGCGGATCCTGGCCAGTCTCCGGCCACTGTCACCGTCCCCAGCGGCGCGAGCCTGGCCGATGTCGCCGCCGCGATCAACGCGGCCAGCATCGGCCTTAACGCCTATGTCGCCAGCGGCACCGGCGGCGCGCACCTGATGCTTAAGGGCAAGGAGGGCGCGGCAAGCGGCTTCACGATCACGGCGAATGAAACGGTGGGCGATGAAGGCCTGGCCGCGCTTGACTGGATCCCGGCCAGCGCCCCGGACAGGCTCACCGCAACCGCAGTCGATGCCGCTTTCAAGCTCGATGGCCTGGCGATGACCCGTTCCAGCAACGCGATCACGGATCTGGTCCCCGGTCTGAACCTGACCCTTACCGGCACCAACTCCGGCACCCCGACCACGATCCGCTTTTCCGATCCTGGCGCGGCGGTTTCGACCTTTATGTCGGATCTGGTTTCCGCCCTGAACGAATTGGCGGGCGAACTGAACAGCCAGACCGACCCGCAATCGGGAGACCTGGCCCGCGATGACGGCGCCCGCGCCATGCGACGTTCACTTTCGCAACTGGCGAGTACAGTTGTAATGCCAGGTGCCATTGGGGGCGATCCCACGACGCTGGCCGATCTCGGCCTCGCCACCAATCGAGACGGTACCTTCCGGCTCGACAGCGCGCGGTTGACCGCCACCCAGAAAGCCTCGCCCGACGGCGTGGCGGCTATGTTTACCACCGGGCTATTCGGGGTCTATGCCAGCTTCGACAAATTAGGCCGCCGTCTGACCGCCGCAACCGATCCCGGCACGCTGGCGGGGTCGCTCACCCGGCTTAATGCGCAGAAAAGGAGCCTGGCTGAAGAAGCTGGCAAACTGGCCGAAGCCCAGGAAAAGCTCCGCGCGCGACTGTCAGTCCAGTTCTCCGGCACCGAAGGACGGGTCACCCGCTCCAAGTCAACTCTGTCGTTCCTGCAGAACCAGATCGACGCATGGAACGCCAAGGGCAATTGACATGCAGTACCTTCGTTCACCCCAGGAAGCCTACCGCAAGGTCGATTTCGACGCCCGCGTCGCAGGGGCAGATCCGGTCCAGCTGGTGCTGGTCTGCTATGAACAACTGGCCAGCGCGCTGGGCACCGCGATCCACGCCCAGGCCCGGGGTGACAATGCCGCCAAAAGCGCCAGCCTGACCCGCGCGCTCTCGGCGCTCACTGCACTGCAGATGGGACTCGATCAAAACCAGCCGATCGCCGGAGCGCTTTCGACCTTGTTCGAAGGTGCCCGCAAAACCGTCCTTGACAGCGTGCTGCATTTCGATGGCGATGCGCTGGCTGCGCTACGGCATGACGTCAGCGAAATCGCCGATGCCTTTCGCAGCCATGCCGCCCGCCCGGGATAATATCCAAAATGGATATGTCATCACCACCGGACCTTGCGGGAACCTTGCCCATCAGCTCCGGGATAACCCTTAGGTTAAGGTTCGAGTTTCGATCCAAGTCGGCGCGCAGGCGGCCCGACATCGGCCTAATTCCCTAGGCGGAAATCACTAGGGAGACACCGATGGAACGACGCCGCAACCTTGCCCTGATTGACGGAAATTTTCGTCGCCGCGCCGCGATCAGCCATGCCCTGGCGGCAGGATCGATCCATGTGGAGCCGTTCGAGAATATCGACGAACTGACCATGCGCTGGCCGCGTGGCGGCGCAATCCTGGTCGCCGATGATGGCCATGCCGTGGAAGATCTGATCCTCCACATGACCGACCATGGCGAATGGCTGCCGCTGATCGCCTTCTCCGAAGGACCCGATACCGGCCGCGTTGTTCGGGCGGTCCTGGCTGGCGCGCTCGACTACCTCGAATGGCCCTGTGACACCGCCCGGATCCTGACCGCAATCGCGCTTGCGGAAAGCGCCGCAGGAAGCATCGGCAGCTTGCGTCTGCGCGAGGCCCGGGCCCGCAGCAGGGTGCAGAAGCTGACCCGGCGTGAACGCGAAGTGCTGGAAGGCGTGGCGGGCGGGCTGTCCAACCGGCTAATTGGCGAAAGGCTCCAGATCAGTCCGCGGACGGTTGAAATTCACCGGGCCAACATGCTGACCAAGATGGGCGCCCACCATACCAGTGAGGCCATCCGGATCGCGATCGAGGCGTCGCTGGTGGCCTGACGCCGTAAGGGAAAGCGCCTAGGCCGACCCCTACCCCGCCTTAGGCATGCCGCCTTAAAACCGGCTTTGCGCCTGGTAACGGGCGTACGTTCCTGGAAGGAAAATCAAACCCAACCATTCGTCCCGATCCCCGCTGCGCCCCGGCCATAGTTCCCGGCCGGGGCGCTTTTTTTGTGTCGCAATTAGCCGCGCAAAGAAAGGGGCCCCGGACAATGTCCGGAGCCCCAGATCAAGCATCCCTCCCAGGAGTGCTTAGAACTTGTCCTTAGAATTTCATACCCGCAGTCAGGCCATAACGGCGCGGCTCGAGGGTGAAGATGTTGGTGAAGTTACCCGAGGACTGGTCGGTCACATAGAGACCGGTGATCGAATCCTTGTCCATCAGGTTCTGCACCCAGACGCGGGCAAACCACTTCTTGTCCGGGCCATCGAGCTGCAGCTGAGCATTCACCTGGGTAAAGCTCGGGATCTCGTTGACAGCGCCGTTGAAGATGTTGCCGGTCGACTTGCCGGTATAGACGAAGTCCGCGCGCGGGGTCAGGGTCATGTCACCAATCGGGGCTTCGTACTGCACGCCGGCCGAGAACTTGTAGTCCGGCGCGCCAGGCAGCTTGTTACCCTTGATGTTGGTGAGGATCCCCGACGAGTAGAGCAGGAACGGCAGGGTGCCGTTGGCCTGGGTCCCGAACACACCGGCAAGGCCGGCATTCGGAGCCGTGACCAGCACGCCTGCCGAATCGACCACGCCGATCGCATTCTGCAGGGCACCGCAGATGCTGAAGGCACCGTTCGAGGCAAGTCCGCTACCTGCACCGAACGATACCGGACCGGCCAGACCAAGCCCGGCGTTGAACAGCGTAACCAGCTGGTTGGTGCCAGCGGCGTTACCCGCAACCACCGGAGCCACCGCGCAGTTCGCACCGTTGGTGATATCCTTCAGGATCACCGCATCGGCACGGCCCGCACCGAAGTCACGCGGGTTCGCCAGAAGCTTGTCTTGCGACACTTCGGCATGGAGGTAGCTGGCCGTGAAATTCATGGTCAACCCCGGTGCCGGGCGGAGGACCGCTTCGGCTTCCAGGCCGTAGATCTCGGCACCGACGTTGTCGTTGACCGAGGTACGGGCAACGATGCGCGAAAGCTGGAGATCCTTGTAGTCATAATAGAACGCGGTCAGGTTCAGCGTGACCTTGCCGTTGGCAAAGGTGTTCTTCGAACCGATTTCGAAGGCATTGACGAATTCCGGAGCAAAATTGTCGGAAACCGCGAATACCGGCGAAAGCGGCGGATTGATCCCGCCCGACTTGTAGCCACGCGAATAGCTGAAGTAGAGCAGATTGTCCGGAGTGACCTGCCAGTCAACCACGGCCCGGCCGGTAAACTCGCTGAAGCTGACCGAACGGATCTGCCACGGTTCACAGCCGGTCAGGTTTGATGGCGAAAGCGTACCCGAAGTGGTCGAACCGCCGACGGCGTTGATCGAACAGACCGTGGCTGGATCGGCATCGAATGGCTGAAGCCGCGAAGTCGCCGGAGCACCGGTGACGTTGTAGCCATACTGGAACGGCGAGTTGAACTGTGAAGCCGTACCGAACGGCACCAGGAAGTTCGCCAGGGTGGTGCGCGCCACAACGGTTTTTTCGTCGTGGTTGTAACGGCCACCCAAGGTCAGCTTCAGGCTATCGTTGAATTCATAGTACATTTCGCCGAACAGACCATAGGTCTTGATCTTCAGATCGTCCGTATTGCTGCGGTAGAACGGCGAACCAAGGTAGCCGGCCGGCGGCGGCACCGCCCCCGGAATTGCGGCCAGGCCCTGACGGCCCAGTGCGTTGAACGTCCCCAGAACACCGGTGAGGTAGTCGATCCCGAACGAGTTCACGTAGTAGCTGTTCTCGTCAAGGTGCAGCTGGCCATAGATCCCGCCGAGCAGGAAGTTGAACGGACCGTCCCACTTCGAATCGACGATCAGTTCCGCAGTCCAGCTGGTGTTGTGCGAGTTCGACCGGTCATAATCGAGCGGCGTCATCGCGCAGTTGCGCAGCGGAGTGGCACCGTAGGCGCCGGTATTGGTTTCTTCCGGTTGCGACGTGCAAAGCAAACCAGCTGCTCCGTTCGGAGTGATCGCATTGCGGATCGGCGTGAAAAACGAAGCGGGCAGGCCTGGAAGCAGGCCGGCAGCAGCGTTGTTCAGCGTGGCTATACCGCCGGCCATGACTGAACGGTCCTGGACCGACAGGTTGTAGTCCTGCGACGAATCAACCGTGACATCCTGCCAGTTGCCCTGCAGCCTGGCGCTGAGCCCGCCGCCCAGATCCTGCTCGATCGAGCCCTGGACGATCCATTCCTTGGCATAATACTGCGGGGTGAAGTCGGTGTTGACCACGCGCGGATCAGCCGGGTTGACCGGACCGGTCGGTGTGGTGCGATTGGCGTTCCAGAAATAGTTGTCGTTGCCGTACAGGTTGCCAAGCGCAAACGCCGTCGGGATGCCGTTGACCGCCAGGAACTGCGACGAGGTCAGCACGCCGACGAAGGTCGAGTTGGCATTGGTCATTTCATAGCGGCGTTCTGCGGCCAAACAGCCCATCACACCGGTCGGGTCGCGCTGGCACATCTGCTTCTGGATGCGCATGCGGTTGTCTTTTTCGTGGAAGTACTGGGCCATCAGGTCGATGGTCGTGCCAGAGCTGGGCTCGATCCGGATCGAGCCGCGCAGACCGAACATGTCACGATCGTCGATCTTGGAACCGTCGAACAGGTTCTGGGTATAGCCTTCACGATTCAGATAGAAGCCAGCCACGCGCACTGCGGCGACATCGCCCAGCGGCACGTTGACCATGCCTTTGGCTTTGACGCTGTTGTAGTTGCCGTATTCCAGTTCAACGTTGGCGCTCATCCCGGTGAGGTCCGGGCGGGCCGAGCGGATGTTGACCACGCCCGAGGTGGCGTTGCGGCCGAACAGCGTACCCTGCGGACCGCGCAGCACTTCGATTTGACCAAGGTCATAGAACTCGCCTTCGAACAGGCGGGTGCTGAACAGCGGCGCGTCGTTCATGTGGATCGCGGTCGCCTGGTCGCAGGTCGTGCCGACGCAAAGATCGCCGATCCCGCGAATCGTGAAGCTGGATGAGGTGAAGTTCGTCTTGGTGAAGGTGACGTTGGGCAGGCTCAGCTGCAAATCGGACGTGTTCTTGATCTGCTGCTTTTCGAGCGCTTCGGTGTTGAAGGCGCTGACCGCGATCGGCACGTCCTGCAGGCGCTGATTGGTGCGCTGTGCGGTAA
>CAZOSI010000120.1:0-1712 GCA_964582485.1 uncultured Novosphingobium sp.
GCCATGCGTTCGCCGTCATAGACGTTCATCTGGCAGCCGAAGCTCTTGACCCGGTAGGTCCTGGGAGGCGGGGTGGGGTGCATGCGCAGCGGCCTATAGCGGCGCTTCAGGCGGAATCCAATTGTTCCGGCTTGGGCGCCACATAACCCACCATCGGCAAGTCATAGCGGAACGGGCGCAGCGGCTTGCCCAGGCACGCGATCAACTTTTCTTCGATCTGCTGGCGAACCTGTGCGGCGATCGCCTTGCGACCTCCCAGATCGTGCGGATCAAATGGATCGAGAAAATGAACATGCACTGCAAAGGTCCCGGGCCGGGCGAACAGGCGCCGGGCGTTGCCGATCCCGGTTTCGCGGTCGAGCCAGGCCTGCCACTCGGCAATCGGCCCGTAGTCGATCACCACCGGCTGGACTAACATGCCGGGCGGCGGAGGCTCCAGCACGCGCAGCATCGAGGTTTTGAACGTCAATAGCGAATGGCCATCGGTGACGGTTCCTTCCGGGAAGATCACCACCGACCAGGTATCGGCCACAGCCTCGCGCAGGTCGTTGATCTGCTCGGCGATGGCCATCCTTGCCTCGCGCTTCACGAAAATCGTGCGGTTGAGCCGGGCCATCCAGCCGAGCATCCACATGTCAGCGATTTCCGCGCGCGAAACGAAGGCCGAGCCAGTGATCCCGCCCAGCACCGGGATGTCGAACCACGAAGCGTGGTTGGGCATGAAGAAAACGTCGCGCTTAAGCGGCACGCCGTGAACCTTGACGCGTGCCCCGATCACCCAGGTAGCCCAGCGAAGGAAATACATTGGGAAAGGGGAACCGTACTTGATCCAGCGAAACAGGTAGTGGAGCGGCACCAGCACGACCAGCGCCAGTGCGAGAAGGGCCGATCGGCCCCAGATCCGCAGTTCACCTGCAAGTCCTAGCGGCAGCCGTGTGCCTGCCGCGTGAAAGGGGATGGCTTCGTCGGAATCGAAGGCGGGCAGCGTGTCGGGCTTGGTCACTGCGTCCTGGCCAGTTCCCTGGCCAGCGATTCACGCGCAGCCTGAGCGATCGTCTTGCGGCTATCCAGTTGCGCGCCGGACAGCGGCGGCAGGAAATGCAGGGTCAGTCGCACCGCGCGGCCGCGCGCCAGGATCCGCAGGAAATTGCCGAGCCCGTGTTCCTCGCCAACCCAGGCGATCCGGGCCGCTTCAGGTCCATAGTCGAGCAGAACCGGCTGCACGGCAATTCCAGACGGGAGCGGTTCCAATGCGGAGATCAGCGAGCTTTTGAACTGGAGCAGGCCAGTCCCGTCGCTGGTCGTGCCTTCAGGAAAGATCGTCAGGGCACCAGTATCGCTGAGCGCGGTGCGCACCGCCTCGATCTGGTGCGCTACCGAGGCCCGGTCATGCCGGGCGACGAACACCGTATCGTTCATTTCGCACAGCGACTTGAGCAGCGGCATCGAGGCAAGGCCGTCGTGTCCGACAAAGGCGGTTCCGGTAGCTCCGGCCAGGGCGGGAATATCGATCCAGCTGACATGGTTGGCGAGCAGAAATGCGCCGCGGTGCATCTTCTCGCCCTTATGGGTCACTTCGACCCCGGCGATCCAGCCGACACCGCCCAGGAACACCCGCGGCCAGGGATTGTGCAGCCGGAGCAGCCGGTGGATGTAATAGAGCGGCAGGCAGGCCAGCAGCAGGCACAGCATCGCTGGAAGCCGCAGGGCAA